>DATANP010000066.1:0-23695 GCA_036266195.1 Thermoanaerobaculia bacterium | reverse complement strand
CGTAGGGGAGGCCGGCGAGCTGCTCGCGGCGCGCCGCATCGGCGATACTGCTGGCTTCGGGAGAGAGAAGGCCGAGCTTCTGCGGCCTTTGGGTCAGAACGGCGTCGAGGTCCCGCGGGGTGAACAGCCGCGGACGCTCGGTCCGGGCTTGGACCACCCACCGGGCAAGATCCCGCATCTCCTGGTCTTCCTGGGGAACGGCGGACAGCCGATAGGGGTCATGAATGGCGGTGTCGGACGGAGTGGAGTTGAACGCAATCATCAGGAACAGCATCGTCGCGGACACCGTGAACGGCACGCGTCTCGGTTTCAATGGCCGGCCCTCCTCGGGACTTCGCGGTCGCACGGTGAGCCCACAGACCGGCCAGCGGCCGAGAGGTGGGCTATGAACAGAAAACAGCAAGAACCGCCCACGAATCCCCTCGCGGACGGTACCGTGATACTGGCTGTTTTTAATGCAGGTTCTATGCCAGAAACTTCAGTCTGCGGGTGGGGCGAGCTTGCGACGCGCCGACTTGCGGCCGGAGAGCCCGAGGTCCTCGACCGCGATGCCGAGGTCGGAGAGCTTGTTCCGGAGGGTGTTCCGGTGGACTCCCAGGCACCGCGCCGAGCGGCAGAAGTTGCCCCGGTTGGACTTGAGCGAGGCGACGATGAACTGGCGCTCAAACTCCCGGCGGGCCTGCTCCAGGGTCACGCCGCGGCGGACGAGCTCGTCGACGATCAGCACCAGACGTCCGTTCAGGTTTTGGTCGGCCAAGAAGGTGTCCCTCGCGCGCGAAGAGAAAAGAAGACTCAGACTACCACAGACCGGGCGCCGGAGCGCCCGGTCTCGCGAGTCCGGGCTGGCGACGCCGGGTCATTTCGGCTCGAGCCGGTCGCCGACGAACACGGCGTAGCGCGACTCGATGATCTTGGCCACCGACGAGCTCTTGTGGACGGAGAGCACGGCCAATTCGCCGATGACGATGGGCGGCAGGCCGTCATGGTTCATCCGGTAGATGGTGAACATGTCGCCGGGCGTGACGTCCTGATCCACGCCGCGGTCGATGTAGACCACGTGGTCCTCGGCGAGGGAGACGAGGTTGTCCTGGGAGAACAGGATGATCGGGGAGCCGCGCAGCTCGTCCTCGGTCGAGGGGTAGTTGACCGGCCGCAGCGCGGTCGGGCGGCCCAGGGGGACCGGCTCGGGCTCGAAGGCCTGGAGCTGCTGGCCGACCAGGATCGGGTCGCAGGAGTGGACGATCTCGGCGATCGCGGTGTCCTCCTGCACGGAGAGCACCCGGACGCGGCCGACGTAGTGGTAGAAGCGGCCGGCCACCTGCCGGGTCACTGGATGGACGACCTGGCGCTGCGGCTCGACCACGGTGAATACGGTGCCGGGGGTCATGCCGCGCGCGCGGCCGCCGTCCAGGTAGATGATGTCGCCCGTGGACAGGTTGTACTTGACCGTGCCCACCCGGCCGTACTGGCCGCTGAAGCCGTAGCTCGCGCCGAGGTCCAGGTTCGGGCCGAGCGACTCGTACTCCGAGCCGATGATGGTGTAGGCGAACTTCTCGTCGAGGTCGCCGATGTAGCCCGTGCAGTAGATGTCGCTCTCGGCGCCGAGCGGCACCGGCGCGCCGGCGGCCTGCTCGGGGGTGAGCACGTCGCCGGTCACCTCCGGCGTGCCCGTGCCCTCCTCGTCGCCCGTGGTGCCGCCCTCGGTCAGGGTATCGACCGGCGCCACCTCGAGGCCCATCACCAGCGGGTCCCCGGGGTAGATCCAGTGGGCGTCGAGGATGTACTGGTTCTTCTCCCAGATCTGCGGCCACAGGTAGGGGTTGCCGTAGGTCTTCGCGGCCAGGTCCCAGAGCGTGTCGCCGCGCTCGATGATGTGGACCTGGGCCCCGGCCGGAGGCTGGGGCGGATCCCAGGCGGTCCAGTGGTCACCCACCAGATGGAGATCCTGGGGCGGCCGGTCGGCGGCCACCAGGGCCGAAGAACCGAGTATTGATCCCAATACTACGGCAGCTAGGACGAAGCTAGAAAGCCGCACTCTCATGAGGGCCTCCTGAACGCCAATGGAGGAAGGCATAGTGAATTCGCTATGCCCTAAGCTACAGGGCCTGCTTGCGACTGTCAAGTTTACCGCAAGAAGCCTCAAGTTTTTCTTGAGACTTTCGCCCGAAAGTGCGGAAGGGGACTAGGGAAGCTTGGCGCGGCGCTCCTGCGCGACCGAGGCCGCGGCGGTTCCCGGGAAGCGGCGGGCGACTTCCTGATAGGTATTGCGGGCGCCTTCGACGTCGTTCAGGGCCTCCAGGCACTGGCCGGCCTTGAGCAGGGCGTCGGGCACCTTGTTGCCCTCGGGGAACTTCGAGACGGTCTCCCGGAAGGCGGCCAGGGCGCCGCGGAAGTCGCCGCGGGAGTAGCGACACTCGCCGATCCAGTACTGGGCGTTGTCGGCGAGCTCGCTCTTCGGGTTGCCCTGGAGGAAGCGCTGGAAGCTGCCCTCGGCGTCCACGAAGTGGCCCTGGTGATAGAGGGTGTAGCCGCGGTCGTAGAGCGCCTGCGAGGTCGGGGAGAGGACCTCGGAGGAGGATTCGCCGGCCGGCGGAGCCTGGGTCGTCTGGGGAGCCGAAGGCTTCGCCGGCTGCGGCAGGTCGATGTCAGCCTCCTCGATCTCCTCCTCCTCGATCCGCGTCGTCGTGGAGGGCGCCGGCTTGCCCGGCTGCGGCTGGACCGGCTGGGTCGTCTGGGGCTGGGGCCGGGCCGGCTGGGTCGCCGGGGGCGTCGTCCTGGGCGCGGTCTGGACCGGCTGCTGGCGCGGCGCGGTCTGGACCGGCTCGGGCCGGGCCGGCTCGACGCGCGCGGGCGCCGGAACCGACGGCTTGATGCCGAGCTGCTGGCGCAGGCGCGCCATCTCGACCTCGTCCATGGCCGCCTGGCGCTGCAGCTCCACGACCTGGGCCCGCAGGCGCTGGATCTCCTGCTCCAGGGCCGAGGTGTCGGCCGGCCGCAGGGGGTTGCCGGCGCAGCCGGCCAGGATCGGAAGGGTGGCGAGGGCGGCGGCGGTGACCAGGGCGAGGGGGTGCTTCATGTCTGGGCTCTCTTCTCCGGGATTTCAGACAGGAAGGGACTCTGGGGGAACTGGGAGCGGAGCTGGTCGAAGGTCTTCTTCGCCTCCTCCGGCTTGTCGTTCATCTGGTAGGCGAGCCCCAGGTTGTACATCGCCTTGTCGCGCTCGGGGTACTGCGGATAGTCGCGCAGCAGGATCTCGAAGCGCTGGATCGCCGCGACCGGCAGGCCGTAGCGCAGGTAGAAGCGGCCGACCTGGAACTCGTGCTCGGCCAGGTTGTTGCGCACCAGGTTGATCTGCTCCTGGCCCTGGGCCGCGTACTCGCTCGTGGGATAGAGCCGCGCCAGCTCCTGGAAGGCCTGGAGCGCCTTGCGGGTCACGGTCTGGTCGCGGTCGGGCCGCTCCATCCGCTTGGCCAGGCTGTTGGCGATCTGGAACTGGACGTAGGCCGCCTGCTCGGAGGTCGGGAACCGGTTCAGGTAGTCCCGGTACTTGGCCTCGGCCTGGACGTAGTTGGTGGTGCCGCCCTCCTGGTAGTAGGTGTCGGCGGCGAGCAGCAGCCCCTCGCGTCCGACCGGCGAGTTGGGCTCGACCTCGAAGGCGTGGGTGAAGTACGGCCGGGCGCGGGCGTACTTCTGGTTGGCGAGCAGCGCCTTGCCCTGCGCGAGCGACTCTTCGGCGGAGAGCTTGAGGAGCGGGTCCTCGGCGCCTCCGCTCTTGCAGCCGGCCAGCGCCAGGAGGAGCGCGGCCAGCAGAAGGACGATTCGTTTCATACGGTCTCCGGCGGAGTCTGGCTCCGCAGCTCCTTCATCCTGGCAACCGGGTCTTCGGCGGCGAAGATTCCCGACCCCACGATGCACGTGTCCACCCCGGCGGCCACCACCCGCGCCATGTTATCGCGATCGATGCCCCCGTCCATCGAAATGTCCACCCGGAGGCCGCGGCTCCGGATCAGCTCGCGCAGCCGGCGCGCCTTGTCCAGGGCCCGCGGCAGGAACGGCTGGCCGGCGAAGCCCGGGTTCACCGACATCAACAGGACGAAGTCCGCCTGCTCCAGCACGTCCTCCAGGACCTCCACGGGCGTGGCCGGGTTGAGGACCACCCCGGCCTCGGCGCCGGCCTTGCGGATGTGGGTCAGCAGGCGGTCCAGGTGGATCGCCGCCTCCCAGTGCACCGCCACACGGTCCGAGCCCGCGGCCAGGTAGTCGTCGATCAGCCGGTCCGGGTTGCTGACCATGAGATGGACGTCCAGCGGCAGCCGGGTGCGGCGCTTGAGCGCCTTGATCACCGGGATGCCGAAGGTCAGGTTGGGCACGAAGTGGCCGTCCATGACGTCCACGTGGATCAGGTCCGCGCCGCCCCGCTCGCAGAGGGCGAGGGCACCGGCGAAGTCGGCCAGGTCGGCGGCGAGGATCGAGGGGGCCAGGCGCATCAGGGCGTTTCCTCCGCGGGTGCGGGTGTCTCGGCAGCCGGCGGGGTCGCCGAGTCGGTCGGCGTGTCCGCGGTGGCCACCACGAGGGAGATGTTGTCCTGCTTGGTGAGCGGGTGGCCGGGCAGCGGGAACTGGCGGAGGATCACGCCGGCCGCCACCCCTTCGTAGCGCTCGTACTTGACGCTGCCGAAGCGGAAGCCGTGCTGCTCGAAGTAGGGGCGGAGGCCCTCGTAGTCGCGGTAGACCAGGTCCGGCATGAGGTAGCGCTCGTTCGGCACGGACAGGGCGAGGAGCACGTTGACCGGGGTCGAAGGCGGGATGGTCACGCCGGGCGAGGGATCGGTGGTCACCACCGAGCCGGTCGACAGGGTGCTGCTGTAGGCGCCCAGGATCTGGCCGACCGTGAGCCCGCTGCCGGCGAGCGCGGCCTGGGCCGCGGGCAGGTTCTGGCTCGCCACCTCGGGGACCTCGACCCTCTGCGGCCCCTTGGAGAGGACCACGGTCACGAAGCTTCCGCGCTTGACCAGGGTGCGGGCGTCCGGGTTCTGACGCAGGATCTTGCCGGCCGGCACCTTCTCGCTGTAGCGGCCCTCGTTTTCAATCCCGCGCAGGCGAAGGCCCTGGTCGGTCAGCCGGGCGGTCGCGTCGGCCTGGGTCAGACCCTCGACCGGCGGCACCGTGGTCACCCCGCTGCGCACGAAGAGGCTGAACGAGGTGTAGGCCGCCAGTCCGAAGACCAGCAGGATCACGACCCCGTACGCCAGGTAGCCAAGGCCCTTCACAACCTTCGTCATCGGCGGGCAGTCTACCAAAGCGCATACAATCCCGCGCATGCCGCCCACCCTTCCACCCCTCGGAGCCCACGTCTCGGTCGCCGGCGGCATGGCGAACGCCTTCGACCGGGCCGCGGACCTGGGCTGCGACGCCATCCAGATCTTCGTCAAGAATGCCAACCAGTGGCGCGCCAAGGAGATGGTCGACGACGAGGTGACCATCTTCCGCGCGGCCCACGCGTCGAGCGCCGTGGGTCCGCTGGTCGCCCACGCGAGCTACCTGATCAACCTGGCGGCCACGGATCCGGCCATCCTGGAGAAGTCGCTCGACGCCCTGACCGACGAGCTGCTCCGCTGCTCGCGCCTGGGCGTCCAGGGCCTGGTCCTCCACCCCGGCGCGCACCTGGGGGCCGGCGAGGAGGCCGGGATCGAGAGGGTCGCGGTCTCTCTGGATGCGGTCCTGGGCGACCTGCCGGACGTCTCCACCCGGGTGCTGCTCGAAAACACCGCCGGCCAAGGGAGCTGCCTGGGCTGGCGGCTGGAGCAACTCGCGGCCATGCGGGAGAGGGTGGCCGAGCCGCACCGGGTGGGCTTCTGCCTGGACACCTGCCACTCCTTCGCGGCGGGCTATGCGATCCACGAGGAGGCCGGATTCGCGGAGTTCTGGGACGAGGTGGAGCAGCGCCTGGGGCTGGAGGCGATGGGCTGCCTGCACCTGAACGACTCGGTGAAGCCGTTCGGCTCGCGGCGCGACCGCCACGCCCACATCGGCGAGGGGGAGATCGGGCTCGGCTGCTTCGAGCGCCTGCTCACCGAGCCGCGGCTGCAGAAGATCCCCATGGTCCTGGAGACCGAGCCCGGCGACGACATGAAAGGCCATCGCCGGGATCTGAAGACGCTGTTGGGTCTGGTGGGTCTGAAGCCGAAGAGGCGGCGGAAGAAATCTAGTTCACCCACCGGTCGATGAGCCGGTTCACCACGCTCTTCGGATAGCTCTTCGTGGGCGAGGGCAGGTCCTTGAGCGCGCCCTCGATCTGCGAGAACGACTCCTCGGCCGAGGCGACCGGGTTCGCGAGGAACCGGACGCGCTGCCGCCGGTCCACCAGGACCAGGGCCGGGGCGTAGGGCTTGCCTTCCTCCGAAGAGGCCACGCCATAGGCCGCGGCGAAGTTGCGGTCGTCGTGGAGCAGGGGGAACAGGAGCTTGCGCTCGCGCTGGAGCTTCCTGAGGTCGTCGAGCGGTACCGGGGAGACGGCGAGCACCCGGGTCTGCATCTTCACGAGGCCGCCCAGCCGCCGGTTCAGGGAGTCGAGGTCACGCAGCACCCGCTCGCTCGCCGGGTCGGCGAAGAAATACACCACCACCGCCGTCCGCACCACCTCGTCCTTCAACATCAGCAGACATTCTTCCGTCGAGCTCAGGTCAAAGTTCGGCGCTTCGTCGCCGATCGAGATCGGGCCGGGCATGGTCGCTCCTCTGAGCCGGGACCGGCTACGAGCCGAACAGCTTCCCGGCGAAGTTGGTTTTCAGCAGGTCGAACCATATCACCACGAACATCAGGAGGATGATCATGAGGAAGCCGATCTGGCTGATGACCTCCTTCATGCGCAGCGGCAGGTCGCGCCGGATGACCTCCTCGACCATCAGGATGGAGATCTGGCCGCCGTCGAGGATCGGGATCGGCAGCAGGTTCATCACGGCGATGCTGATGCTGAGCAGCCCCATCATGTAGAGGAGCTGCTTGAAGCCCATGCGGGCGGCCTCGCCGGTCGCCTGGGCGATGCCGATCGGTCCGGAGAGCGCGCTCTTGGCCGAGACCTCGCGGGTGAAGATCTTGCCGATGACGTAGAAGGTGCCCGCGACCACCTGGATGTTGTAGCGCACGCTCTGGATGATCGCGTGGCCCGGGCTGTAGCGCTGGAACAGGCCGATGCCGACCCCGATGCGCCCTTCCTTGCCGTCCAGCCGGGGGGTGACGTTGAGGGTCAGGAGCCGGCCGTCGCGCATCACCTGGATCTCGGTGGGCTGGTTGGCGCGCTTGGAGATCATGGCTACGAAGTCGCGGTCCAGGGCGACCGGCTTGCCGGCCACGGTGCGCACCTCGTCGCCCGGCCGAAAGCCGGCGGCCTGGGCGGGGCTGTCCTTGAGGACCTGCGTGATCTGGGGACGGAAGAGCGGGTTCAGGCCGGCCAGGTCGCCGCTGTCGTCCCGCGGGTTGCGCTTCGGCGTGACCTCGACCTTGAGGATCTTCTCGCCGCGCTTCACGTCCAGGGGGACCGGCCGGTCGGCGGAGGTGACCAGCTCCATCATCACCTTCATCCAGTCCTTCACCGGCTGGCCCTTGACCGCGACGATCTCGTCCCCCCGGTGCAGGCCGGCCTTGGCAGCCGAGGAGCCGGGGTCCACCTCGCCGATCACCGGCGGGACCGAGGTGAGGTTGGTCACCTCGATGCCGACCATGAACAGGCCGGCGAAGATCGCGATGGAGAGGATCACGTTCATGACCGGGCCGGCGAGGTAGACCAGGATGCGCTGCCACCTGGGCTTGCTGAGGAACTCGCGCGGGTCGTTCCCGGTCGCCTCCTCGACGTTCTCGCCGCCGAGCCGCACATAGCCGCCGAGCGGCACGGCCGCTACCCGGTACTCGGTCTCGCCGCGCTGGACGCTCCAGAGCTTCCGGCCGAAGCCGACCGAGAAGGTGAGCACCTTCACGTTGAAGGCCTTGGCGACCAGCAGGTGTCCGGCCTCGTGCACGACGATGATCACGCCGAGCGCGAAGACGAAGGAGAGGATGGGAATCAGCAGGTCAATCATGAACGAGCCCTTTTGCGACGTGGCTGATAAAGATTCTCGATTGTATCGAACCGCCGGGAGCTGCGGAGCATTCCCCGGGGTCCCCGGCCCTCTGTCACCGCAGGGGGAGCGGAACGCCGTCCACGCCGAGCACCCAGAGGCCGAGGAGCAGGACCGGGGCGGCGAACAGCATGGCGTCGAGCCGGTCGAGCATCCCGCCGTGCCCCGGCAGGATCTGGCCCGAGTCCTTGACGCCCGCCCCGCGCTTGATCATCGACTCCACCAGGTCGCCCACCTGGGCCGCCAGCGCGGTCACGGCCGCGACCGCCAGCAGCTCGGGATCGACCCGGCCCAGCTTCCACGCGCTCCAGACGGCTGCGGCCGCCACGGAGGTGACGAACCCGGCCGCCGCCCCCTCCCAGCTCTTCTTCGGACTGATGACCGGCGCCATCTTGTGCCGGCCGATCGCCGACCCTACGTAATAGGCCGCCGTGTCCCCCAGGAACACGATGGCCATCAGCAGGAAGACGAGCCAGGGGTCGGACTGCTGGAGATAGTGCATGCTCGAAATCGGCAGGGCGAAGTAGAGCACGCCGAACCCCAGAATCCCCAGGGCATCCAGTGTCTCGGGGAGCGGAACCCGGGACAGCAGGAGGAGGGTGGAGAGGCCGATCGAGAGCAGCAGGCCGCCGGTGAACAGGTGCAGCCGGGGGTCGAGCAGCGCGCCGCCCTCGAACAGCGAGGCGCTGACCGCGAGCGCCGTCAGGGGGACCAGGACCAGCAGGACGATCAGCGGCGCGTTCGGGGCCCGGCCCTTGACGATCCGGATGTACTCCCAGACCGCGAGGTCCACCAGGACCGCGACCAGCGCGAACCACCAGGGCCCCGGCAGCTTGAACAGGGCCAGGAGGGCCAGAGGGGTGAGGACCGCGGCGGTGAGGAGCCTCTGCATCGGGGGGGCGCCGCCGTGGAGGGTCAGCCCGGACGGCGTCCGGACGCGAACAGCCCGACCTCTTGCGGAGCTTCCGAGTCCGACGTCTTGACGCCGCCGTACCGCCGCTCCCGGCTCTGGAAGGCGAGGACGGCCTCGATCAGGTCGCGCCGGCGGAAGTCCGGCCACAGGGTCTGGGTCACCCAGATCTCGGTGTACGCGATCTGCCAGAGCAGGAAGTTGCTGACCCGCAGCTCGCCCGAGGTGCGGATCAGGAGGTCGGGGTCGGGCTGGCCCGAGGTGTAGACGTACCGGTTGAGGGTCTCTTCGTCGATGTCGGCGTGCTTGCCGGCGGCCCAGTCGGCCACGATCCGGCGGCAGGCGTCCACGATCTCGCAGCGGCCGGAATAGTTGAGGGCGATGTTGAAATTCATCCCCTGGCAGTGGCGGGTGGCGTCGAGGGTGGCTTCGAGCTCGCGCACCACGGTCGGGTCGAGCTCGCGCCAGCGGCCGAGGACGTTGAGCCGTATGTCGTTCTCGACCAGGTTCTCCCGCTCCTTGCGGATGTACTCCTTGAGCAGGTTCATCAGGGTCCAGACCTCGAAGCGGGGGCGCTTCCAGTTCTCGACCGAAAACGCGTACAGGGTGAGCACCTCGAGGCCGAGCTGGGCCGAGGCCTCGACCGTGTCGCGGACCGAGGCCACGCCGGCGCGGTGCCCTTCGACGCGCGGCAGGTTGCGGCCTTTCGCCCACCGGCCGTTGCCGTCCATGATGATGGCGACGTGCTTCGGCAGCCGCTCCAGATCCATCCGGCGGACGAGCAGCTCTTCGGGGGAGCCGGGGGGCGCGAGTTTGGAAATATCGGCCATGCGAAGGACCCTTACGGTACCACAACCGCACTAGTTGCCGGGATAGAACACTCTTTCCAGCACCAGCCCCTGGGCGGGGGCGGTCGGGCCGGCCTCGGAACGCGGGCGGCCCTGGAGCAGATCGGCAAGGCTCTCCGGCTCGCGCCGGCCGAGCCCCACCTCGATCAGGGTACCCACCAGAGCACGAACCATGCCGCGCAGGAACCCATCGCCGGTGATCGAGAACACGATCTCCGCCTTCGCCTCGGCCCAGGACGCAGTCTGGATGGACCGGAACGGCTGCCCGTGGCTGCCCCCGGCCAGGGCGAACGCCGAGAAGTCGTGCCTCCCCGGCAGCAGGGCCGAAGCCCGCTCCATCCGCCCGACGTCGATCCGGGGGGAGACCGGGGCCACGAACAGCGAGTCGAGAGGGGACACCACCTCCGCCCGGCTCAGCCGGTACCGGTATTCCTTGCCGAGCGCGCTCTTGCGGGCATGGAAACCGTCCTCCACCTCGGCGGCGGCCAGGATTCGGATGTCCTCCGGCAGGTGGGGGTTGACCCCATGAACCAGCGCCCGGGTCGGAAGTGGCCGCTCCAGGTCCAGGTGCGCCACCTGTCCCCGGGCATGGACCCCGGCATCCGTCCGGCTCGCGCCTGTCACCCGCACCGGCTCTCCGGCGAGCTTCGAGATCGCCTCCTCGACCACCTGCTGGACCGAGACCGCGTTCTCCTGGCGCTGCCAGCCTGCGTACTGGGTGCCGCGGTAGGAGATCGTCAGTCGGTAGCGCATTTAAGTCCTGCGATCCTCGGCCAGCAGAGCCCAGCGCTCGTGGTCGCGCCACCGCCCGCCGATCTTGAGATACCGACGCGAGAGGCCCTCCTTCCGGAAGCCCAAGGCACGGACGAGAGCCAGCGAGCTTAGATTGGTGGGCTGCACGTTCGCCTCGATCCGGTGGAGCTTCAGCGTCCGGAAGGCGTGCCGGATGAGGATCTGGACACCTTCTCGGACCAGCCCCTGGCCTGCGTAGCCGGCATGCCCATAGAAGCCGAGATAGGTGCTCAGGAACACTCCGCGGACGATCTCGCTGAGATTGGCGACCCCCACCAGAGCATCGGTCTGGCGCAGGAAGAAGAAACAGGGAAAATACCGGTCCGACTCGCTCCGCTCGACCAGGCGCCGGAAGCCATCCTTCGTCGTCGGAGGGTACACCCAGGGCCGGTGATATCGCCGGCTCGCCCGGACCAGAGACAGGAACTCCTCCGCGTCGCCCCGCTCGGGATGACGAAGATAGACCCGCTCTCCGGTCGCCAGCAGTTCTGAGGTTTTCGTCTTTGGGGGAGCCATCGGTTCTTCGGGACGGAGAAAAGCCTAGAGTACCGATGACTGGGAGGTCAAGGGGGCTGACCGAGCGGCCGGTCGCTCGCCCTTGCCCATGGCGTGATCTCCGGGAACCGGCTGACGGTCAGACCCGTCCAAGAGAGGTGAAGGGCCGATCGCTCGGCCCAAAGGGCCGTTCTATGATTTTTCTCTGCTGAGAGAGCTTAAAATTACGCCATGGCCTTCATGGAGCGCTACTCTCCCCAGGAAGTTACCCTCCGGCCGGCAGTACCGCGGGATGCCGAGCTGCTCCGGCAGTGGCGCTCGGAGCCGAGCGTCCGGCGCTTTCAGCCTCTCAACGAGCTGCCCACCGCCCAGCTCCGGGCGGACGTGGCGAGCCAGAGAATTCCGGACCTCTACCGCGGCCGGGGTGAGAAGTTCCAGTGGATCGTCCAAGTCGGAGGGGACCCGGCGGGCTGGATCACCCTGGTGGTGAGCAACTGGGAGCACGGCCTGGCCGAGGTCGGCTATGCGCTTTCGACCTCCTACCAGGGCCTGGGGGTCATGACCGAGGCTCTCCAGACCCTCCTGGACGATCTCTTCCTGAACACCCTCCTGGAGAGGGTCGAGGCCCGCTGTGCCACCGAGAACCTGGGCTCGCAGCGCGTCCTGGAGAAGAACGGCTTCCAGCGCGAAGGCCACCTCAAGGGCTACTTCAAGCTCCGCGGACGCCGGGTCGACAACTACCTCTATGGCCTGCTTCGGGACGACTACCTGGCGATGCGGCGGGGTGAACGGTAGCTACAGCACCTCCAGGTTCGCGAACTTCGCCACCAGCTTGCGCTTGCCGGCCTTCTCGAAGAAGACGGTGAGGCGCATGTCCTCGCCCTGGCCTTCCATCTCCAGGATGACACCCGGACCGAGGGTGGGGTGGCGAACCCGGCTGCCGCGCTTGATCGGCCGCCGCGGCACCTGGCTTTCGTCGGGCTCGGGTACGACCACCCGGCCCCTGGGTGCCACCGGCTGAGGCCGGGAGGGGACGAAGGAGGACGGCACGCCGGACCTCGGCGGAGTCGGACGACTCTCTGGACGCCCATAGGCCGCGGGCGGGGCGGCGCGCGGCGGGGCTGCCTGTCCGAAGAAGGAGTAGATGCTCTGCGCCCGCTCGCTCGGGCGGTCGCCCAGGAAGAGGTCGGGGCTGTGGTGGACCTCCAGGAGATTGTCGGGCAGCTCGTGGAGGAACGGCGACTCCATCTGATCCTGGTACCGGCCCGCAATGCGCCGGCGCCGGCAGCAGCTCAGATACAGACGCTCCCGCGCCCGGGTCATGCCCACATAGAGCAGGCGACGCTCTTCCTCGATGTCCTCCCTCGCACCCTGCGAGTTGAAGTGCGGCAGGAGACCGTCCTCCAGGCCCGCGACCATGACGGCCTTGAACTCCAGGCCCTTGGCGCTGTGCAGGGTCATCAGCGAGACGCCCTTCTCTTCCTGGAGCGAGTCGAGGTCGGTCACCAGAGCCACGTGGTCGAGGAAGGCCGTCAGGAGATCCTCGTCGCCCCGGTTGTAGCTGTTCGCCTCGGTGAACTCCTGGGCCGCGGAGAGGAACTCCTCGATGTTCTCCAGCCGGGCGAGGTCGTCCGGATCGTCCTTGTCATAGAGCTTGGCGTAGCCGGTGTCCTTGAGGAGGCGGTCGAGCAGGGCCGGCAGCGGCAGCTCCTTCGACGCCTCCTGGAGGCCCACGATCAGGTCCCGGAACTTGCGCAGCGAGGTGGCGCTGCGGGCCGGGAGCGTGCCGAGGTCGTCCAGGTAGAGGACGTCCCAGACCGGCTGGCCGAGCTGGATCGCCCGGTCCCGCAGCAGCTCCTGGGTGGACTTGCCGATGCCGCGCGGCGGCTGGTTGAAGATCCGCGCCAGGGAGAAGCTGTCGCGCGGGTTGCGCAGCACGCGCAGGTAGGCCACCAGGTCCTTGATCTCCGCCCGGTCGTAGAAGCGCACACCGCCGACCAGCGAGTACGGAACCTCGCGCTTGAGCATCTCGTCTTCAATGGCGCGGGTCTGGGCGTTGGTCCGGACCAGGACCGCCATGTCGCCCAGCTTGTACTGCTTTTGAAGCCTCTGGATCTTGTCCACGATCCAGTTGGCTTCGTCGCCCTCGTCCGTGGCCCGGTAGAGCTCGGCCTTGGTGCCGGACCCCTGATCGGTCCACAGGCGCTTGCCCCGGCGGTGGACGTTGTTCGCGATCAGGGCGCCGGAGATGTCGAGGATGGTCTGGGTCGAGCGGTAGTTGCGTTCCAGCTTGTGAACCACAGCTCCGGGGAAGGTCGCCTCGAACTCCAGGATGTTGTCGAGGTTCGCGCCGCGCCAGCGGTAGATGCCCTGGTCCTCGTCGCCGACCGCGGTGAGGTTGCCCGCCGAGCCGATCAGCTCCTGGATCAGGCGGAGCTGGGCGTGGTTGGTGTCCTGGTATTCGTCGACCAGCAGGTAGCGGGTGCGGTAGCGGATGCGGTCCCGGACTTCGGCATCGTGCGAGAGGAGCTTGACCGAGAGGCTGATGAGGTCGTCGAAGTCCACGCCGGACGCCGCACCGAGGAGGCCCTGGTAGCGCCGGTAGAGGGCGGCGACCTTCTTTTCGAAGAAGTTGGTGGCGGCCGACTCGTAGGCCGGCGGCTCGATGAGCTTGTTCTTGGCACCGCTGATCTGGGAGAGGACGGCGCGCGGGGAGAAGGCGGTCTCGGAGAGCCCCTCGGAGCCCAGGGCCTCCTTGATGAGCCCGAGCTGGTCGCTCGTGTCCAGGATCGCAAAGTCGCGCCGCAGCCCGACCCGCTCGCCGTAGCGCCGGAGGAGGATCAGGCCGAAGCGGTGAAAGGTGCCCACCGAGGTGCTGAGGGGGTGGAGCCCGAGGAGGTCCTCGACCCGCTCGCGCATCTCGGCCGCGGCCTTGTTGGTGAAGGTCATGGCCGCGATGTGGCCGGGGTCGATCCCCTTCTCCTCCACCAGCCAGGAGATGCGGTAGGTGATGACGCGGGTCTTGCCGGACCCCGCGCCGGCCAGCACGAGCTGAGGCCCGTCGCCATGCGTGACCGCGGCGATCTGGTCCGGGTTGAGCTGCTTTTCGAGGTCGAGGGTGCTCCGTCTCACGGCGGGGAGGATAGCAAGGAAAGGGAATCCCCGCCCCCCGGTCCGGGTTACCCTGCTCGGCGGAGCGCCGTCCGCGCACGTATATAGAGGTACAAGGAGCGAGCCCCATGAAGCCGGTTGAGATCCACGACTATCTTTCGCAGCAGGTCATCGGCCAGGAGGAAGCCCTCCGCTATGTGTCGGTGGCCATCTTCAAGCACCTCCAGGGGGAGAAGTACGGCAACCTCCTCCTCATCGGCAACTCCGGCACCGGCAAGACCACGATCATGCGCGGGATCGAGTCGCTCTACAACTCCAGCGACGACTTCCGGGAGCACCGGGTGGTGCTCATCATGAACGCCAACACCTTGGCGACCGAGGAGGGGGCGGTGGACACCGGCCGGCTCTTCACCCGCCTGGAGGAGCGCGCCCGGCAGGTGCTCGGTCCCGGCGCCTCCGCCGAGGAGATCGGCCGCACCATGGAGCGCGCCACGGTCTGCCTCGACGAGATCGACAAGGTCTCCGGCCTCCTGGGCGGCAAGCCGTACGTCACCGGCATCAACATCCAGCAGGCCCTCCTCACCTTGATCGAGGGCGAGCGGGTCTTCCACCCCATGACCGTGCTCAAGGACGGCGCCGCGGACACGAACGGCGTCTGGATCGACACCGGCAAGATGCTCTTCCTCTGCGCCGGCGCGTTCGAGAACCTCTACGACCAGGTGTTCGCCCGCGTCACCTCGCCCAAGAGCGGCGTCAAGCTGCCGACCACGACCACCTATGTGAACGGCAAGATCCAGATCCGCGAGTACTTCACCCTGCGCCACCACTTCCGGCAGGAGGACCTGTTCGAGTACGGCATGCAGCCGCAGTTCCTCTCCCGTTTCGACAACGCCGTGATCCTCGAGGACCTCACCTCCGAGACCCTGGCGCGGATCTTCGCCGAGCCGCGGGACAGCGTGTTCCGCGCGTCCCAGGGGTTCTTCCAGAAGTACGGCATCGAGCTGGACATCACCGACCCCGCGATCAAGGCCATCGCCGAGGAGGCGGCCAAGAGCAGCCGCATCGGCGCCCGGGCGCTCAAGTCGGTCTACGGTAAGATCATCAAGCCGTTCGAGTTCGACCCCTTCTCCCGCGAGGAGGTGCAGAAGAACGGCGGCGAGATGCACAAGCTGCTCATCGACGAGAAGCTCGTCGCCACCGCCCTCAAGCCACCCATCTGACCCCTGGAGAGCCTCCTCATGAAGGATGACGTCGTCCGGCAGACCGTCGACCGACTGATCGGGAAGCACGGCCCGCAGCACGCGGAACGCATTCGGCGCGGCGTCGAGCAGGTCGCGCAGCGCTGGTGGACGGAGGACGGCGACGGCCAGGCCTTCTCCGCCTTCTGCGAGGAGAGCTTTCTCGCCGACCCGGCGGTCCTCGACCAGACGTTCGAGCGGCTGGAGCGGGTGCTCGAGCAGTTGGACGGCCATCTCTACGAGGTCCGCCGCGAGCTGACCACGCCGATCGACGTGGACACGGGCGACATCTCCCCGGTGGACCAGCTCCTGGCCAATCTGGACCTGGCTTCGCACGTCAACGAGGATCTGTTCCGGACGAAGATCGCCTTCCTGGCCCTCCTCAACTTCCCGGTCCACGCCCTCCGCGAGCGGCTGGCGGAGGGGGCCGGCTGGGACCGCGACACCTGGGCACGGTCGCGGATGATGGACCGCTTCGCCCTGCGCGTGCCGGCCGCGCTCTACCAGGAGATCACCGAGGCGCTCATCAAGGCGGAGCGCTACAGCTCGGGCTACAACATCCGCCTCGACCGCGTGGTGAGCCCGGCCGGCGAGCGCCTCTTTCCGGAGGGCCGCCGGCTGATCAGCCACTGGGGGCTGCGCGACGAGCTCGCCTCGCACTACGCCGACGGGAGCCCGGCCGGCCTTGCTCGCCAGCGGGTCATCCTCAGGATCATGGAGCGGATCGTCCGCCAGGAGATCCCGGCCGTGGTGGTGGACAACCCCGGCGTCCTCTGGGAGCCGGAGGCCAACACGGTCCGGTCGCTCCAGGGGGAGGAGGTGGATGCCTCCCGCGAGCCGGACACCCGCTACGCCTGCCTGCTCGCGGTCTTCCATGCCGTGCGCAAGGTCGATCCCTTCAGCCCGGGCGAGCCCACCTTCGTGGACCGGCGGTTCAACCTGGAGCGCCAGATCCCGGAGGCGGAGGCCGAGGCGCTGCTCGTCTCGGTGCTGGAGTCGCGCGAGGTCCACGACCTGGCGCGCGCCATCGAGGCCCGCCTGGGCCGGCCTCTGGAGCCGTTCGACATCTGGTACTCGGGGTTCAAGGCCCGGGGCGCCTACGGCGAGGAAGAGCTGGACCAACTGGTCCGGTCCAGGTACCCGACCGTGAAGGCGTTCGAGACCGAGCTGCCGCGGGTGCTCGAACGGCTCGGGTTCTCCCCGGAGCGGTCCCAGTGGCTCGCCGACCGGATCGCGGTGGACCCCGCCCGCGGGGCCGGTCATGCCATGGGCGCGGTCCGGCGGGAGGACAAGGCCCACCTGCGCACCCGGGTGCCGCGCGGCGGCATGGATTACAAGGGCTACAACGTCGCGCTCCACGAGCTGGGCCACAACGTGGAGCAGGTCTTCTCGCTCAACGGCATCGACCGCTGGTCGCTCTCCGGGGTGCCGAACAACGCGTGCACCGAGGCGGTGGCGTTCGTCTTCCAGAACCGGGACCTGGAGGTGCTCGGGCTGCAGACGCCGAGCGCCGACACCCGCCGCGCGCAGGCGCTCGCCACACTCTGGAACACCTACGAGATCGGCGGCGTGGCGCTGGTGGACATGCGGGTCTGGCGGTGGATGTACGACCACCCCGAGGCCACCCCGGCCGAGCTGCGGGAGGCGACGCTCGCCATCGCCCGCGAGGTCTGGAACCGCTGGTACGCGCCGGTCTTCGGCTGCCGGGACTCGGACATCCTGGCGATCTACTCGCACATGATCGTCTACGCCCTCTACCTGCCGGACTACCCGATCGGCCACATCATCGCCTTCCAGGTGGCCCGCCGGCTGGAGGAGGGGGACTTCGGCGCCGAGCTGGAGAGGGTGACCCGCCAGGGCCGGCTGACCCCGGACGGCTGGATGCGCGGCGCCGTGGGCGGACCGATCTCCGCCCGCGCCCTGCTGGACGCGGCCGGAGAGGCCCTGTCGGAATTGGGAGTCGTCGCGGATCAGCGGGCGGGGTAGTTGACGGGGGCGCCGGCGACCTCCTCCCGCGCGCTCTCGGTCCGCCATGCTTCCTGCGTGGCGCGCACGGCCTGCGGCGAGAGGCTGAAGTCCACGTCGTAGCCCTCGAAGGACAGCTCCTTGAGCACGACCTGCGGGATGATCTGGTTGAGCTCCATCACGAACGGGGTCAGGTCCTGGAGATGGCGCAGCGCGATCTCGGCGGTCGTGCCCTGGTGCAGGCCCAGGCCGGTGGCGTGGAGCAGGGTGTAGCTGACGGTCGCGAGCGACAGGGCGGTGTAGTCGTCGCGCAGGGCGCGGCTGACCTTGTCCTTGCGGACCTTGTCGTAGACTCCGGCCAGGCCTCCGAGCACGCCGGTGACCGTCTCCTTGACCGTGGCCGCCACGCTGCCGCCCGGCAGGCTGCCGAGGTGGGTCTCCAGGGCCTCGACGTGGGTCTTGAGCAGGGTGGCGAGCCGGTCGACGAACCCGAGGGCGTTCGGGAAGTCCTTGAAGGTGTCGTCCTTGTGCTGGCGCTCGAGCGCCTCCAGGATGTGCCGCTCGACGGCGGCCATGTCGGCAACGTAGGGTCGGATCTCTTCGCGGTTGTCTTTCATTGCTGTACCTCCTGTCCCTGAGGTACAGCAAGACGCCTGCCCAACGTTTTTCCAGGCTGGTGCGTTTACAAGGGCGTGGCTATTCCCAACGTGCCCATGACGACGAACGCGATCCTGGACAGCACCAAGGACGAGGCGCCGGCGGAGAGGCTCGCGAGGCTTTTCGACGAGCACCACCGGCGGCTGTTCCAACTGGCCCTGCGCCTCTGCTCGGACCGGGAGGAGGCCCGCGACCTGGTCCAGGAGACGTTCCTGCGGGCCGCCCGCCAGCCGCGCGCCGTTCCCGAGGGCGAGGCCTGGCTGGTCCGCACCCTGGTCAACCTCTGCCGGGACCGCTACCGCCGGCTCGCCGTGCGGTCGCGGGCGCGGCAGGAGCTGACCCGGGAGGGCCGTGACGAGCGCCGGCCGCACCCCGAGGAGACCCACGTGGCCCGCGCCACCGTGCAGGCGGCCCTGGAGCGCCTGTCGCCCCGGCGGCGGGCCGTCGTCGTCCTCCACGAGCTGGAGGAGCGGCCGGTGCGCGACGTGGCCCGGCTGCTGGGCGTGACCGAAGTGACCGTCCGCTGGCACCTGCTGGCGGCCCGCCGGGAGCTCGCCAAGGTGCTGCTGGCGGAAGGAGGCCTGTCATGAATCTGAAGGATGTTCTGAGGAAGGGAGATCCCGCGGCGGACGACCCCGGTCTGAGCCAGGAAGAGATCCAGGCCATGCGCCGGACCGTGCTCACCGCCGTGCCCGAGCCGCGGAGGAGGGGATGGCTGGTGCCGGTCGCCGCCGCCGCGGTCCTGATCCTGGCCGTCCTCGTCGGCCTGAGCCTGTGGCGCCAGCCCGCGCCTCCCAGCCAGGTCGCGTCCAAGGGGAGGGTGGAGGTGCCCTCTCCCGCGCAGCGGGGGAGGGTCGGGGAGGGGTCTTCCTCTCCGGCGCCGAAAAGACCCCTCCCCTTCCCTCCCCCGCGCCAGGGCGCGGGAGAGGGCGCCTCCCGCCCAACCCCGGACGTGAAGGTGGTGCGCGTTCATCCAGGGCGGAGGCGCCCTCTCCACCGGAACGGGGGAGAGGGACGGGGAGAGGGGGGACGGGATCAAATCGCGCTCGCCGAAACCCACCAGATCCAGTTTTCCACGCCGGGCGGCACCCGGGTCATCTGGGTGCTCCACCCGGCCGGAAGTGAACAAGGAGACACGAGATGACTTCCCTTCGCCTGACCTCGACCGTCACGTTGCTGCTGGCCCTGTCCAGCCCCCTCGGAGCCCTGGCGGCCCAGGAGCCGGATTCCCGGCCCACCCAGACCGTGCGCTACGAGGTCCATTACCTCAACGACCATGCCGCCACGGCCCTGGCCTGGGAGCAGTGCGAGCAGAAGGCCGCCTGCCGGATCGTGGCCCTGTCCGGTCCCGGCGGCCGGGGGGCCGTCATGGACGTGATCGCCGACGCCGCCACGCAGGAGAAGTTCGCCCGCGTCCTGGCCGAGCGCGACGTGCCCCGCACCCAGAAGTTCCAGCTCGTGCTCCTCGCCGCCAGCCCGAAGCCGAACGGCGCGCCTCCGACCCTCGCCCCGGGAGCCCAGAAGGCGCTCGACGACATCCGGGAGTTCCTGCCCTTCAAGAGCTACCGCATTCTCGACGCCTCCCTGATCCGCGTCACCCAGGACGACGTGGCCCAGGGGCGGATCGCGGGACTGGGCGGCACCAGCTACAAAGTCGGCCTGCGTTTCCGGGCCGGCGGGGTCGACGGCAAGAAGCTGGTCCTCGACGGCTTCGGGCTCGACGACCAGGCGGACCACGACCTCATCCAGACCTCGTTCGCCATGGACGTCGGCGAGACGGTCGTGGTCGGCACCTCCACGGTCAGCGGCTCAGAGGAGGCCCTGGTCGCGATCCTCACCGCCGTGCCTTGACTCCCGCCTGAGCCCCGCCGTAGTGTGCGTGCGCCCGCCTCGGGCCAAACCCGGGCGGGCGGACGTGCGTATACACCGTCAATTCAAAAAGGACAGGCCATGAAGAGACCGCTCCTCCCGCTCCTCGCGCTGCTGCTCGCCCTGACTGGCTACCCGCTCGCCTCCCAGCAGCCCCCCGCGCCGCCCGCTCCCGAAGAGGGCAAGAAGGACGAACAGAAGAAGGACGAACAGCTCCAGGAGATGGAGAAGCGGGAGCAGGAGCCCGAGGAGAACGCCAGCGAGCTCCAGAAGGAGCAGCAGGAGGGCGGCAAGAAGCCCGGAAGTATCGCCACCAAGGAGGGCGAGGAGAAGAAGGACGAGAAGTGGGACGTCAACAACCCGCCCGAGCCCTTCAAGGAGATCACGATCGACGTCAAGGAAGGCACCTGGCTGAGCCTCGACGTCAGCCCCGACGGCAAGGAGATCGCCTTCGACCTGCTCGGCGACCTCTACACGATTCCGATCGGCGGCGGCGAGGCCAGGGCGCTCACCAGCGACGTGGCCTGGCAGATGCAACCCGCCTATAGCCCCGACGGCAAGCACATCGCCTTCACCAGCGACCAGGGGGGCGGCGACAACATCTGGGTCTCCGACCGCGACGGCAAGAACCCGAAGCAGGTCACGAAGGAGAGCTTCCGCCTGCTCAACAGCCCGAGCTGGACCCCGGACGGCGAGTACATCGTGGCCCGCAAGCACTTCACGGCCCAGCGCTCCCTGGGCGCCGGCGAGATGTGGCTCTACCACCGCAGCGGCGGCGGCGGTCTCCAGATGACCAAGAAGCCGAACGACCAGAAGGACGCCGGCGAGCCCGTGTTCTCGCCCGACGGCCGGTATCTCTACTTCAGCCAGGACACCACCCCGGGCCCGATCTTCGAGTACAACAAGGACCCGAACACCCAGATCTTCGTGATCCAGCGCCTCGACCGCCAGACCGGCGAGACCGAGCGCTTCGTCACCGGCCCGGGCGGCTCCGTCCGGCCCACCCCGTCGCCGGACGGCAAGCTCCTGGCCTTCGTCCGCCGGGTGCGGTTCAAGAGCGTGATCCATCTCTACGACGTCAAGTCCGGCGAGACCTGGCCGATCTACGACGGGCTCGACCGCGACATGCAGGAGACCTGGTCGATCCATGGCGTCTACCCGCGCATGGCCTGGACCCCCGACTCGAAGTCCATCGTCTTCTGGGCCGGCGGCGGCATCCACCGCATCGACGTGGGCAGCAGGAAGGTGACGGACATCCCGTTCCACGTCCGCGCCACCAAGCGGGTCTATGACTCGGTCCGCTTCCCGGTCGACGTGGCCCCGAACCAGTTCGACACCAAGATGCTTCGCTGGACCCAGGTCTCGCCCAAGGGCGACCGCGTGGTCTACCAGGCGCTCGGCCACCTCTACGTCCGCAACCTGCCCGACGGCACGCCGAAGCGGCTCACGAAGCAGAACGACAACTTCGAGTACTTCCCCTCGTTCTCGCGCGACGGCAAGTGGGTCGTCTACACCACCTGGGACGACAAGGACCTGGGCAAGGTGCGGGTGGTATCTGCGGACGGAGGCGAGGGCCGGATCGTGGTCAATGCTCCCGGCCAATACGTGGAGCCGGCCTTCTCGCCGGACGGCAAGCAGATCGTCTTCCGCCGGGCGGAAGGCGGCTACACCCGGACCGAGGCCTGGTCGCGGGACACCGGCATCTACCGCGTTCCGACCGCGGGAGGTGATCCGGTCCTGGTCACCGAGGAGGGCTTCCTGCCGCACTTCGGCGCGGAGAACGACCGGGTCTACCTGGTGCGGCCCGGCGAGGACGACAAGACCCAGCTCGTGTCGGTCGGCCTGGACGGCAAGGACGAGCGGGTTCACCTGAGCAGCGAGAACGCCAACGAGTTCCGGGTCTCGAACGACGGCCGCTGGGTCTCGTTCGTCGAGCGGTTCAACGCCTACGTGGCGCCGTTCGTCCAGACCGGCAAGGCGATCGACATCGGCCCCGATCCGGGCTCGATCCCGGTGACCAAGGTCACCCGCGAGGCGGGCTGGTACCTCCACTGGTCCGGCGACTCGAAGCAGCTCCACTGGTCGCTCGGCCCCGAGCTCTACACCCTCGACCTCAAGAACGCCTTCACCTTCCTCGAAGGCGCTCCCGAGAAGCTGCCCGATCCGCCCGCACACGGCGTGAACATCGGCTTCAAGGCCGAGACCGACAAGCCCACCGGCACGGTCGCGCTGGTCGGCGGCCGGATCATCACCATGAAGGGCGACGAGGTCATCGAGGACGGCACGGTGGTGGTCGAGGGCAACCGGATCGTCGCCGTGGGACCGGCCGGTCAGGTGCAGGTGCCGGCCGGCGCCCATCGGGTGGACGCCAAGGGCAAGACCCTGATCCCCGGCCTGGTGGACGTCCACTGGCACGGCTCCTTCGGCGCCGACGACATCATCCCGCAGGAGAACTGGGTCACCTACGCGACCCTGGCCTTCGGCGTGACCACCCTGCACGACCCGTCGAACGACACCGGCACGGTGTTCTCGGCGGCCGAGCTGCAGCGCGCCGGCATGATCGTGGCGCCGCGCATCTTCTCGACCGGCACCATTCTCTACGGCGCCACCACGCCGTTCACGGCCAAGGTGGACAGCTTCGAGGACGCGCTCGGCCACATCCGCCGCATGAAGGCGGCCGGGGCGATCAGCGTCAAGAGCTACAACCAGCCGCGGCGCGACCAGCGCCAGCAGATCCTGGCGGCGGCGCGGCAGGAGGGCATCATGGTCGTGCCCGAGGGCGGCTCGCTCTTCGAGCACAACATGACCATGGTGGTGGACGGCCACACCGGCGTCGAGCACTCGATCCCGGTGGCGAAGATCTACGAGGACGTCAAGCAGCTCTGGAGTCAGACGAAGGTGGGCTACACCCCGACGCTCATCGTGGGCTATGGCGGCATCTGGGGCGAGAACTACTGGTACGCCAAGACCAACGTCTGGGACGACAAGCGCCTCCTGAGCTTCGTGCCGCGGGAGATCCTCGACGAACGCGGCCGCCGGCCGTTCACCGCGCCGGACGAGGAGTGGAACCACTTCAACAACGCCCGCGTCGCGGCCCAGCTCCAGGAGCGCGGCGTCGAGGTCCAGCTCGGCGCCCACGGCCAGCGCGAGGGTCTCGGCGCGCACTGGGAGCTGTGGATGTTCGGCCAGGGCGGCATGACGCCGATGAACGCTCTCCGCGCGGCCACCCTCGACGGCGCCCGCTATCTCGGGATGGACAAGGACATCGGCTCCATCGAGGCCGGCAAGCTGGCGGACCTCGTGGTGCTCGACGCCAACCCGCTCGAGAACCTGCGCAACTCGGAGTCCATCCGGCTGGTGATGCTCAACGGCCGGCTCTACGACGGCGCCACGCTCGACGAGGTGGGCAACCATCCGAAGAAGCACGAGCCGTTCTTCTGGCAGCGCACCGGGGCGTCCTTCACCGTGACGACCTCCGGGCATACGGATGATTGAGTCCGTGGCCGGGTGGTGCTAGCCTGGAAGGCACATCCCAGGAGGCGGTTGTCATGACCATGAAGAAGGACGGCGAAGGTCAGCAGGGGAACTACGTCTTCCGGGTCCGCGAGGACACCCGGCGCTACGTTCAGGACCTGCTCAACGAGAACGACCGGCTCCGCCGGCTGATGGCCGCCCTGGAGAGCGAGAAGGGCCGGCT
>DATANP010000065.1:0-10595 GCA_036266195.1 Thermoanaerobaculia bacterium | reverse complement strand
AAAACCGCCGGCGGGGCGCCGGCGGTCCCAGGTAAATCCGATATGCTTCCGCTGTGCCCAAGACGTTCGACGTCTTCCTGAGCTACAACCGCGGCGACGAGATCGCGGTCCGCGAGCTGGCGGCGGGCCTGCGCGCGGGGGGCCTGCTGGTGTGGCTCGACTTGGACAACCTGCTGCCGGGCCAGCGCTGGCAGGAGGAGCTGGAAAAGGTCATCGGGACCGCCCACGCCGGCATGGTCGTGGTCGGCCGGGACGGGATCGGCCCCTGGCAGGACCAGGAGATGCGGGCCCTCCTCTCGCAGTTCGCCAAGCGCCGCCTGCCTGTCATCCCGGTGCTTCTCCCCGGGGCTTCGCAAAAGCCGGAGCTTCCTGTCTTCCTGCAGGAATTCAACTGGTCCGACCTGCGGAGTGGCTTCGCGCCCGAGGCCCTCGACCGCCTGGCGGCCGGCATCCGCCGGAAGCCTGCCGCGAAAGCTCAACCCGTTCTGGAGCGTTACCGCTCCTGGGCCGCCGAGCGCTATAGCGGCCTCAGCCTCATCGGCCTGGGTGGCGGCGACGTCGGACGCTTGCGATTCGAGGAGGTCTACGTCCCCCTGCGCATCGTCCGGCGGCACGCCTCTCCTGAAATGCTTCCCAGGGAAGAACCGGGGACGGGGGAGCTCGGCATCGAGGAGATCTTCAGGACGCCGCACGCTTCCAACCCGCACGCTCTCCTGCTCGGAGATCCCGGCGCCGGCAAGACCACCGGGTTGCTCAAGCTCCTCCATCGCTGCCTAGCCCCGGACGGACCCGCCGCTCTGGGTCTGGAGGCAGGAACCCTGCCGGTCTTCCTCCGCCTGCGCCGCTTCACCTCGGAGGACGTCGACCGCCCGTTCGCGGAGTTTCTCCAACGCGAGCTGGAACGTGAGCTCGGGGACGTCGCCAAGGGCAAGGCGCCGAAGGATCTGGGCGCCCGGCTCTGGGAGCACGGCCGGCTGCTCTTCCTTCTGGACGGCCTCGACGAGATCGCCGACGAAGGGCTCCGCGCCGAGGTCTGCGATCTCCTCGACCTGGAGCTGGCCCACCTCAAACCCATCCGAGCCGTCCTCTCCTGCCGCTTCGCCGGCTATGGAGACAAGGTCCGTCTCAACGACCGCTTCTCCGCTCTGGAGGTCCGCCCGCTCGACGCCGGGCAGTGCCGCGACCTAGTGCGGAGCTGGTTCCACGCCGTCCAGAGGGCCCAGCCGGACCGGCTCTCGAAGCGCGAGGTGCTCGCCGCGGCCGACGGCCTGACCACCGCGTTGGACGGTCCCGGGTTCGGCTCGCAACGCTGGAAGGTTCTGGTGGGCTCGCCGCTGCTGCTCACCCTCCTCTGCGTCATCGCGTATCGCGGCGGCCAGATGCCCCGGCACCGGGCCGCCTTCTACGACCAGTGCCTGCGCGTGCTCCTCGGCTCCTGGAGTCGCGGCAAGCGGAGCGAGACCGCCGCCGGTGAGGCGGCCGAGCCTCCTCTCGACGTGGAGACCGCCCTCGCGGTGTTGCGCTCTCTCGCCTGGGAGCTCCACAGTCGGGGGACATGGGACGACCTGTCGGTCTCGGAGATCGCCGCCAGGGTGCGCAACTGCCTTGCGCCCCGGGGTCTCCAAGTGGAAGGCCGGCAGGTCTTCGAGTGGCTGCGCCGCGAAGCGGGCGTGCTCGCGGACTACGGCGAGCATCGTTACGGCCTCCTCCACCTCGGCCTCCAGGAATACCTGACGGCGTGCCACATCGCGCATCAGGGCACCGCCCTGCTCGACGAACTCTGCGGCCATGCCGGCGAGGAGTGGTGGCAGGAGGTCTTCCTCCTTCTGGCGGGCCTGCCCGGCCACGGCGTCTTCGCTCCGCTGATGGACCGGCTGCTGCGCTCCCGCGTCCTCCTGGACCAGGCCAATCTGATCCGCGCCTGCCTCGAAGAGGCCGCGGAGCCCGACGTCGGTCCATTCCTCGCCCTCCTCGAACCGAGCGAGCCGCCGGAGCGCCAGGCCATTGTGCTGCGTCTCCTGCGGGGCCGCCACGACCCGCGGATCGAGGCTCCCGTGCGGGATCTGCTCCGCAGCTCGCAAGCCGACGTGCGGGCTCTCGCGGAACAGATCGCCGCTGGCTTCGCGGCTCAGCCCGCCGCCATGGCAGGCGAGGCCGGGGCCGTCTTCGTCCTGTGCTCTTCCGAGGACCGGGAAGCCGCGGCCGGACTGGCCCGGGGGCTGCGCCGCCGGGGATGGAAGGCAACGGCGGCGACCGAGGACGCCTCGTGGAGAAGGGACCCGGAGCGCCTTGTTCGAGAAACGCGGGGGGTGGTGGTCACCGTCACCGGCGGCAAGCCTTGCTGGGAAGAGCGGGAGCTGCGGAGCTGCCTCGAGCTGTTCGCCATGGAACGGAGCCCGCTGGTGCTCGCCGATCTGGCCGCGGGCGGCCGTCGGCCGGAGCTTCCCGGTTTCCTCTCCGCCGCGGCCTGGGTCGACTTTCGCCAAGGCCTCACACCTGCCGGACTGGCGGCGCTCGATCACGCCCTGGCCGGCGTATCGGCCGCGGATTCCAGCGAGCCCCTCGTCGAGCCCGCGACGCGAATCCGCTTCGTGTGGATTCCCGGGGGAAGGTTCGAGATGGGGGAGGGGACAAAATTCGCGGGACCGGTACACCCGGTTCGCGTCACGCCTTTCTGGCTGGGCGAGACCCCGGTGACCAATGCGCAGTACGCGGTGTTCCTGGAGAAGACGGGCGCCCGGGAGCCAAAATACTGGCGGGCTCGGCGCTTCTCCTCGCCGGATCAGCCGGTCGTCGGCGTGAGCTGGGAGGAGGCTCAGGCCTTCTGCCGGTGGCTCGGAAAGGTGTGGAGGCGGCCGGTGATGCTGCCGACCGAAGCACAATGGGAGTTTGCCGCGCGAGGACCCAAAAGCAGGAAGTATCCCTGGGGGGACGAGTCGCCCGATGCGACTCGGGCCTGCTTCAACCTCGATGGGATACGAGGGCAGCCGGCACCCGTCGGCTCGTATCCGGCCGGCCGCGGTCCGTTCGGCACGTTCGATCAGGCCGGGAACGTCTGGGAGTGGTGCCGCGACGCCGGGGATGAAAAAGCCTACGCCAACAGGGCTGCGAACAAGGAGGAGCCCGTAGATCCCTTCATCGGAGGGAACGCGAATTCGTTTCGCATTTTGCGGGGCGGCGGCTGGCTCAACACCGCGGAGGGTCTGCGGGCTGCTATCCGCCGCAGGCACTCTGCCAGGAGCCAGGACGGCGCCTTTGGCTTTCGTGTTGCCGCCGCACCCGCGAGCTCTTGATATCAGAGGGTCGTGGCGGCATTGGGTCAGCCGGCCGGCGCAATCGTCGCCATCATCCGCGCCAGGGCCTCGTCGAACCCGCCGGCCACGGCGGGGTCGCCGGGGCGGAGCCGGCGGGCGGCCTCGAACGCGGTCCGGGCCTTCTCCATCTCGCCGGCCGCGCCGAGGAAGGCCGCGTGCAGGAGTTGGACCTGGAAGTCCTCCGGCCAGCGCCGGGCCGACTCCTCGATCAGGGCCGCGGCCCGCTCGCGCTGCCCCGACCGCGACCGGGCGAGCGCCACGAGCTTGAAACCGCGGCTCGCGTAGGGCCTCACCACGAGCGCCTGGCGGTAGTGGGCCTCCGCCGCGTCGATCTCCCCCTGCTCCAACTCCAGGTCGGCCAGCGACTCCAGCGCCGCGGGATCGATCGGGTCGAGCTCCACCGCCCGGGCGAACGCGGCGCGCGCGCCGGCCCGGTCGCCGTCCTGGAGGAGGAGCCGGCCCTTCTCGTCGAACACCAGCGGGCTCGTCGGCTCGGCCTTCTCCATGGCCGCGATGAAGGTGCGCTCGTCCTTGAAGATCGCCTGGTAGCGCACCGTGAGGAGGGCGAAGACGACCGCCAGGACTGAGAGCACCGCGATCCGCGCGCGCCCCGGGAGCAGGAGGGCGAGGAGCCATGGAAGGGCGAGCGACGGCAGGAAGAGGTAACGGTCGGTCACCATCCACTGCGGGTGGAGCACCCAGAGGTTCAGCACGGGGAGGAGCCAGATCACCACCCAGGCGGCGGGCAGGGCGATCTCCTTCCTCCGCCTGGCGGCCCAGACGGCCAAGCCGGCGAGGACCGCCAGCGCCGTCACCGAGATCAGGACCGGCGCCGCGAACGGTCCGAAGAACGGCCGCTCGGGGCGGAAGATGGAAAAGCCCACGGGCCAGACCAGGAGACGCAGATAGGTGGCGAGCGCCACCGGCACAGCCGGGAGCGACGCCGCGAATCCCGGGGCGCTCTCCGACGGCATGGCCAGCCCGCCGAGCACCGCGATGCGGACGGCCAGGTAGACCGCCGTCACCCCGGCCAGCACGGCGGTCGCCTTGGCCAGCCGCCGATCCTTCTCCAGCAGGGCCCAGGCGCCGGCGAACGGCAGGAGCGCGATCGCGACCTCCTTCGACAGCAGCGCCAGGATGTAGAAGATCACGGCTGCCGCGAGCCCCCTCCCCCGCTCCCGGACAGACAGGAGAGCGTGAACGGCACAGACCGAGAAGAGCGCCGCCAGCAGCTCCTGCAGGCCCGACGCCCAGGCCACGGAGCTGACGTGCGACGGGTGGAGCGAGTAGACGAGCGACGCGAGCAGGGCGACGGCCGGAGGGAATCCGAGCCGCAGGAAGAGGCCGCAGACCAGGGCGCCGATCAGGCCGGCGAGCAGGAGGGACGCGGTGTGCCAGCCGGCCGGGTTGCCGCCGACGGCCTGGTACCAAAGCGTCGAGAGCGCCAGGAACACCGGCCGGTAGTAGCTGCTGATGACCGTCTCCGTCCCCTTGCGCAGCGCCCCGACGTCCGTCGCGAAGCCCCGCGGGATGCTCCCCGGGTCTGACAGCGACGGGCTGGTCTGGAAGAGGACGAAGTCGTCGAGCAGGAACCCGTGCGACCGGATCGGCCAGGAGACGAGGATCGGCAGGAGCGCCGCGGCCAGCAGGATCCAGACCGGCGCCGCCGGCGAGCGGTCCGGCGCGGGCTTCTTCTCCTGCCTCCGCTCCAGCCTCTTCTTGCGGGCCATGACGCGTCAGAGCCTATGCGAGATCGCCGGATTCGCGCAAAATAGGGCATCCCGTGAAACGTTTTCCCCCGCCTCGGACAAAGAGGAGCGGAGACACACCCATGATCCAACTTCGCCGAACCCTGCTCGCCGCCCTGCTTCTCTTCCCTCTCGTCGCCGGCGCCCAGGAAGCCCCGGGCGCGTCCGCGGTCGTCCTCCACAAGAAGGGGACGTTCTCGATGCTCGACCCGAAGACCGGCCGCTTCGCGCCGAGCTTCACCGTCGAGGTGCGGCGGAAGATCCTCACCGAGGAGGGCAAGAAGTACGGCGAGGTCCAGGTCTTCCACAGCAAGCAGGCGAAGCTGATCGACCTGCAGGGCAAGACGATCCTGCCCGATGGCCGCGAGATCCCGCTCCCCAAGGACGCGGTCTTCAAGCGCCGCACTTCCAAGTCCGAGAAGCGCTTCGTCTCCTCCGTGGTGTTCCCGGGCGTGGAGGTCGGAGCGATCCTCGAATACCGGTACCGCCTGCGCGGTTTCGCGCTCTTCGCGCTGGAGCCCTGGTACTTCCAGGAGGAGGTACCGACCGAGTACTCCGAGGTGATCTACGACATCCCGAGCCTCGTCACGGTGCGCTCCTACATCTCGGACCCCTTGAAGCTCGGCATCCAGCAGGACTCCACGAAGACCCTCGAAGGCGGGCGGATCTGGGCCTGGGGCCGCAACCTGCCGGCGATCCCGGACGAGCCCTTCGCCGCTCCTTTCGAAGACCTGGCGAGCTGGTATCTCCTCACCCCGGTCGGCATCAAGGACAACATCAAGCCGAAGCGGCTGCTCGAGACCTGGGCCACCACCTGCGACCTGCTCGGCGACGACTACGAGAAGGCGCTCCGCAAATCATCCAACGCCGGCCGCAAGGCGCAGGAGATCGCGGGCTCCGCTTCCACTCCGCGGGCCAAGGCGGAAGCCCTCTACCGCTTCGTGCGCGACCAGATCGAGACCGAGGATCTGCCCGGCGTCTTCCTCCAGGATGGCACCACCGCCGATTCCGTGCTCGCCGCCCGGCGCGGCGACTCCGCGGGCAAGGCGCTGCTCCTCCAGGCCATGCTCCAGGCGGCCGGAGCACAGGGCCGCGCGGTCTGGGCCTCGGACCGGAACGATGGCAGGTTCGACATCAACTTCCCCAACCCGCGCTGGTTCGACCGCCTCCTGGTGGCCGTGGATCTGGACGGCCAGCGGGTCTTCCTCGATCCCTCCGACCGCGACCTCGCCTTCGGCCACCTCGCGCCGGACGTCGAGGGCATGCCGGCCCTGATCTTCGACCGCACCGCGCCCCAGACCCTGGTCCTGCCCGAGACGCCGTACACCGACAGCACCCGAAAGGCCCGGATCGACCTGGAGATCGACTCGCAGGGGCGCGCCTCCGGCCATGGCGATCTCAAGCTCACCGGCCACGACGCCTGGTTCCGGCTCGGCTGGAAGCCCACCGCCGAGGAGACCACGCAGGCGTGGAAGGACTGGCTCGCCGAGTCCTACAAGGACTTCACCCTGGCCGATGTCAAGGTGAAGGAGTCCGTGGACGATGAGACGGTCGAGGTCACCTGGTCGATGACCCAGCGCGAGGAAGAGGTGCTCGGCGACGAGGTCAGCCTCTCTCCCAGCCTGCCGCTGGGACCGTCGAAACAGCCGTTCCGCACCGACGCCGCGAGCCGGATCTCCCCCGTCGTCTTCCCGTTCCCGGACCGCGACGAGGTCGAGCTGACCGTGCGCTGGCCCGAGGGGTGGACGCCCGAGACCCTCCCTCGGGAGATCCGCCACGATACCGCGGCCGGCGCCGTGCTGACCAGCGTGGCCTGGATCGATGGCGAGCGCAGCCTCATCTTCCGGCGCCAGCTCGACGTCAAGCATCGGGAATTCGCCAAGGCGCAGTACCCGGTGGTCCAGGCCCTCTTCGCCCGCGCGGAGAGGGCCGATGCCGAAAAGCTGGTGCTCGTCCGCAAGTAGCGGTCAGTCTCTCTGCAGCGCGAGCACCGGGTCCAACTGGCTCGCCCGGTGGGCAGGGATGACGCTCGCGAGGAGCGCCACGGCCGCGAGCACTGCCGGGGCTACCACGAAGGTCACCGGGTCCGTGGCGCTGCCGCCGGCCAGCAGGTTCGCGATCTGGCTGCCGAGGAGCCGCGCCAGCGCGAAGGCTCCGGCCACGCCCACGGCCACTCCGATCAGCACCGAGACGAACCCCTGCCGGACCACCATGCCGAGCACGGCCCGGGCCGAGGCGCCGAGCGCCATGCGCACGCCGATCTCCCGCGTGCGCTGCGTCACCAGGTACGACAGCACGCCGTAGATCCCCACCCCGGCCAGGAGCAGCGCGAGCAGAGCCAGGCCGCCCAGGAGCACGGCCGCGAAGCGCTGCCGGCCGAGCGAGCGCGACACCACCTCGTCCATCATCCGGACGTCGTTGACCGGCTGCTGCGGGTCCACGGCCCAGACCTCCTTCTGGACGATGGTGGCCAGGTTCGGCACCTCGCGATCCGTCTTGACCACCAGGCTCACCGGGATCAGCCGCACCACCATGGTGAGGAGGGGCGCCGGGGTCTGTGCCAGCGGCGAGTAGACGATCGGCGGCGCATCCTCATCCAGACCGTCCTCCCGCACGTCCTTGACGATGCCGATGATCTCCCGCGGCTGCGCGTCGGAGATCTCGGGCAGGAACGGCTGACCCATCGTGATCCGCTGGCCGACCGGGTTCTCGCCCGGCCAGAACTGCTTGGCCGCGGCCTCGTTGATCAGGGCGACCTTCGGCGCGTTGCCGGCGTCGCGCTCGGAGAAGAAGCGGCCGCGCACGAGCGGGATCTCCAGGCTCTCGAAGTAGCCCGCGGTGCTGAGGCGGTACTGCGCGAAGCCGAGGCCCGCCGCCTTCTCGTCCATGCCGCCGGTGTACTTGCCCTCGATCGTGAACGGCAGGTCGATGCCGCCCTCGAGCGGCAGCGAGATCGCCAGCGTGGCCGCCTTCACCCCCGGCAGGCTCGCGACGCGGCCGGTCAGGTCGCGGCTCATCCCCTCCAGCCTCTCCGGGTTCGCATAGCGCGCCTCGGGCAGGGAGAGCTTCATCGTGAGCACGTTGTCCGGATTGAACCCGGGGTCCGTCCGCACCACGCCGCTGAAGCTTTTGACCAGCAGCACGGCGCCGGTGAGCGGCACCAGGGCGAGCGCCACCTCGCTGATCACCAGGATCCGCCGCGTCAGGCTGCCGCGCACGCCGCCCGTGGACCGGGTCGTCCCCTCCTTGAGAGGCGTGCTCAGGTTGACCCGCGACGCCTGGAAGGCCGGAGCGAGTCCGAAAAGGAGGCCGGCCAGCAGCGACAGTCCGAAGGTGAACGCCACCACCGTGGGATCGATGCCGATCGGCACGACCTGCTCGATCTCCGGCGGGCTGAGCGCGAGCAACGGCTTGAGGATCAGGAGCCCGATCCCCAGGCCGAGCAGGCCGCCGATCATGGAGAGCAGCAGGCTTTCCGTGAGGAGCTGCTTGACGAGCTGCGACGTGCGGGCGCCGAGCACGACCCGGAGGGCGATCTCCCGCTGCCGTCCGGCGGCTCGCGCGAGTTGCAGGTTCGCCAGGTTCACGCAGGCGATGAGCAGCACGAACGCCACCGCGCCGAGCAGGATGTAGAGCACCGGCCGCAGCCGCCCGTAGAGCCGGTCGCGCAGGGTGCGGAGGGCGAGCGTCTCGTCGCCCGTGCCGAAGTCGGGATGCCCGGCGAAGAAGTTCTTGCCGATCAGCACCGCGGCGGCGTTGGCCTTCTCCAGGGTCACGCCCGGCTTGAGCCGGCCCACGACCTCGAAGTAGTGGCCCTTCTCCACGCTCGTGCGGTCCATCTGGAACGGCGTCCACAGGTCGGCTCTGGCCGGGTAGCGGAACGACTCCGGCGCCACGCCGACCACGGTGTAGGCCTCGCCGTTGAGCTGGAGGGGCTTGCCGACGATCGAGCGGTCGGCGTTGAAGCGCCGCTTCCACAGGCCGTTGCTCAGGATCACCACCTTCTCGGCGCCAGGGCGGTCCTCGTCGGCCGTGAAGGCGCGGCCGAGAGCCGGCTGGACGCGGAACACCGAGAAGAACTCGTGCGTCACCCGGGAGCCGACCAGGCGCTCCGGCGGGCCGTCGCCGGCCATGTTGAAGCCCGAGCCCAGGTTGTCGAAGGCGGTCACCCCCTCGAACACGTCGCGGCTGTTCTCCTCCCAGTAGACGTACTTGGGGATGGAGATCGAGCCGCCCACGCCGCCCTCCTTGAAGCCGCGCATGAGCTGGATCAGGCGGTCGGGCTCCTCGAAGGGCAGCGGTTGGATGAGCATGCCGTTGACGATGCTGAAGATGGCCGTATTGGCGCCGATCGCCAGGGTGAGCGTCACCAGGGCAACGGCGGTAAAGCCCGGGGTCTTGGCGAGCATCCGGGCGGCGTATCGGAGGTCCTTGAGCAGCAGGTTCATGAGTCGATCTCCCTCTCGTTGACCACCCTACGATCGGAACGCGCCGGATGTTTCGGGGGAGTGGTATAACGCCGCCAGATCCCATGCGACGACTCGCGCTCATCGTCCTTCTGTTGACCGCCGCCTGCCGGCAACCCGAGCGGCCCCCCGTCCTCTTCCTCGGCCTGGACGGCGCCGACTGGCAGCTCCTGGACCCCTATCTGAGGAACGGGACGATGCCCAATCTCGCCGCCCTGGCGAAGGAAGGCCGGGCCGGCGTCCTCACCACGATCCAGCCGCCGCTCTCCCCGCTCGTCTGGACCACCATGATGACCGGCACCAGCCCGCTGGAGCACGGCATCCTCGACTTCACCCGGCGCAACCCGAAGACCGGAGCCGAGGAGCCCATCACCCGCGAGGAGCGGCGCGTCCCGGCCGTCTGGAACCTGGCGGACCTCGAAGGCCGCACCTCCGCGGTGTTCGGGATGTGGGCCACCTGGCCCGCCGAGCCCGTGCGCGGCCTGATGGTCGCCGACCGCTTCTTCTCCTTCACCTCCAGGGACCGTCCGCCGGGCATCGTCCACCCGCCGGACCGCGAAGCCTGGGCGCGCGAGACCCTCGACCGCGTGGAGCGCGAGACCGGCTACGACGACCTCCACGAATACCTCCCCTGGCTCGACCAGACCGCGTATGAAGAGGCCGCCGCCCGTCCGGACCCGTACGCCCATCCGGTGAGCGCCCTGCGGCGCATCCTGGTCGAGACCCACGCCTACGACGCCCTGGCCCGCTCCTGGCTGGACAAGGAGACGCCGGACCTGACCATCCTCTACTTCCAGGGGACCGACACCCTCGGCCACGTCTTCGCTCCCTATGCCCCGCCGCGCCAGCCCGGGGTCTCCGAGGGAGACTTCGAGCGCTACCGCCACGTGCCGGAGCTCTACTTCGCCGAGGTCGACCGCCTGCTCGGCGCCTGGAGGAAGTGGGCCGCCGATCACGGCGCCGTCCTCATGATCGCCTCCGACCACGGCTTCCTCTGGGGAGACGGCCGGCCACAGAACCTGGAGAGCGCAAAGGCAGCCACAGCCGGCCTCTGGCACCGGGACGAG
>DATANP010000064.1:0-6049 GCA_036266195.1 Thermoanaerobaculia bacterium | reverse complement strand
CACGGCTCGCCGGACATCCTGCGGGAAGCGCGGGCCAGGTATTTAGGTACCTGATTCATGGACATGGACATCCGGCGCGAGATCCTCAGGAACGTCATCCTCTGCCAGTCGTTGGAGCCGCTGGGGAAGAAGCCGGGCCTGACCAGCCGCTACGAGGACTCCTCGCCGGGCGCGAAGCTGGAGTACTTCATCATCTCCGGCGTGAACTGCTCCTGGAACTTCTACGACCTGGTGGACCGCATCCTCAAGGAGGGGCGGCAGCCGGAGTGCATCTTCGAGTACGCCTTCGAGGCGCAGAACGCAAGCGTCCGCAACCGTCTCGGCAGCAAGGTGAACTACGGCCAGATCATGCTCCTGACGCCGCTGATCACGGCACAGGCGCTGGAGTACCTGGAGACCGGGACCTTCGATGACGTGGAGGCGATCCTGGAGCGAACGGCCGAGGTCCTGCGCAACACGACCGAGAAGGACGTCGAGTACCTGGACCGGTTCATCCGTCTGGGCTACGAGCTGTCGGCCCGTCACCACGAAAGACTGGGCGGCAAAAGACAGATGCGCGACTGGCCGCTGCGAGGAAAGTACCCGAACGTCTGGGAGTCGCTGCACGACTTCATGTACCACCACCTGGCGCGGGAGATGGCGGAAAGCTATCCGAACGCCCTGAGAGCCTACCGTTTCCTCCTGCACAACCTGGAGGAAGGAATCCTGCCCGCAAGCGACCTGATCTATCGCCTCCTCGTGACCGAGGTCAACCGCCCCGACTTCGTGGCCGACGTCATCGCCTGCGGCATCTACCTCGTCCTCACCCGCCACCCGGAAGAGGTTCTCTTCGCCTAGACGCTGTAGGTCAAAAGGACCGACTCACCGATCCGCTCCAGCGTTTCCAGGCGGAGGGGGAACGGAGCGCCCGGACCTTCGAACAGATTCACGGACCCGGCATCCAGGATGACCTCCAGGAGTAGGAGATGGATGCGTCCGACGAACCCCTGGTCGAGCAGAGCCCGGTTCAGGATGCCGCCGCCCTCGCATACCGCGGATCGGACGCCTCGCTCCTCCAGGCCGGCCAGGAAGAGCGAAAGCTCAGGACGCTCCGCGCCGCAAGAAACCGCCTCGACGCCGCGCTCCTCCAGAAGCTTCCGGTAGGACGCTGGAGTGGTATCGGTGACGCCGACCAGGGTCCGGACGGAGCCGTCGAAGAAGCGAAACCTCGGGGGAATACGCCCGGCGGAGTCAATTGTGGCGCGGACGACCTCGTACCCGGGAGCCGCATGCGACGACATGGTCGGATCGTTGGACAGCACCGTATTCGAGCCGACGAGCACGGCGTCGTGCCGGCGCCGGATCTCGTACTTGGCCTCCCAGAGCTCGCGGACAGGCTTGAGGATGGGGACGAGATCGTGACTGCAGGCTCCCCGTCCCGGGGTGATGATCCCGTTGATGGACGAGGCCGTCAGGATATCGACGCGCATCGCTCGAAGTAGGACCGCGCCAAGGCGAGATCGAGAGGCGTGTCGATCTCGAAGACCGGGTGCGGGTATTCGCGGAGGGCAAACGTCTCGCCCGCGGCCAGCGCCGCCGGCAGGAAATCGGTCTCGGGATTGGCCGCCAGGTAGGAGAACGTGCGAGGAGATTGGACCCCAAAGTTCGGGATGCTGAGGTCCCACTGCCCCTGGCGGGTGATCTTGAGAACCAGCTCCGGCTCGAACCGCACCTTGGCCTTGAACTTGTCGGTACGGCAATAGACATAGGACGCGAAGTCGTCCGGGTTGTGCCCTGCGATGATCTCGCGCAGCACCCCATGCTCGGAGAACACCATGTCGCCGCCGACCCAGACGAACGGCTCGTCGCCGACCGCATCCCGGGTCTGGTAGAGAGTGGTCAGGAACCCCACCGGCCGCTCCTCGACAAGCACCTCGGCCCGGACCTCCTGAAACCAGGCCACATGCTCGGGACGAGTCACCACCAGGGGCTCGAGCCGCAGGTCCGAGGCGAGTGAAAGCAGGCGGTCGAGGATCGTCTCCCCGCCGAGATCCACGAGCAGCTTGGGCCTGCCGCCGCTGACCGCACCGAGCCGGGTACCGAGGCCGGCGGCTAGGATGACCATCTTCATGTCGAGCGTCTCCGTGGAACACACGTGTCCGGGGCGGACCGGCTCCGGGTGGGAGGGATTGTAGCAAGGCGAGCGTTTTCGGGAAAGCTGTTGGCATCGCTCGTCCGTCTTCGTAGGCCGGCGGGAGCAGCGCCCGCATGGGCGAACTCGTAAACCATTCCGTTGTTCCCGTGTCTTCAATGAAGGAGCGCGGGGCACAAGTTAGCCGCTTGAGCTCCTGGGAGGCCATGCCAGCCTCCAGGCCTCTGTTTCAGCCCTCGGCGTCTGCTTGCCACGGGTCTCTATGTGCAGCCTCGGGAGATATCGGCCCATGCTGAAGATTCTCGGGATTCCAGTGCCGCTGCCAGCGTCACTGAAGTTCTTGGCAAATGACGTGGCTTCTCTGATTGCGTCAATTGGGATGGCCGTGGTCTGCGCACTCGTAATCTACCCTTTGCTGATGCGGCTATTCCGCCATATTACAAGGCGAACGCTGACCGACGTAGACGATATCCTTCTTGCGATCAGCCGTACGCCGTTTCTTGTGTCTGTGGCTGTATTGGTGGCATTGAATTCGTTCCGTCATCTTCATCTTCCATTTGCAGAGCGGCGGGTTGCGCAACTTCTCGGCTCAATCCTCATCCTGACAATAGCCTTCTGGCTGCACAAGCTGTTCACTCGGGTTGTTATCTACCATGCCAAGCGCTTTGCAGAGGCGAGTGAGACGAATGTCGACGATGTGCTGGTACCGATTGCGACACAGCTTGGTCCGATTCTCATATATATGTTCGCTATTGCGTTCGCGTTGGACTCGCTCGGGGTCAGTGTTTCAGTCATAGTTACAAGCATCGGTGGGACTGTTTTCGTTGCAGGCTTGGCACTGCAGCCCGTGCTTTCCAACGTTTTCAGTGGGATATCCCTTCTGGCGGACACGCCGTTCAGATATGGCGATCTGATCGTCCTGCAAGATGGAACAATATGCGAGGTGAAGAAGATCGGCCTGCGCGTAACGCAGCTATACAGCGTAAAAAGTCACTCAGTAATATATATGCCAATAGCGCCCTGGCGAACGAAGCGCTCGTCAATATTACGCGCCCCTCTCCGGATCTCATTGTTTCGTTCTCAATAAGCGTCAGTTATTCGTCCGATGTAGAGGTTGTCAAGAAAGCGCTCGACGATGTGTTGACTTCACACCCCGACGTTCTTGGATCCCTACACGACAAGATGGCTCGAATCGCGAGCCTTATCCCCCAATCCGAAGGGAAACGTAGGCTGAAGCTTGAAAACGGCCTTGCAAGGTTGGCTCGGGAACAGGTGGTGGATAGAGAGATCCAGAAACTCAATGAAAAACTTGTTGGGTTCGCGGGCCGCGTGCAGCAGATGCGGCAGCAGGGCTACACGCCTGACGAAAGGTTGGAATTACAAGGGATGGCCGGGGATTTACTCTGCTGTCTAAAAGGCGTACCCGACATGACAAGTAAAGGGACGGGAACTCTCGTCAGAGAAATCGACGCCTGGTCCTCTGAGTGTATTTTGGATCCCGACCTCAAAGGTCATGAAGAAGATCGGGTTGGGATTAAAGAAACCTGGGACCGTCGAGTAAAGTTGCTGGAAAAAAAGCTGAATCCGATTTGCAGCATAGCCATGCAGCCGGTGCCAGACGATGAGAGGCTGCCCGACGATGCCCTTCAGCTAAAGTCATGGCTTCTAGGCGAATTCAAAGCACCAACCCCTACTTGGAAACATCCGGATATCAATCTCTTGAGCTTCGGGGATTCAGCGATCGAGTTCGAGGTAGAGTTCTTTGTCGACAATATCAATTTGGAGCACTTCGAGCGCAAGGATCGTGTGCTGACCGAGATCAGAGAGAGTATCCTGGATGCTTTTAGAAGCCTGGGAATCGAAATGCCTTTCCCGCAGAGAGATGTCTGGTTCAGAAACCAGATGCCTGTTCTCCAGGAGTGCTCGTGCCGCTCATGGTCGAGTCCGGAGAGCCGAGACGAAGCCGCCCCTTAGGGTCACTGCCTGAAGTTACGCCCGCCCCCGCCTTTAGCCCGGCTCGTCATCCTTCATTCCGGCTACCCTGAGGTACGACAGGGAGTGCCGCGCACTCTTTGAAAGAGTTACGGGCATCGGGTATGCTGTCGTCCATGGGCGGCTCAGCAGGAGAATAGCAGTCGCACAACAAAGGAGGCGCTGGATGAACGGATCTTCCGGAACCGACCTCACCGTCGCGGGATCCTCCTCGTTGCGTGTCATCGTCCTCAAACCGGGCAAGTACGACGCCGACGGCCACGTCCAGCGCTTCCGCCGCGGGTTCATGCCGAACTCCACGGTGTCCTACCTCGCAAGCCTCACTCCAAACGAGGTAGACGGCGCCCGGTGCGAGACGGTCACGGTGGACGAGTACGTCCATACCGACCTCGACTACCTGGACCTCCTTACCCGTGATCCAAACCGCCGTACCCTGCTGGCGCTCGCCGGGGTCCAGAGCCATCAGTTCCAGCGCGCTCTCGACCTGGCGGCCTTCGCTCGCTCCCGCGGGGTCGAGAACGTCATCATCGGCGGGCCTCATCCGATGACGTGCGACACGTCCGAGCTTCAGGGACGCGGCGTGAGCTTCTCGCTTTCCGAGGCCGAGATCGTTTGGCCGGCCATTCTGCGCGATGCCCTGGCGGGCGAGCTTCAGCCAGTCTATGGACAGGATACGCGCTGGCAGGCTCATTTAGACCCGCCGCCACTCACTCCTCCGTCAGCGCGCGATCTGCGGCGGTACTCGGTGCGGATGCTCGGCGTCTATCCGGCCCGCGGGTGCCCCTACACCTGCAACTTCTGCTCGGTGATCAAGATCGCCGGCCGGCAGGTTCGCAGCCAGCCCGTCGCCACCACGATGGCGACTATCAAGGCGGCGAAGGCCGCCGGCGTGCGCATCATCTTTTTCACGGCGGACAACTTCAACAAGTATCCCGAGGTGCGGCAGCTCCTCGAAGCCATGATCGAGGAGAAGATCCGGCTGCCTTTCTTCGCCCAGTGCGATACCCAGATCGCTCGCCAGGAGGATCTCGTCGAGCTTCTCGCTCGCGCCGGGTGTTTCCAGATGTTCGTCGGGGTCGAGTCGTTCCATCGCGACGCGCTGCGCGGCGCGCACAAGTTCCAGAACCATCCCGAGACCTACGGCCGCATCGTCGAGCTCTGCCGGAAGCACCGCATTACCACCCACTTCTCGAACATCATCGGCTTCCCTCCGGATACCGAAGACGGCGTGATGGACCACCTGCGGCGGCTTCGCGAGCTCGCGCCGGACGTGGCATCGTTCTACATCCTCACTCCGATCCCCGGCACCGACCAGTATCAGGATTTCCTGGAGCAGGGCCTCATCACCGAGCGCAATCTCGACCGGTTCGACGGCACGTGCGTGACCTGGCGCCATCCCCGGTTCGAGCCGGATCAATGGCAGGAGCTGCTCCTGCGCTGCTACCGCGAGTTCTACTCCGGCCGTGCCATGACCTCGAAGATCCTGCGCTGGGTGTTCGGGCGATGGGATTACCGCACCGCGACCGCGCTGCTCACCGTCATCGGCTATGCGTCGCTGCAACGGGCGTCCGTGGCGCAGGGCGAGCACCCGATGAGCGGCGGCAGCGGTCGGGTCTGGCTCGACAAGGCCGAGGACTATCTGCCCCTGCGGCGCGACCTGTTCGGTTATGATCTCGTGCCACTGCCCCAGAGTCTCGCGCTCGGTCCGCAGGACGAGGAGCTCAACCGCCGCGCCAAGCTGCCCATCCACGCGGCGGGTCAGGTCGCCCTGGTGTAGCGCGCCTCCCGGTGCGCACTGCCCTTCTGGACGAGCCGGATGGTGCCGTTGGCGGCGAGGCGCCGGAGGGCGGCCGAAACGAGCCGGGAGTCCGCCGGTTCGCGCAGGGCTTCGTGGAAAAGGCGGTTCACCTCGGCGGCCAGGGTGGA
>DATANP010000063.1:0-6022 GCA_036266195.1 Thermoanaerobaculia bacterium | reverse complement strand
GAGGGGGCGCTTGCGTCAGCGACCTGGTGGCGGGGGCGTTGCCGTCCGCGATGAAGCTGGAGCTTGCGCGGGTGGGCGGGAGGGTTGTTGTCCCACGAAGGTCCGGGCTTGCGTGGACGTTTCCGTCCGAGTCGCGGAGCTCCTTGGTGGATGCACTCTGATGGGTATATAAGGGACCAGTTCTCTCGCTTTGCAAGGTCATGATCTGGCGTAAAATCGACTCGGGTCCGCGACAAATGCGTATCCGATCTCAGGAGGAGTCCGATGAACCGTCTCCCGATCTTCGCTCTCGCTCTGTTCCTCTCCACCGGCTGGTGGGGCGACGTCGTGCGCGCCGCAGCCACCGCGTTGGGCCTCGACGCACCGGCCGTCGCCGAAGATAAGGCGCCTCCCCCTCCGCCGGATCCGACGTCCGACAGCGCTTGCTCCTGGGATCCCTGGGGGGCTTGCGGAGGCTAAGCATTCTTGGCTCCTTCCGCGTATACTCTCAGCGAAGTTGCCCTCCCGGAAGGAGCGCTGATGGAGCTGCGACGCAAGCGACTTGCGAACGCTGAAAGAGTAAAGGAGTTGGTGGATTCCGCGTTCGCAAGTCGCTATCACGATTTGGCGACGATGCTCAAGTTTTCGAGCACCGCTGTTGCTCTGGCGGAAGAGAAATCTCATGAGCTGCCAAGCGACCTAGTAGTCGCCGCATGGACGCAATACGGGAATGCGCTCCGAATCGCGGGCCGCTACGATGAGGCGGAAAGGGCGCTGGAACGGGCGGCTGCTTTGCCAGCAGCGGATCTGTCCACGAAGACACATCTGCTCGAAGTCAAAGCCAGCCTCCACCGAAACACCGATAAGTTCGAGAGCGCAGCGCAGTTTCTCACCGCTGCAATCGACGCACATAGATCCATCGGCGATTCCCACAGCGAGGCACGCACATGGAACCTTCTCGGGATCGTTTATCTGGACATGAAAGATCGGTCGCGAGCACTCCGCGCTTTCCAAACTGCCCTCGACCTTGTTGGACCCGACGCGCCCCTCGACCTTATTGCTTCGACCGGTCACAACCTGTTAGAGACTCTGATTGCAGACGGCCGGCTTTCCGCCGCCTCGTCTGCCTTGATGCTCCTGGAGCCCTTCTATCGTCGCCTCACCTCGACACGCCTGTCTGCCAAGGTCGAAGGCTTGCGCGCGCGTCTCTGCCGTGAGTTGCGGCAATTCCCAGCCGCCAAGCTCGCCTACGAACGCGCCTACGCGCTCCTGCTCACCGAGCCGCGCTTTCCTGAGTTGCCTGAGCTACCCGATCTGCTCAAGGAAATGGCCGACCTCGAAGCCACCATGAACGAGCAGGAGACAGAACGGGAGTAGCGATCGAGGAGACGACTATCCTGTCGTCTTGCTCAAACCCTGCTCAAGCCGCTCGATGCGGCCTTCCGCCTCTTCCTTCCATCCCTCTACCCGGCGAATCGCATCCGCGAGCGACTTGAGCAGCTCGTCATCTGTCGGTCCCTCTGCTCTCGGCTGCGACATCGAGCCGTCGCCCAAAACGGCCGCCAGGTCTGAGACGGTGGCTCCGTAGCCGGCAAGCACCCGGCCGAGGTTTTCGAGCGTGGGGCGTGGGTTCTCGTTCTCCCAACGCGAGAGTTGCCCCTTGTCGATTGTCAGCTTCTCGGACGCCTCCGTCTGCGTCGAGAACCCGGCTCGCTCCCGGAGTCGGGCAAGAGCTTTTCCGAGACCTGCAAAGGGATCACAGTCCACCATGGGCGACATCCTAAATGTTGCAGCCTGCAAAATCAAGTCCCGGACTTGCGCCGAGGGTCAACTTTCTTCTTGACTCTGTTGGATTGCGCCGCATACACTGCGCCGCATGACATCCGAAATGCCTCCGGCAACATTCAGCGGACTTCTGCGGGACTGGCGCCGAAACCAGGGACTCCGCCAGGTAGATTTCGGCGCACTGCTCCATCCCAAGGTCCGCCCCTCGACGGTGTGCTGCTGGGAGCGCGACGTTCGCCGACCGTCGTTGAAGTACCTCGCCCAGATCGTTGCCCTCACAGGGATTCCCGCCCATCTCGCTCTCGGAGTTGATCCCACGCCCCAGGAGGACGGCCAGCCGTGAATCTGGTCCATCTGCGTCTCCGGCGCGGGGAAGCGGTCGCCGAGGAGCGTGTCGTTGACCGTGCTGCTCTCTACTTCTGCGCCAAGGACCACTGTCCGCACTACCGCGGCCAACTCGGGCTCCTCGCCGGCGCCGAAGCCATGCTCTGTGCCTTGGTGCAGCACCCGCCGGATCGCATCTGCCAGCCCTTCTACCTGGAGCAGGCCGAGGATATCGACAAGCTCAGGCGGAAGACCTGGCAACAGCGCCTTGACGAGGCCGAAGCCTTCGAGTCTGCGGTGGCCGCGGCGGTGACAGGAGCGAGGGGCTTCCATGGGGCTTGAGCACCTCGCCGCCGTCTGGGAGCACTCCCGCCAGAGCGGCTCCAACCTCCTCGTGCTCCTCGCCATCGCCAGCTATTCCGATCACAACGGCGAGTGGATCATCGATCAGGCCACCTTGCAACGCCGCACGCGCTTAAGCAACCGGTACGTCCGGCAGATCCTCGCCGTACTGGTCGCCGAAGGCGAGTTGGCCGTCGTCTCTCATCATGGCCGCGGCAAGCTCTCTACCTACCGGCTCCTCATCGGGCAGGAAAACTGGAATACGAGCGCCAGTTTTCCCGCACGAAAAGTGGAGGCCGGCAGCCACTTTTCCAGCGAAAAACCGGCAGCCGAGAGCCAGTTTCCGAGTCAGAAACCGGCGGCCGAGAGCCAGTTTTCGGATGAAAAACCGGAGGCGGAGAGCCAGTTTTCGAGTGAAAAACCGGCAGCCGAGCGCCAGTTTTCGGGTGAAAAACTGGAGGCGGAGAGCCAGTTTTCGGCTCCCCTCGCTCCCCCTTTTCCCCCTTTTCCCCCAGACCCCCAATACCCCCTAATCCCCCTCACTCCCCCTGAAGAAAAAACAAAAAAACAGGAGACCTTCGGTCTCCGGCCCCTGACGGGGCCGCAGGGCGCGGTCTTTCGAGTGAACCTGTTGCTCGAAGAGGCGGGAGTTCCCTTGCCAAGCCCTGCGCAGATCGGTCTCTGGTCGAAGACGCTCGGCGGCAGCGAGCCGCTCCTCGAGCTGCTCGGCCGGCTCGTTCAGTCCGGCTTGGCCAACAAACGCGGGCCGATCGCCTACGTGCATCGGGTCGTGATGGAGCAGGTCGCGAGGCCGGCGAGCGCCGAGCCGGGAAAGCCTCTCAGCGCCCGCGCCGGCCGCGAGATGTTGCGCGCTGCCGGTGCCGATGAGATCCGCTGGCAACAAGCCCTCGAAATCATCGCCAACACGGAGGACTCATGACTCCCTGGAACTGCACCAGGTGCGGCGAAGAGCAGATCGCCTTCGGCCGCATCCCTGAAAGCCGCCTCTGCTACGCCTGCGAGGAAGCCCGGCGTGCCGCGAGCGCCTTCACCGAGGTAGACGCCGGCATCCCCAAGCTCTTCCGCGGCCTCACCCGCGAGAGCTGGGCCGCGCACTTCCAGCGGCCCTGGCCCAAATCGTTGGAGAGTTGGAGCGGGAATCCTCGCTGGGTTGCCCTCTGGGGACCGACCGGCACCGGTAAGACGGGCATTGCAACGGTGCTCCTTGCCGAGCACCTCCGCACCGGCCGGCGCGGACGGTGGATCTCGGGACCTGAGCTCACACGACGCCTCCAGGACTTCGCCGCGGCCGAAGAGGTTCTCGCCCCTCTTCTCGTCACTCCGCTCCTGGTCTTCGACGAGCCGCTCACCGCCGCCACCCCCGACTGGTACGTCGATCGCCTGGTACTCATCACTCGCACCCGCGACGAGAGCTGCCTGCCGACGATCGTCACCAGCCAACTGATGCCCGAGCTGCTGCGCAATCCCACCGGCGCCACGCCGCCGCCTCTCCTGTCGCGTTGGCTCTCCGGACTTCGCTACCGCACCACGGGCACCGACGCACGGCTGAGGAGGGCCACCCGGTGACGCGGCACAAGGCTCTGCCGCACAGCGAAGAGGCCGAGCGCGCCGTGCTTGGCGCCCTCCTCCTGGAGCCCCTGCACATCGCCCAGGTCCGCACGCGACTGGAGCCGCGCGACTGGCACATCGAGCGCCACCGCCTGCTCTACCAAGCCTTCCTGGATGTGGCCGATGCGGGCTCCACCCCGGACCTGCTCACTCTTCAGGCTCATCTCCAGCAGGCTGGAGAGTTCGATTCAATCGGCGGGCTGGCGTATCTCGCGAAGCTCGACCTCGACCTGCCGGACCTGGGCCGGCTGGACGAGTACGTGTCGATCGTCAAGGAAAGGAGCGTCCGGCGCGACCTGATCACCGACGCGCAGCACATTGCTCTGGCTGCGGCTTCCACGACGCGGCCGGTCCATGAGCTTCTGGCCGACCTTCGCAGCTCGGCCGACAAGCTCCTCGGCCGTGCCGCCCGCACACACTGGGAGGGCGCCGGGGCGGTCCTGGAGCGCCTGGTGGCAGTCCTCGAAGAGGATCGCCCCAAGGTTCTCTGTGGTCTCACATCCGGCTTCCCGGGTTGGGATCAGCTCGGCCCCGGCTTTCTGCCCGGCGGCCTGTATGTGATCGCTGGCCGGCCCGGCATGGGCAAGACGTCGCTGGCGCTCGACCTCACGCGGCACGTCGCCGTCGAGCTGAATCGGCCGGTCGGCGTCTTCTCTCTGGAAATGCGCTCCGATGAGATCGGCCTCAAGCTCGGCGCGGCCGAGGCCGACATCGCCTCCCGCCAGCTCCGCACCGGCCACCTCTCCGGCCGGCAGTGGCAGGATCTTTTCGCTGCCACCCGGCGCATGATCTCGGCGCCGCTCTTCCTGGACTACAGCTCGGGCCTGGTGCTGCGCGATCTCGAAGCCCGGGCTTGGTGGCTCAAGGCGCAGCATCCCGATCTGGCGCTCTTGATCGTGGACTACCTGCAGCTCCTCTCCGCGGGCGTCCGCGTCGAGAACCGGCGGCTGGAGATTGCGCTCATCGCCCGCCGGCTCAAGGAGCTGGCCGGCGAGCTAGGCCTTCCAGTGATCGCCCTTTCGCAGCTCAACCGCGAGCTGACCCGCCGGAGCGACCCGCGCCCGCAGCTCTCCGATCTGGCTGAATCGGATGCGATCGGGCAGCACGCCGATCAGGTCGCCTTCGTACACCGTCCCGAGGTCTTCGCGCCTGATTCCGAGGACCTCCGCGGACTCGCCGAGATCATCGTCGCGAAGCACCGGCACGGGAAGACCGGCACGGTGGAGCTGAGTTGGATTGGCGCGACCACTTCCTTCCGCAGCCGCGCGACCCCGGAGTCGGCCGGAGCGGAGGCCTCCTGAATGCCGATCCGCCCCGAGCAAGCGCGAGCGGTGCTCTCCCAGGTCGATCCTGCCCGGATGCGCCTGGGCTGGCCCGTGGGCTTGCGCGACGGCGCGCTCCTGGCGCTGCTCGCGGCCGGTCTCACGGCCCAGGAGATCGCCCGCCTGCGCGCCTCGGCGCTCACCATGAACCGCGGGAGGCTCCTGGTTGCTGTCCGTCGCCAGGGCGTGACGTGGTACGCCGCACTGCCCGACGATCTCGGAGGCCGGGTGCTGGTCTGGCTCACGCAGTGCCGCCTGTGGGCGGAAGGCACGCCGGTCTTCACCGGACCTCGGGGATCATCCCTCTCCCGGAAGACCATCTACACGATTCTCAATCGCTACCGGCACCAGAGGAAGGCTCACCGATGCTAGTCGCCCTCTATGCGCGCACCTCGGCAGCAGATCGCGACGGAGAGACCGTCGAGCAGATCCTCGCCATGCTGGCCGCCTACGCGGCCGGGAGAGGCTGGGAAATCGCGCTGGAGTGCTCGGACCAGGGCCCCTTTCTCGAAGGGCGCAGAGAGGGTCTCAGGCGGCTCCTGCGAGCCGTGCGGGCGAAGACCCTGCAGGGCGTGGTCGTGCGCTCCCTGAGCCATCTTGCGCGCTCCCTGCGCCACCTGAGCGACGTCGGCCGCCTTCTG
>DATANP010000062.1:0-30817 GCA_036266195.1 Thermoanaerobaculia bacterium | reverse complement strand
ACCCTGTCCGACGAGGAGAACCGCCTCACCGCCGACCACCACCTCGACGCCCGCCACCACTCGGGCGAGCGCCACGTGGTCTTTCCCATCGGCCACGCCGAGATCGACGACGAGAGCGACCGGGTCCTGCTCCCAGCCCTGTCCGCCGCGGACGCCGTCAACCTGCCGCCCTACGTGCCGGGCGAGATCAACCCCGACTACGAGCAGTCGCTGCGGCGCTGGTTCGACCCGGCCTTCACCCCCTCGCCTGAACAGGATCTCTACGAGCATCCGATCTACAGCCAGGAGCGGTTCTACCGCCGCCGCAGGGCCGCCGCCCAGCGAGTGCGCTGAAGATCAAGCCAAATCCAAGTCTTACAGGGGGCGCTCCCGTCCGGGGCGCCCCCTTTTTCTTTTTTTCCGCCAAAACCTGTACACCCAGGCAAAAGAAGTGGAATAATGCGCACCCGTCAATAGTTGTCCGTGTGACTGCATCGCTCCACACCTGGGAGGAAGTTCTACATGAGACGAGCCTTGCTCACCTTTGCCGCCGCTTTGCTTCTTGCACCTGTTCTCCACGCCCAGAGCCTCGACCAGAAGATCGGCGGCTGCAACGGTGTCGCTCCTCTCCGGACGATCCAGGCGAACCCCTCCACCTACAAGAGCCTGCTGACCACGCTCCAGCCGGGCGACCGCCTGCAACTGGCGGCCGGCACCTACACCCAGCAGCTCCGGATCTCGAACAGGAACGGCGCTCCGGGCAAGTGCATCGTCATCGAGGGCCCGGCGAGCGGCTCGCCGGCCATCTTCACCGGCAGCAGCACGTTCAACACGATCAGCCTGATCAACGTCAGCTACATGGTCTTCCGCAACCTGACGCTGGACGGCAAGCACCTGCTCGGCGACGGCGTCAAGGTCGAAGCCAGCTCGGCCTATGCCCACCACATCACCCTGGAGAACCTGCTCCTCTCGAACTACGACGAGAGCCTGCAGCGCTGCGGCATCAGCACCAAGGGCAAGGCCTGGAATTTCGTGATCCGCTACAACACGATCGCGCGCGCCGGGGTGGGCCTTTACCTCGGCAAGCCGGACGGCACGGCCGAGCTCGTGAACAGCCTGATCGAGCACAACCTGGTCAAGGACAGCATGCTCTATAACATGGAGATCAAGCACCAGATCGGGCGCGACACAGCCGCGGGCATCCCGTCGAGCGGCACCACAATCATCCGGCACAACGTGTTCAGCAAGGAGACCGGCGCGGCGACCGGTACGAACGCCCGGCCGAATGTCCTGGTCGGCCACTGGCCGCTCTCGGGCGCGGGCTCGACGGACACCTACCAGGTCTACGGCAACCTGTTCTACCAGAATCCCACCGAGGCGCTGTTCCAGGGCGAAGGGAACATCGCGCTGCACGACAACCTGTTCGTGAACCGTGTGTTCAGCCGGGCGATCCGCATCCAGAAGCACAACGACCTGCCGCGCCAGATCGACATCTTCAATAACACGGTGGTGGCGAGCGGCGAGGGGATCGTGATCTACAACGGCGATCCGGCCTACTCGCAGCGGGTCCGAAACAACGTGGTCTTCGCAGCCACTCCGCTCGTCGGCGGCCAGCAGTCCGGCAACCTGACCGGCGCCTTCTCGGCGGCCTCCCAGTACCTGAACAACCCGGGCGGCAGCCTGACCGCCGGCACGCTCGACCTCTTCCCGATCGCTGGCAAGGTCACGGGCACGACCGCGGACCTCACCTACCTGTCGGGTCTGGTGGACTGGGACAAGGACTTCAACGGCTATCCGCGGCTCCTCACCTACCGAGGCGCTTACTCGGACGACGGCGTGAACCCGGGCTGGCAGCCGGCGCTCCAGGTGATCCCGTAAAGCGCGGGGCATGGGGTAGGATTTCGCTCCATGCCCAATCTCCCCGTCACTTTCGACGACGTGGTGGCCGCCCGCGGACGGATCGCGGGCCATGTCCACCGCACCCCGGTCCTGACCTCGCGGCAGATCGACGAGACCGTCGGCTGCCGCGTCTTCCTCAAGTGCGAGACCTTCCAGCGCGTCGGCGCCTTCAAGGCCCGCGGCGCCTTCTCGCGACTGACTCTCATGACGCCCGAGGAGCGCTCGCGCGGCGTCGTGGCGTTCTCGTCCGGCAACCACGCGCAGGCCGTGGCCCTGGCCGCCCGGGAGCTCGGCGTCCGCGCTACGATCGTCATGCCCTTGGACGCCCCGGCCTCGAAGGTCGCCGCTACCCGCGGCTACGGCGCCCAGGTGGTGCTCTACGATCGCGCCGGGGGTGAGGACCGCGAGGCCATCGCCCGGAAGTACGTCGAGGAGGAGGGCGCGACCCTGGTGCCGCCGTTCGATGACGAGGCCATCATCGCCGGCCAGGGCACGCTTGGCTTGGAGCTGATGGAGGACGTGCCGGACCTGGAGGTGATCGTCACCCCCTGCGGCGGCGGCGGTCTTCTTTCGGGCGTCTCCCTCGCAGCCCGCGGATTCAATCCGGGCATCCGTCTCTACGGGGTGGAGCCCGAGGCCGGGGACGACATGCAGCGGTCGCTCGCGGCGGGCCACCCGGTGACCATCCCGCTCCCGACCACGATCGCCGACGCGCTCCAGACCACGCGGCCGGCGGACCGGACCTTCGCGATCGTCAGCACGCTCGCGGAGGGGGTCGTGACTGTGAGCGACCTGGAGCTGCGCCGGGCCATGGCGCTCCTGGCCTCGCGCATGAAGATCGTGGTCGAGCCCGGCGGCACCGCGGCCTTCGCGGCTCTCCTTCACCGGAAGATCCCGGACGTCGCGGGCCGGAAGGTGGGCGTCGTGCTCTCGGGCGGCAATGTCGACCTGGAGCGCTTCGGGAAGCTGGTCGAAGGGGTCGAGATCTAGCTGGGCGGCCCGCCCTTTGCAAACTCCATCCTCCGAAAGGAGGACGGTATGTTTGGCAAGGATAAAGAAGAACATCGGGCCGGCACCACGGCCGCCGTCGCGGGTGGGACCGTACCGCTCAAGGAGCTGAAGGACTTCCAGGTCGCCAAGGGCGATCCCGACGTCCGCGGGTGGGAGGTGCTGTCGAACGACGGCCGCCGCATCGGCAAGGTGGACGACCTGCTGGTCGACACCGCGGCGATGAAGGTGCGCTATCTCGACATCGACCTGGACAACGATCTGCGCAACCTCGCCGGCGGCGGGACCGGCCCCGGCACGAAGCGCGACAACATCCTGATCCCGATCGGCTCGGCCCAGCTCCACGAGCAGGACGACCGCGTCACGGTCGACCTGCTCCACAGCCTGGTCTCGGGCATTCCGGGCTACGACCGCAACAGCTTCAACCGCGAGTACGAGACGGACCTGCGGCGCCAGTTCGACCGCGACTACCAGCCCGATCCGAACCGCGACTTCTACGAGAACGACCTCTACAACGACAGCCGTTTCTACGGCAATCGCCGCAGGCGGTAAATCCGGGGGCGGACGGCCGGGCCGCCCCCTCTATGCCGTCCTTCCAAGGTATGCCTTGAGCTTCGGAGCAACGGCGCGGCGGACCAGGGCGTTCTGGGCCTGCCAGCGGGTGGCGGGGTCGAGGTCGATCAGGAAGCGGACGTCCTTTCCTTCCTGCACCGCGATGGGCTCGCCGTCCCGGTAGAGGAGGCGGTTGCCCGAGAGGGCTGACAGACGCTCGCCCGGCACGGCGATGCCGATCAGGTTCAGCGGATCGACGGCGCTCACCGAGACGAGGGTGCCCTTCTTCGGCTGCTTGCGGATGGCCCTCAGGCGACCGACGGCTTCGGGCAGGGCGTACTGCTCTCCCGAGAAGCCGTCCACGAAGCGGCCTCCGCGGATCTCTCCTCTTGCTTCGAGGCGGCGGAGGACCCGGACCACATCTCTCCATGGAGGAAGAAGGGTCTCGCGCTCCAGGAGCCGGCGGAAGATGACACCGTAGCGCCGCAGCAGGCTCCAGACGACCTGCTCGACCGCTTCCATCGAGGGGTCCCCGGGCGCTCCGCTCCGGGTGAGCGACCAGCGGCCGGCGTTCTCCATGCCGAAGACCGCCATGGACCCGCGCCTCCGGCTGCCGCTCCGGTCCACGGGTGGACGGAGGTGCGCCGGCACGAGCAGGGCCCTCAGACCGGTGAAGCTGTCCGAGGTGACCAGACCCCAGGCCACCAGTTCGGAGAGGGCCGGCTCGACCTGGGTGTGGAGCAGGCCCGTGCTTTCCGCGATCTCCCCGAAGAAGGAGGCTCCGCGTTCCTTCAGATAGTCGTGGACCGCCCGCGCTCCGGCGGTCAGCTCCAGCTCGTCCGGATTCGGGCGCGGAGCGACCTCTCTCCAGAGGGCCAGGTTCGGACGGGCGAGCAGCGAAATCGGCGTGGCCCTCACGGGTCCCGACTTCTTCGCTCCTCCATTCACCGGCACTGCCGTGCGGCCCCAGACCCAGCGGCCGGCGAGACACAAAGCGTCCAGCCAGACGGGGTCGTACTCCTTCATCCTCGACGGCAGGATCTCGCCTTCCCACCCGGCGGCCGCGGACTCGAAGCCTTCGAGCTGCTCCAGGAGGGCCTGGACGCTCTCCGGTCCTTCCATCCTCTCGTCCGGATCCACCCTCTGCCAGGCCAGAAGGAAGCGCATGAAGTCCTGCTGCGCGACGGGCTCGATCTCCTTCCGCAGGCGGTCCAGGGTATAGCGGTGGACGCGGGCCAGGAGACGCCGCTCGCACCACTCCTCCTGATTGAGACCGGGTGTGAACCGGCCCCGCAGCACGAAGCCCTGGCCTTCCAGGGCGGCGAGGGCGAGGTCGATGACTGAAGTCTTGACCCCGAAGCTTCGGGCGACCGCTTCGGCGGTCGTGGGTCCGATGCCCTCCAGCCGGTTCCGCAGCAGCTCCACCATGGCCTCTTCGGAGGTCCACTCGCGCGAGGCCAGCCGCTCGGGCAGCACCACGTCCTGGGAGGGCTGCTCGTCCGGATGGACCGCCTTCACCTGCGGCCAGCGCTCGGCCGCGACCCACAGGTCCTTGACGACGGTGACCCGGCGCATTTCGAGCAGGCGCCGGAAGAAGGGCTCCCAGCCCGAGCGCCGGCCTTCCTCCTCCGTGACCCAGCCGAGGGTCATCAGGGCGTCGTGCAGCTCGTCGGGATCGAAGGCTTCGGGCCAGGCTTCGTCGCGGACCCTTTCGATGGCCGAGATGTCCAGGGCCCCGAGGTCCGAGGCGGTCTCCGGATCGAGCCAGCGCCTTGTGATGACCGCCTGGGTGCGCCGCTCTTCCAGCGGGGCATCGTCCAGGAAGGCAAAGGCCCCGGCGTTGAGGATCTCGTGCGCGAGGGGCGACGGCTCGGTCAGGTCCCGGGCCACCAGCTCGACCTCGCCGCGCTCCATGCGGCCGAGGAGCTTCTCCAGGCCCTCGATGTCCATGGCCTCTTCCAGGCAGTCGCGGAGGGTCTGCTCGACCAGCGGGTGGTCCGGCACCTCGCGCTCGCCCACGATGTTTTCCAGGCAGGCGAGCTGGTCCGGGAAGACCACCGCGATCAGGTCCTCGGCCTGCTGCCGGAGGAGGGGCGGCGGCACCCTCTTGCCGCCGCGCGAGCGCGGGATCGCCAGCGCCCGGCCCGCGTTCCAGCGCCAGCGCACTCCGAAGAGCGGCGCGTCGAGCACGGCCTGGGTCAGCACGTCGCGCACGGTCCCGGAATTGAGGAAACGGAAGGCGTCCTCCAGCGGGAAGCTGTGCGTCGGCCCGAGCGAGAGCACGATCGCGTCCTCGGTGGCCGCGGCCTGCAGCTCGAAGTTGAACATCCGGCAGAAGCGCTTCCGAAGAGCCAGACCCCAGGCCCGATTCAGACGGCTGCCGAACGGCGCGTGGACGACCATGTGCATGTCGCCCGCCTCGTCGAAGAAGCGTTCGGCCACCAGGGTGTCCTGCGTGGGCATGGCGCCGAGCGCAGCCCGGCCGGCTGCCAGGTAGTCCACGATCTGCCGGGCGGCTTCGAAGGGGAGTCCCAATTCGTCGGTCAGCCAGTCCAGGGCGGCACCCATTCCTCCTTCCGCCAGCTTCGCCGCAATGTCGGCCCGCAGCCGCGCCACGGCCTCGGACAGCTCCTCGGTCCGCGCCGGCGCCTCGCCCAGCCAGAAGGGGATGGTCGGCGGCTGGCCCTTGGCGTCCTCCACCAGGACCCGGCCGGCTTCGACCTTGATCACCCGCCAGGAGGCGTTGCCGAGCTGGAAGATGTCCCCGGCGTGGCTCTCGACCGCGAAATCCTCGTTGAGCGTGCCGATCACGGTGCCCGACGGCTGGAGCACCACCTGGTAGTCGGCTACATCTGGAATCGCGCCGCCCGAGGTGATGGCCGTGAGCATCGCGCCCCGCCGGCCGCGCAGCCGGCCGTTCACCGCGTCGTAGTGGAGGTAGGCGCCGCGCCGCCCGCGCCGCGTGGCGAAACCGGAGGCGAGCATCTCGACAATCTCATCAAAATCCTCCCGCGGCAGGTCGCGGTAGGGCCAGGCCCGGCGCACCAGGGCGAACAGGTCGTCCTCCTGCCACTCCTCGACCGCGGAGGCGGCCACGATCTGCTGGGCCAGGATGTCGAGCGGCCGGTCCGGGATGATCAGGTGGTCCAGCTCGCCGCGCCGCGCCGCGTCCACCAGGGCCGTGCACTCGATCAGCTCGTCGCGGGTCAGCGGGAAGATCCGCCCCTTGGGCAGGCCGCCGAGGTGGTGCCCCGACCGGCCGACCCTCTGGAGCAGCGTGGCGATCGAGCGCGGCGAGCCGAGCTGGCAGACCAGCTCGACCGACCCGATGTCGATGCCCAGCTCCAGCGAGGCGGTCGCCACCAGGGCCGAGAGCTGCCCGGTCTTGAGGCGATGCTCGGAGTCGAGCCGCTGCTCCTTGGAGAGGCTGCCGTGGTGCGCCGCGACCTTGTCCTCGCCCAGGCGGTCGGCGAGATGCCGGGTCACCCGCTCGGTCAGTTTGCGGGTGTTGGCGAAGATCAGCGTGGTCCGGTGCTCCCGCGCCAGCTCGGCCAGGCGGTCGTAGATCTCCGCCCAGACCTCGTGCGACATCACGGCTTCGAGCGGCGAGCCCGGCACCTCGATGCCCAGCTCCATCCTGCGGCCATGGCCGGCGTTGACGATCACGCAGCGGGGCGTGCCGTCCGGCGCCACGTTCGCCGAGCCCACCAGGAACCGCGCGACCTGCTCGATCGGCTTCTGCGTGGCCGAGAGGCCGATCCGGGTCAAAGGCCGGCCGCAGAGCGCCTCCAGCCTCTCCAGCGAGAGCGAGAGGTGGGAGCCGCGCTTGTCGTCCGCCACGGCGTGGATCTCGTCCACGATGACCGTACGCGTGGTGCGCAGCATGTTCCGGCCGCCCTCGGAGGTCAGGAGGATGTAGAGCGACTCCGGGGTGGTGACCAGGATGTGCGGCGGCTTCTTCGTCATGGCCGCCCGCTTGGCAAGCGGCGTGTCGCCGGTGCGGACCGCGGTGCGGATCTCCACGTCCGGCAGCCCCTGCGCGGCCAGCTCGGCCCGGATGCCCGCCAGCGGCTCCACCAGGTTCTTCTCCACGTCGTTCGACAGCGCCTTGAGCGGCGATACGTAGACCACCCGCGTCTCGTCCTTCAGGTCCCCCATGAGCCCGAGGCGGACGAGGTCGTCCAGCGCGGCCAGGAAGGCGGCGAGCGTCTTGCCCGAGCCGGTGGGCGCGGCGATCAGCGTGTGGCGGCCGGCGTGGATCTCGGGCCATGCACGGGCCTGCGGATCGGTCGGGGCGCCGAACCGGCGCTCGAACCAGGAGGAGACGGCGGGGTGGAAAGCTTTCAGGGCCATAAGTCATTCAACCAGGGAGAGGCCCCGGTCATTCCGGCTTATTTTCGCCTCTCCCGGAGAGAGACACAAGGCCTTTCTTGCTACCCTGTAGGAAAAGAGGAAACCCCCAATGCTCCGCAAGCTTGTCGTGCTGATCGGCTTCACGCTCGCCTCCGTCCTTCACGCCAGCTCGTTCGAGCTGCTGTCCCAGGCCCGCCCGCAGTCCGACACCGCCACCGGGCTGGGGCTCCATTATCCCTTCCACCCCCAGAATCCGGCGATCAGCGCCGACGGACGCTGGGTCGCGTTCAACAGCGCCGCGGTCAACCTCGCGGCCGGCCAGCGGGACCCCGACGCCGTCCCGAACGTGTTCCTCCACGACCGCCAGACGGGGACGACCGTCCTGGTGAGCCATGCCGCCGGAGCGCCCTCGGCCGGCGCCGACAGCGCCAGCCCCTCGCCGCCCTCGATCAGCGACGACGGCCGCTGGATCGTCTACGAGAGCGCCGCCGACAACCTGGTCCCGGGCCAGACCGTGAGCTTCATGTTCCATGTCTTCCTCTACGACCGGGAGACCGGCGTCAACCGGCTGGTCAGCCGCTCCACTGCCGGCCCTTCGATTCCCGCGAACGGCTGGTCCGGCTGGCCGAAGATCAGCGGCGACGGCAACTGGATCGTGTTCGCCAGCCTCGCCGCCGATCTCATCCCCGGCCAGACCGACGCGCCGGCCTCCTGGGACGTCTTCCTCCAGGAGCGCAGCACCGGCGAGACCCTTCTGGTGAGCCGGGCCGCGGGCACCACCCTCACCGCCGGCAACGGCTTCTCGGACTCTCCGGCCGTCAGCCAGGACGGCCGCTGGGTGGCCTTCGAGAGCAAGGCCTCCAACCTCATCCCGGGTTTCTCCGGCATCACGGACCCGCCCAACGTGTTCCTGTTCGACCGGATGACCGGCGGCACGACCCTGGTCAGCCATACGTCCGGGTCGGCCTCGATCGGCGCCGGCGGCTGGGTCCCCAGGATCAGCCCGGACGGTGCCGCCGTCGTCTACGGCAGTCTCGCGCCCGATCTCGTCCCGGGCCAGACCGACACGTCCTCGACCTCGTGGGATCTCTTCCTCTTCGACCGGGCCACTGGCGGCAACGTCCTGGTCAGCCACACGGACGCCTCTCCCACCACCTGCGGCGGGGCCAGCGTCATCGTCAGCGACTTCCAGCCCTCGACCGGAGGCGACTGGGTCGCCTTCCGCAGTTGGGACAACCCGGGCGACCCGGTGTCCCACATCCGGCTGTTCCGGCGCTCGGACTCGTCGATCACCCTCGTCGACCGCTCCGCCGCCGCGCCCACCCAGCCCGGCAACCAGAATGCCTGGGGGCCGAGGATCACCCCCGACGGCGCCTTCGTGGCCTTCGTGAGCGCGGCCACCGACCTGGTGGACGGCCAGGGCGGCGCCGGTCTCTACAACGTCTTCCTCTTCGACCGCGCCGCCGGAACCCTTGTCCTGGCGAGCGGAGCCGGCGGCTCGGGCCAGACCGGCGGCAACGGCCCGTCCGATGGGCCCGTGTTGAGCGACGACGGCTCCACGCTCGCCTGGTACACCTGGGCGACCGACCTGGTCTCCGGAATCGCGGATCTGAACGGCACCGTCGACGTGGCCCTCTACGACCGGAGCACGGCCGACACCACCCTCGCGACCCTCCACGCGCCGGGGGAGGGCTCGGCCACCGCGTCCACGCACTCCAGCCTCCTCTCGGCCAGCGCCGACGGCCGCTACGCCGTGCTGCTCAGCGCGGCCGTCAACCTCGTCCCGGGACAGGTGGACACGAACGGCAGCGCCGACGTCTTCCTGATCGACCGCGTCGCCGGCACGGCCGCCCTGGTCAGCCACGCCGCGGGCTCCGGCGTCACGGCCGGCAACGGGCCCGCGCTCGACGCCGAGATCAGCGCCGACGGCGCCTGGGTCGTCTTCTCCAGCCGGTCCACGGACCACGTCCCCGGCCAGGTGGACACGAATGCCGACACCAGCCCGGACAGCCAAGCCGGCGGCGCCGACGTCTTCCTCTACGAGCGGGCCACCGGCGCCATCACCCTGGTGAGCCATGCCGCGGACTCCAGCGTCACGGCCGGCGTCTTCGAGAGCCCCGGCGAGGCCAGCCTCAGCGCCGACGGCCGCTACGTCGCGTACTCCTCCTACGCCCCCGACCTCGTGGCCGGCCAGACAGGCCCTCTGTTCCGATCGTACGCCTTCCTCTACGACCGTGTCGCCGGCACCACGACGCTGGTGAGCCGGCAGGCCGGAACTCTCACATCCGCGGCCAGCGACGACTCCTACGAAGCGGTGATCAGCGGTGACGGCCAGTGGGTCGTCTTCCTCAGTTGGGCCACCGACCTGGTGTCCGGGCAGGACGACTTCAACGGCCAGTCCGACCTCTTCCTGTTCGACCGGACCTCCGGCCAGACGCTCCTCGTGAGCCGGGCCGCGAACACGGCCGCCACGACGGCGGACATGCGGTCCGGCGAGGCCGCGCTGAGCGCCGACGGCCGCCATGTCGTCTTCTCCAGTTGGGCCACAGATCTCGTGCCGGGCCAGACCGGAGTCCACAATCAGAACATCTTCCTGTTCGACCGCGTGACCGGCACCGTGGAGCTGATCAGCCGCGCCGCGGGCACGGCGACCACCACGGTCGACAGCTCCTCGCACCCCTCGGTCAGCGACGACGGCCGGATCGTGGTCTTCCTGAGCTCGGCGTCGAACCTCGTACCCGGACAGATTCCGGGCCCCCCGAGCAAGTCGAACGTCTTCGTCCACGACCGGGTGACCCGCCAGATGGAGCTCCTCAGCCGGTCCGCGTCCTCGCCGCTGCGGGGCTCCAACGACCACGCCCTCAAGCCCACCCTCAGTCCGGACGGGCGTTTCGTGGCCTTCCTCAGCCTGGCGACCGACCTCACGGCGGGCTCCACCGGCCGCGACTTCTACCTCGCGGACCGCCAGCTCCACACCCTGGAGCGCGTGGCCACCGGACCCGGCACCTACTTCGACGTGGTCAACCAGCCGCCTTCGACCCGGCCGCTCCTGAGCGCCGGCGGCGGCGCCGTCCTGTTCACCAGCGCCGACCCCGACCTGGTCCCGGATGACTTCAACGGCGCCGACGACGTGTTCGCCTGGGTACGCGGCGGGGCGTCCACCGGCGACTTCTTCACCGCCGGCCCCTGCCGGCTGATCGACACCCGGCAGGCCGGCCAGGGCCCGGCCCTCACCTCGGGCGTGCCCAGGCTGGTCCAGGTCCACGGCTTCTGCGGCATCCCCGACACCGCGACGGCGGTCGCGATCAACGTGACCGTCGTTCAGCCCCAGGGCTCCGGCCGCCTGACCCTCCAGCCCGGCAACCTCTCGACCCCGGGCACCAGCACTCTCAACTTCCCGGCCGGGCTGAACCTGGCCAACAACGCGATCCTGGCGCTCGCCTCCAACGGCGAAGGGACGCTGGGCATCACACCGACCGTCTCCGGCGGCGGCACGGTCCATGTGATCGTGGACGTCAGCGGCTGGTTCGAGTAGCACTCCTCGCTCCGCCCCGTCTGTCCGGACGGGGCGGCTGCCATTCGAGTTTTTTTCTGATATGCTGTCGTGACATTCGACAGGAGGAGGGATCTCATGCTCCGAGCTGTACGCATTCCCGTTGTACTGATCGGCTTCATGCTCCTTGCTCATATCGCTCAGGCCGGACAGATCGAGCTGCTGTCCAAGGCCGGCACCGGGTCCGACACGGCGACGGGCCACGGCTACTTCTTCACGGGCATTCCATACCCCCTGGTCAGCGCCGACGGGCGCTGGGTCGCCTTCGCCAGCTCCGGGGTCAACCTGATGGCCGGGCAGAAGGACCGCAACGACCTCGGGGACCTCTTCCTCCACGACCGCCAGACCGGGGCGACCGTCCTGGTGACCCACGCCGCCGGTTCGCCGGCGATCCCGGTCAGCGGCGGCACCTCCGCCCTGGCCTCGATGAGCGACGACGGCCGCTGGATCGTGTTCGAGAGCAACGCCGGCAACCTCGTCCCGGGACAGGCCGCGGACTCGTCGACGCGGGTCTTCCTCTACGACCGGGAGAGCGGGGTCAACACGCTTCTCGCCCCCGGCATCTCCCCGCGCATCAGCGGCGACGGCAACTGGATCACGTTCGCGAGCGCCGCCACCGACCTCCTGGACGGGCAGTCCGACACGCCGGGCACCTGGGACGTCATCCTGCAGGAGCGGGCCACCGGGCAGCGGGTGCTGGTGAGCCGGGCGACCGGCACCGTCCTCACCGCCGCCAACCAGCACTCCGACCGCCCGGCGATCAGCCGCGACGGCCGCTTCGTCGCGTTCCGGAGCCAGGCGTCGAACCTGATCGCGGGGTTCAGCAGCGGCACCCTTCCCGGGGACCCGAACGCCTGGCTGTTCGACCGCCTGACCGGCTCCATGACGCTGGTCAGCCGTACACGCACCTCGCCCACGGTCGGGGCCGGCGGCTGGGACCCCCAGATCAGCCCCGACGGCACCGCCGTCGTCTTCGCCAGCCTGGGCACCGACCTCGTGCCCGGGCAGACCGACGTCGAGAGCTCCTGGGACCTGTTCCTGTTCGACCGCGCCGCCGGCACCAACATCCTGGTCAGCCACGCGGACGCCTCGCCCACCGCCTGCGCCGGAACCGGAGGCTCGCCCGACGACTTCGAGGTCGGGGAGGGCGGCGCCTGGGTGGTGTTCAACGGTTGGGACGCCCAGGTGAAGCTCCAGGTCCGCCTGTTCCGGCGCTCCGATTCGTCGGTGATCCTGGTCAGCCGCTCCGCAATATCGCCGACATCTCCAGCGCAGGGCGGCAACAGCCACTCCGCGCGGGCGCGGATGACTCCGGACGGCGCCTTCGTGGTCTTCGACAGCACGGCCAGCGACCTGGTGCCCGGCCAGAGCGGCCCCATGACGGGCAACGTCTTCGTCTTCGACCGGGCCGCCGGCACCCTCGCCCTGGCGAGCGGCGCGGGCGGCTCGGGCCAGGCCACCGGCAACGGCTATTCCGTCTATCCCGAGGTGAGCGCCGACGGCTCCCTGGCCGCCTGGCGCACCTATGCGTCCAATCTGGTCCCCGGGGCGATGGACCTGAACGACGCACCCGACGTGGCGCTCTACGACCGGGTCACGGCGACCCCGAGCCTTGCGACCCTGCACGCGCCGGGCATGGAGTCGTCGACCGCCAGCGGGTTCTCCAGCCTGGTCTCGGCCAGCGCCGACGGACGCTACGCCGTGATCCTCAGCACGGCCGTCAACGTCGTGCCGGGCCAGGTGAACAGGAACGACCAGAACGTCTTCCTGGTCGACCGGGTCGCGGGCACCACCACCCTGGTCAGCCGGGCCGCCGGCCTGTCCACCACCACCGGCGACGGCGACGCGCTCGACGCCGCGATCAGCGCCGACGGCGCCTACGTCGCCTTCGTCAGCCGGGGCCGGGACCACGTCCCCGGACAGATCGACACGAACGTCGAATACCACGAATACCTGGGGAGCCTCCCCGGTCCCGACGTCTTCCTCTACGACCGGGCGGCCGGCACCACGACCCTGGTGAGCCATGCCGCCGGTTCCAGCGTCACCGCCGGCGAATACCCCTGCGTCTCCCCGGTGAGCCTCAGCGCCGACGGCCGCTACGTCGCTTTCGGCTGTAGCGCCGACGACCTCGTGGCCGGCCAGGACGACGCCAACTTCGAGCAGGACGTCTTTCTCTACGACCGCGTCGCCGGCACCACGGTGCTGGTGAGCCGGAAGGCCGGCACGGCCACCACCGTGGGCGACTGGCTCTCCGGCGAACCCGACCTCAGCGCCGACGGCCGGTGGGTCGCCTTCACCAGCTACTCGACCAACCTGATCGCCGGCGGGACCGACGCCAACGGCCAGCCCGACGTCTTCCTGTTCGACCGCGACTCCGGCCAGACCCTCGTCGTCAGCCGGGCCGCGGGCACCGCCGCCACCTCTGCCAACCAGTACTCCTATCAGCCCGCACTGAGCGCCGACGGCCGCTACGTCGTCTTCACCAGCCAGGCCGGCAACCTCGTAGCGGGCCAGAACGGCCCCCAGGCGCGCAACGTCTTCCTGTTCGACCGCGTCACCGGCACGGTCGAGCTGATCAGCCGGGCCGCGGGCACCGCGATGACGACCGTGACCGGCGCCGAGACCTCCTCGGTCAGCGACGACGGGAGGTACGTGGCCTTCCGCAGCACCGGCACCAACCTCATCCCCGGGCAGACCGCCGGGCCCGGCACGGCGAAGCACAACGTCTTCGTCCACGACCGGGTGACCCGCCAGACGGAGCTGATCAGCCCGTCGGTCCTCTCGCCGTCGCGAACCTCCAACAACGACGCCCTGCCGCCCGTGCTCAGCCCGGACGGCCGGTACCTGGCCTTCCTCAGCCTGGCGACCGATCTCGCCGCGGGCGCCACCGGCCGCGACGTCTACCTCGCGGACCGCCAGCTCCACACCCTGGAGCGTATCGCCGCAGGGACCGGCAGCTACATCAGCGCGACCGACGGCGGCATCGTGCTGTTCACCAGCGGCAGCCCCGACCTGGCCGCGGGCGACTGGAACGGCGTGGACGACGCCTTCGCCTGGGTGCGGAGCGGCCCGGAGACGGGCGATTTCTTCACCGTCGCCCCATGCCGGCTCATCGATACCCGCCAGGGCCAGGCCCTCACCTCGGGCGTGCCCGCGCTGGTCCAGGTCCATGGCCTCTGCGGCATCCCCGACACCGCCACGGCGGTCGCGATCAACGTGACCGTCATTCAGCCCCAGGGCGCGGGCCGGCTGACCCTGCACCCCGGCAATCTCTCGACCCCGAGCACCAGCACCCTCAACTTCCCGGCCGGCCAGAACCTGGCCAACAACGCGATCCTGGCGCTGGCCTCGAACGGCGAGGGGACCCTCGGCATCACCCCCGCGGTATCTGGCGGCGCCGGCGGTGGCACGGTCCACGTCATCGTCGACGTCAGCGGTTATTTCCACTAGGGAGGAGACATCATGGTCCGAGCCGTCCGACATCTTGCCGCAATCGGTTTCCTGTTCCTTGCCGCCGCCCTTGCCGCCAATACCGTCCAGGCCGGCCCGATCGAGCTGCTGTCCAAGGCGGGCGACGAGTCCGATACCGCGACCGGGTACGGATACCCGTCGGTTTCGCGGCCGACGGTCAGCGACGACGGCCGCTGGATCGTCTACTCCAGCAACGGCACCAACCTCGTGCCCGGCCAGACGGGCGGCTACGACAATCTGTTCCTCCACGACCGCCAGACGGGGACGACCGCCCTGATCACCCATGCCAGCGGCTCGCCCACGGTTCCGGCCAGCCGCGGCAACGTCTTCACCGGGGATCGCTCGATCAGCGACGACGGCCGCTGGATCGTCTACGCGAGCACCGCCCGCAACCTCGTCGACAGCCAGGTCTCGCAACCGTGGATCTACCAGGTCTTCCTCTACGACCGGGAGACCGGGGTCAACACCCTCGTCAGCCATTCCATCCAGGGCGACTCGAGCGGCGCGAACGACCTCGCCGACGCCCCGCGCATCAGCGGCGACGGCAACTGGATCGTCTACGAGAGCGCCGCCACCGACCTCCTGGCCGGGCAGTCCGACGCGCCGGGCACCCGGGACGTCTTCCTCCAGGAACGGGCCACCGGACAGAGGATCCTCGTGAGCCATGCGACAGGCACCCCCCTCACCGCGGCCAACCACTCCTGGGGTCAGGAGACGCAGCCGTCGGTCAGCGACGACGGCCGCTGGGTGGCCTTCCAGAGCTCGGCGACGAACCTGATCCCCGGCTTCACCCCTCCCTATTCGAACGGGAACGTCTACCTGTTCGACCGCGCGACGGACGCCATGACCCTGGTCAGCCACACGAGCGCCTCGGCCACGAGCGGCGCCGGCGGCAGGCAGCCCCTGATCAGCCCCGACGGCGCCGCCGTCCTCTTCAGCAGCCTGGCCGGCAACATCGTTCCGGGGCAGATCGAGTCCCCGGAAAGCTCGGTCGACCTCTTCCTCTTCGACCGGGCGTCTGGCACGAATGTCCTGGTCAGCCACACGGAGTCCTCGACTGTCACATCCTCCGGAGGCGTCCGGGACGATGAAGACGACTCGGATATCGCAGCGGGCGGAGCCTGGGTCGTCTTCAACAAGTTCATCGGCACCATCGGGACCCAGGTCTATCTTTTCCGGCGCGCCGATTCCACGGTGACCCTGCTCAGCCGGTCCGCCGCTTCCCCGACGCAGCCCGCCAACAGCGACTCCGCGCGGCCGCGGATCACCCCGGACGGCGCCTTCGTGATCTTCTCGAGCGGGGCGACCAACCTGGTGCCCGGCCAGAGCACCTATGCGTACAACGTCTTCCTCTACGACAATGCCGCGGATACCCTCGCCCTGGTGAGCGGCGCGAACGGCTCGGGCCAGGTCGGCGGCAACGGCACCTCCTACCTCGCCACGGTGAGCGACGACGGCTCCACTGTGGCCTATGCCACCGGTGCGACCAACCTGGATGCCGGAACGGCCGACCTGAACGGCATCGATGACGTGGCCGTCTACGACCGCGCCTCCGCGGACTCCGCCTATGTGACCCTCCACGCACCGGGACAGGCCTCGGCGACCGCCTCCGGGGGCTCCGTCGTGATCTCGGCCAGCGCCGACGGGCGCTACGCGGTGTTTTTCGGCTCGGCCGTCAACGCCGTCCCAGGCCAGAAGGACGGATACGGTCCGGACATCTTCCTGGCCGACCGGGTCGCGGGCACCACCGCCCTGGTGAGCCACGCCGCCGGCCAGCCCGCCACGTCCGGCGGCAGCGCCTCGGTCAACGCCGCGATCAGTGCCGACGGCAACTACGTCGCCTTCGCCAGCACCGCCACGAACCTCGTCCCCGGCCAGATCGACACCAACTACACCGAGGACTACTACGGCTTCGTGTACCCCGGCACCGACATCTTCCTCTACAACCGGGCCACCGGCGCCACGGTCCTGGTGAGCCATACCGCCGATTCCAGCGTCACGGCCGGCGACGACGTCTGCCTGTCGTACGTGAGCATCAGCGCCGACGGGCGCTACGTCGCCTTCGCCTGCTACGCCTCGAACCTCGTTCCCGGCCAGATCGACCTCAACGAGCAGGTGGACATCTTCCTCTACGATCGCGCCTCTGACACCACCACGCTGGTGAGCCGGAAGAGCAGCTCGGCCCTCACCGCGGCCAACAACCATTCCTTCGATCCCGTGATCAGCGGCGACGGCCGGTGGATCGGCTTCCGCAGCTTGGCGACCAACCTGGTCACCGGATCGAGTGACGGCAACGCCAAGACGGACGTCTTCCTGTACGACCGGATCCTCGGCAAGACGCTCCTCGTGAGCCGCGCCGCGGGCACCGCCGCCACCGCCGCGAACCAGGAATCCCTGGCCCTGACCCTGAACCCGGACGGCCGCTATGGCGTCTTCTCCAGCTCGGCCACCAACCTCGTGCCCGGCCAGGCCGGCCCCGCGGCCCAGAACGTCTTCCTGTTCGACCGCGTCACCGGCACCGTCGAGCTGATCAGCCGGGCCGCGGGCACGGCGACCACGGGGACCAGCGGCACGGAGGGCTCCGTCAGCGCCGATGGGCGGTACGTGATCTTCCGGAGCGCCGCCCCGAACCTCGTGCCCGGCCAGACCGCCGGGCCTGCCGGAGCGAAGCTGAACGTCTTCGTCCACGACCGGGTGACCCGTCAGATGGAGCTGATCAGCAGGTCTTTCGTCTCGCCGCTGCAGACCTCCAACGGCGACGCCGGAAAGCCCGCCCTCAGCCAGGATGGCCGGTACATGGCCTTCCTCAGCCATGCGACCGACATCGCGGCCGGCGCCACCGGCCACGACATCTATCTCGCGGACCGCCAGCTCCGGACCCTGGAGCGCGTGGCCGAAGGGACCCTCTCCGAGTTCTATCCAACCTGGTGGGCGCCCTCCTCCATCCCCTACCTGAGCGCCGACGGCAGCGTCCTCCTGTTCACCAGCAGCGCGCCCTACCTGGCCGGCGCCGACTTCAACGCGGTCGACGACGTCTTCGCCTGGACGCGGAGCGGTCCGGGGACCGGCGACTTCTTCACCGTCGCCCCCTGCCGGCTGATCGACACCCGGCAGGCCGGCAAGGGCCCGGCCCTCGCCTCGGGCGTGCCGGTTCTGGTCGAAGTCCTCGGCCGCTGCGGCATCCCGGGCACCGCCAGGGCGGTCGCGATCAACGTCACCGCCGTCCAGGCCCAGGGCGCGGGCTCCCTGACTCTCCACCCCGGCAACCTCTCGACCCCGAACACCAACACGATCAACTTCCAGGCCGGCCAGAACCTCGCCAACAACGCCATCCTGCCGCTCGCCTCGAACGGCGAGGGCACCCTTGGCATCACGCCCACGGTCTCGGGTGGCGGCACGGTTCATGTGATCGTGGATATCAGCGGCTGGTTCGAGTAGGACTGCCTTCACCGCCCCGTCTGTCCGGACGGGGCGGTCCCCCCTGTCCTTGCGCTCGGCGGCCGGCGTCCCTCCGAATTGTCAATGAACCATGAAGCTTGAAACTGCATCCGACAGACTCTTATACGCGCCAGCCTGCCGATCCGTCGCCTCGCCCATTCTACGCAGACTCACTCCGTTTGGTGCCGGTCACTGCCAAATTCGTAGGTAGTTACAGAAATCAACCCCCTCAAAACGGGCTTGGCGGGCGCGGCGAGGCTTCGACGTTCCAAGAGGCCGGGAAGACTGCAATATCGCGTTGTCAACTTCTCTGGCAGAATGCAAGGTGACATTTCGCCAGGGCACCTTACATTGCGCTGGGGCACTTTGCATTGCGCCAGGGGAGCTTGCAACGGCCTGAGGCACTTTGCATCAGGCCAGGGAAGTTGACAACGGCGTAGAGGACTTTACAACGGGCCAGAGAACGTTACTTTGGGCTGGATAACTTTGCAATGGCCCAGGGAAGTTGGCAACGGCCTGGATAACTTGGCAACGGCCCAGAGAAGTTGACATTGCGCTGGGGAAGGTGACATCGCCGTGGATAAGTTTACATCGTCTCCGTGCCGCCTAAACCGCCTCCCATTACGCCTCGCTACCTCCTTCCGGGCGGCCCATGAAGCAGGCCCTTCCTTATTATATAGGGACCGCCGCAGAATCTCGCGAAACGTTTTCGACCCCCTGATTTCTGTAACTACTTACGAATTTGGCAGTGACCGGCTCAATCCGGCCGGATCGCGTTTATCCTCGTCATAAGGCGACGGTTTGGCGGATACGTCCGTATACGTCGTCGGTGGCCGGTCCGTCCGGCTGCCTTGTTCATTGACAATCGAAGCACCGGAAGGCAGGGAGGTCCGGGTCCCGAAGAACCGGTCTATAAAGAGACCGGCTCCGTCCCTCCATGCTTCCGGATTGGATGAGGCATTTCACCGACGGAACCCGGAAAAAGTCCCGAAGGGATGATTCCCCGATCCAGGGCGTGTCCACGGATTTTCATGTCCCGGCGCCCGTCTTCCGGAGCCGGTCGATCTCCGCCCGGAGACGGCTGTTCTCGTCTTCGATCACTTTGCGGGCCTCTTCGGCTTCCCTGCGCAGCCTCTTATTCTCCTCCCGGGTCAGAAGAGGCTGGCCCGAGGGGTGCTCGAAGATCCGCACACGATTGCCGTCCGGAGTGACCTGGAACCACAGGCCGGTCGTTTCGGACAGGACGCGCCCCTCTCCGTCCGGCTCGATCGGCCGGTAGCCTGAGGGACTCAGCCGGTAGCCGATCAGGCGGAAACGGCGATCCCGGCGCTGGCAGTCGACGATCAGGTATTCCGGAATTCCGACACGCCGGTAGAGGGCGACCTTGTCCTCCAGGTCGGTCTTGCGGATGCGGGAGGACAGGGGCGAGACGACCTCGATGATCAGACAGGGCCGGACGCCCTCGGCAATCACGTCGAAGCTCTCCCGGTCGGCGTCCTTGTCGCGCACCCCGCGGATCACAGAGACATCGGGGGAGGGCTGGTCGAGCCCCGGGCCGAAAAAGAACTTGAGATCGAACGTCACCAGCACGTCCGGGACAGGAAGGAAGAAGTCATCCAGCAGATCAGCGATCTGGCGGGCGGTATCGCCATGGCGTTTTCCCTGGCTCATGTGGTCGCCGACTTGCGGATTCAGGAACAGCTCAGGAGTCAAGGGCATCTCGACCAGTTCCATCCGACCGCCGGGCCGTTCGACCCAGCGCTGCAAGGTGATCCCCGGCTCCTCGTCGAGGAGCTCGGTTTCCGTCGGCTTGCGGACAGGCTCAGCCATGGCCCCGAGTATAAGGATTCTCCCGAGTTCCGTCAAAGATATCGCGGAGGGAAGACAAAAGGAAGGGGTACGGTGCGGAAAGGCGGCACTCCCGGCTGGACGGCTCCGGCCCGCTGTAAACCGCTCTGGTAGAATCGGGATCTATACGCTCCATCGGAGGTACTCCATGGTCTCAACCCGTGTCCTCAGGGCGGCGCTTTGTCTTGCCCTTTTCTTCGCCTCGCTTCCGCCGGCCCGGGCCGGCAAGGTGGATCTCGTGTCCCGGCGTGATCCGGGCTCCGTCGCTCCCGAGCTGATCGGCAATGCCGGCGGTATCGGCAACGTCGGCGTGGCCCTGAGCGCCGACGGGCGCTGGGTGGCTTTCGCCAGCAGCGCGCTCAACCTGGTGCCCGGCCAGAACGACGCCAACAAGGGGACGGACGTCTTCCTCCTCGACCGCCAGTCGGGGACGATCACGCTGGTGAGCCACAGCGTCCTGTCGCCGGTCACTACGGGCGTCCAAGCCTCCAGTCTTCCGTCGATCAGCGCCGACGGGCGCTTCGTGGCCTTCCAGAGCTCTGCCGGCAACCTGGTGCCCGGGCAGACCGATACGGGCTTCTTCCAGCAGGTGCTGGTCTACGACCGGGACACCGGCGTCATCACCCTGGTGAGCCATAAGGCGGGGGTCTCCACCGCGCCGGCGAACGGCACGAGCACGGAGCCGGAGATCAGCAAGGACGGCGGCTCCATCGTGTTCATGAGCGACGCCACCAACCTGGTGAGCGGCGTCGCCGACACGAACCAGACCTACGACATCTTCGCCTACGACGTCGACACCGGGACCGTCAGCCTGGTCAGCCATACCGCCGCGTCCACGACCACCACCGGCGGCGGCTCGAGCTGGTTCCCACGGGTCAGCGCCGATGGCCAGTCCGTCCTCTTCGACAGCGGGGCCCCGGATCTGGTCGCCGGCCAGGCCGACTCCGGGTCGTCCCAGGATGTCTTCCTCCACGACCGGACGGGCGGGACGACCGTTCTGGTGAGCCGCGCGGCAGGGACCTCCACCACGGCCGCCAATAATTCCAGCAACTCGACGGGGCTGAGCGACGACGGCGCCTATGCCGTCTTTTCAAGCTGGGCCACGAATCTCGTGGCCGGGCAGACCGACCCGACGTTCACCAACGACGTGTTCGTGTTCGAGCGTTCGACCGGCTCCGTGACGCTGGTGAGCCATGCGGACGGCGCCCCGGCCACGGCCGTCGGCGGCTTTGGCGTGATCAGCGGCGACGGCGCCTGGGTCGCGTTCGGGAGCTCGGCCACGAACGTCGTGCCCGGGCAGACGGACGCCAACGGCGGCGGCGACGTGTTTCTCTGGCAGAGGGCCACCGGCGCCACGACCCTGGTCAGCCACGCCGCCGGGTCCGCCACCACCTCCGGCGATGCCGGACCGGCCTCCCTGTTCAATCTGAGCGCGGACGGCCGGTATCTCCTCTTCTGGAGCTTCGCCACGAATCTGGTGAGCGGCCAGACCGACACGAACGGGGTCGAGGACGCCTTCCTCTACGACCGCGTCGGCGGGACCACGGTTCTGGTCACCCATGTTCACGGATCGTCCACCTCCGCGGGCAACGCGGCCGTGCAGGAGGGGGCGCTCAGCGCGGACGGTACCTGGGCGGCTTTCACGAGCACCGCCTCGGACCTCACGTCGGCCATGGACCCGGGTGCCCGCGACCTCTTCCTGTACGAGCGCGCGTCCGGAGCCAACCTCTCCTTCACCTACGGCGAGGCCTTGAGCCGCCTGACTCCGAACGACTTCAGCGCGATCGGTTATCAGGCGGCCAGCCAGGACGGCCGCTACGTCGCGCTGGCCAGCCGGGGCACCGATCTGGTGCCGGGTCAGGTCGACGCCAATATCGGTATCGACGCGTTCCTGATCGACCGGCTCGCGGGCACCACCACACTGGTGAGCCACGCCGCGGGCTCTCCCGCCACGGCGGCCAACAGCGACTCGGGATACCCGGCGATGAGCGCGGACGGCGCCTGGGTCGCGTTCGACAGCAACGCGACCGACCTGATTCCCGGCATCGGCTCGCCCATTCCGTTCGGCTACAACGTCTTCCTCTACAGCCGGGCCAGCGACACCCTCACCCTGGTGAGCCACCGGGCTTCCGACCCGAATCTGTCCGGCTTCGGACCGTCGTTCTCGCCGGCGATCAGCGGCGACGGCCGGTACGTGGCGTTCTCCAGCACGGCCACGAACCTCGTGGCGGGCCAGGTCGACGGGTCCAACACGGGCGACATCTTCGTCTATGACCGGATCACGGGCGGCATCGTGCTGGCGAGCCACCAGGCCGGCGACCCCGTCCGTGCCGCCACCGGCAACTCCGGATTCAATCTGACCGTCGGCATCAGCCCCGACGGCCGCTGGATCCTCTTTCCGAGCAAGGGAATCGACCTCGTCGCCGGCCAGGTCGAGGGCAATGCAGGCTTCGACCTCTTCCTCTACGACCGGGTGACCGGCGCCGTGACCCTGGTGAGCCGGTCGGCCTCGTCGCCGACCACCACCGCCAACGCGGAGACGTCCCTGCCCAATATCCCGGCGATCAGCCCGGACGGCCGCTATGTCGCCTTCCTCAGCGAAGCCACCGACCTGGTGCCCGGGCAGGTGGATACGAACGGCGAGGACGACCTGTTCCTGTTCGACCGGCTGTCCGGGACGGTGACGCTCCTCTCCCACCAGTACGGCAACTCCGCCACGGCGGGGAACGGCCGGACGATGCTGCCCCTCTTCAGCGAGGACGGGCTGTACCTGACGTTCGCCAGCCAGTCCGGCAACCTGCTGCCCGGACAGTCGGGTGTGACCCGGTTCGATCCGTTCCTCTACGAACTGTCGACCGGAACCCTGTCGCTGCTGCCGACCGGCGCCACCGCCCAGACGTTCGTCTCCACCCTGCCGCTCGGCGTCACCGCCGGGGCCCGGACGGTCCTGCTCTACAGCGGCGCCACGGACATGATCGGCGGCCAGACGGACGTGAACGCGACGTCGTCGGACCTCTTCCTAGTGGACCGGATCACCGGCGCCAGGAAGCTGGTCACGCGGACTCCCGCCTCGCCGCTCGCCACGGGCAACAACGGCACCAGCTACGCCGTCCTGCGCGGCGGCGGCAACTTCGTCGTCTTCACTTCTTACGCGAGCGACCTGGTCCCGGGCGACTTCAACCAGGAGCCGGACGTGTTCGCCTTCACGGCCGGCGCGGCCCCGGCGTCCGATTTCTACACGGTGCCCCCCTGTCGGGCGCTCGACACCCGGTCGGGCAGCCCGCTCTCCTCGGGTGTGGCTGGCTTCGCCACCCTGCACGGCGTCTGCGGGATTCCGAATACGGCCCAGGCTGTGGCGGTCAACATCACGGTGGCCGGGGCCACCGGCTCCGGCAACCTGCGGGTCTATCCGGGTGACGTGGCGGCGCCCACGGCCAGCACGATGAACTTCCAGGCCGGCCTGACCCGGGCCAACAATGCCATGCTGCCGCTGTCCGACGACGGCATGGGCACTCTGGGCTTCCTCCCATCGGTGTCCGGCAGCGGGACGGTCCACGTGATCGTGGACGTGGTCGGGTACTTTGAGTAGATAGAAGCGCGCTTTCTCAAGGTCTGCGCACCCTATAGAAGGAAGCCTTACAGCATGCCTCCCGTCCGTCGGCGGGAGGCCCTTCGCAAAAGGGGGAACACTTTGCGCAAATCGAATCTTTTGCTTGCGGTCCTGGGTCTTTCCGCCACCCTGTCCTTCGCCGCCGCGCCCGCCCAGGCCTCGGGCCCGGACCTCATCGTCCGCTCGGACATCATGGCCACCCAGTGGGTCGTCCGGACCGAGAACCTCCCGGCCGACTACTGCAGCGTGATCGAGGGCGGCGTTCAGCCGGGCTGGCACCGTCTCGCCCGTTTCACAGTGATGACGGCGAACATCGGCGACGCCGATTTCAACATCGGCGATCCCAGGGCGCACTACGACGCCAACGACGGCCTGTTCGAGCTGGCGAGCTGCCACCAGCACTTCCACTTCCGCAACTACGCGAAGTACGAGCTGATCGACCCGCGCACGGGCAAGGTCTGGAAGGCGGCCAAGCGCGGCTTCTGCATGCTCGACACCGACCCGAACCCGGCCTACATGGGCGAGGCTCCGAAGGATCCCGAGTTCCATAGCTGCGGCGACCTGACCCACGCCGGCAACCAGGGCATCAGCCACGGCTGGACCGACACCTACCGGTTCACCCTCGGCGGCCAGTACTTCATCCTCGACGGCGGCGACGGCCAGCCGGCGGTCCCCCCGGGCGACTACATCATCCGCGTCACCGCCAACCCGCCCTACAAGGCGGACAAGAACAACCCGTGCCGTTTCCTCGACCCGGCCGGCTTCTGCCATGCCCTCGAGGAGTCGAACTATTTCAACAACGTCGGCGAGGCCTGGATCACCATCTCGGACCATCCCGGCACCGACGGCATCGGCCCCCTCGCCGGCAGCAAGGCGGAGAAGGAAACCGCCGAGCACTAGGCTTCCCTCCAGGCCCGTTTCTACAGACGTCGATGTAAAAGGAGGGTGCCCACCGGGCACCCTCTTTGCAATGCGACCTGCCGAAAACTTCCCGCCCGGTGCGTTCCACGGGCAAGGGCCTGGAACCATGCGAGACCATGAACTGGACATATTCCCACGGGCTTCGACCGGAATCGAAGGCCTCGACGACATACTCGGCGGAGGATTTCCCCGCAACCGGATGTACCTGGTGTCCGGCGATCCCGGCGTCGGCAAGACCACCCTGGCGATGCAATTTCTTCTCGCCGGGGTGAAGAACGGGGAGACCGGCCTCTACGCCACGCTCTCGGAAACCGACGAGGAGCTGCGCGACGTCGCCCATTGCCACGGCTGGTCGCTCGACGGGATCACCATCTGCGATCTCCAGACGGCCGAGGAGAGCCTCAAGGCCGATTCGCAGTACACGCTCTTCCATCCGTCGGAGGTGGAGCTGTCCGACACCACGCGGACCGTGATCGACGTGGTGGAGCAGATCGAGCCGGTACGGGTGGTGTTCGACTCGCTGTCCGAGATGCGGCTGCTCGCCCGCGACTCGCTGCGCTACCGGCGGCAGATCCTGGCGCTCAAGCACTACTTCACCGGCCGGCGCTGTACGGTGCTGCTGCTCGACTATGGCACCGCGGCCGGCGAGTTCCAGCTCGAGAGCCTGGCCCATGGCGTGCTGACGATGGAACAGCTCGCGCCCGGGTACGGCGGATCACGCCGTCGGCTGCGCATCCAGAAGGTCCGCGGCATCCAATACCAGGGGGGCTATCACGACTACAACATCCGCACCGGCGGCCTGGAGGTCTACCCCCGGCTGGTGGCGGCGGATTACGGCGGAAAGTTCAAGCAGGGGGTGGTCTCGAGCGGCGTCGAAGAGCTGGATGCCACGCTGGGAGGCGGTGCCGACCGGGGGTCGAGCCTGATGCTCCTCGGACCCGCGGGAGTGGGCAAATCCACGGTCACCGCCCAGTACGTGGCCGCAGCGGCCCGGCGCGGCGAGCGCTCGGCCGTCTACACGTTCGACGAGCCGGTCGAGACCTGGATCGGCCGCGCCGAGTCCCTGGGCATGGAGCTGCGCTCTTCCGTGGAGAATGGACTTCTCCAAATCCGCCAGATCGACCCCGCGGAGCTCAGCCCTGGGGAGCTCGCCGTGGCCATCCGCCAGCAGGTGGAGGCCGGGGCCCGCCTCGTCGCCATCGACAGCCTGACCGGTTACCTGAACGCCATGCAGGAAGAGCGCTTCCTCGTCCTGCACCTGCACGAGCTGCTGTCGTACCTGAATCAACAGGGCGTCCTGTCCATCCTGATCATGGCCCAGCACGGCATCATGGGCCAGGAGATCAAGAGCCCGGTCGACCTCTCCTACCTGGCGGACACGGTAATCCTGATGCGCTTCTTCGAAGCCTTCGGGCAGGTGCGGCAGGCGATCGCGACCGTCAAACGCCGACTCGGAGGTCACGAGCGCCGCATCCGCGAAATGCGGATCGGTCCGGTCGGCATCCGCATCGGCAGGGAGCTGAGTGAGTTCCATGGAATCCTTACGGGACAACTGGAGTACACAGGCAAGTCCGCCCCCCTGCTCGAAGACCATGACGCCCGAAGCTGATGCTCAGCGCGTCGAGGAGCGCGTGCTCGTCCTGGCTCCCACCGGGCGCGACGCGCTGCTCGCCTGCGACCTCCTGAGTCAGGCGGGGCTGCAGAGCCTCGCCTGCGCCGACGAGAACGAGCTCTGCCAGGGGATCGAGGAGGGCGCCGCCGTCGCCGTGCTGGCCGAGGAGGCGCTCCACCCCTGGACCGTCCATGCCCTGCTGGGCGCGCTGAGCCGCCAAGGCCCGTGGTCCGACCTGCCGCTCATCGTCTTCACCCGCGGCCAGCGCAGCAGCGAGGCGGTCCTGGAGACCCTCGGCCCGCTCGGCAACGCCACGCTCCTGGAGCGGCCGGTGCGGGTGAGCACCCTGGTGAGCTCCGTCAAGGCCGGGATGCGCGCCCGCCGCCGCCAGTACGAGGTGCGCGACCTGCTCCAGCGCCAGGCCGACGCCGACCGCCGCAAGGACGAGTTCCTCGCCATGCTCGGCCATGAGCTGCGCAACCCGCTCGCCGCGATCCGCAATGCCATCTGGATCCTGGAGGAGGCCGGCTCCGCGGAATACCAGGACGTGCGCCAGCGCGAGGTCATCGAGCGCCAGACCCACCACCTGGTGCGGATGGTCGACGACCTGCTGGACGTCTCCCGGGTCACGCTCGGCAAGATCGACCTGCACGTCCAGCCGGTCGACCTCCAGAACCTGGCGGAGCGCTGTCTCAGCGAGCTCGGCATGAAGCGGGTCGCCGAATCGCACGAGCTCAGCGTGAGCGTCACCACGGAGCCCGTGCTCGTCCAGGGCGACCCGGTGCGGCTGGAGCAGGTGGTCTGCAACCTTCTCCACAACGCCATCAAGTACACGCCGCGCGGCGGCTCGGTCGAGCTCACCGTCGGCCCGAGCCCTGAAGAGCCGGGCGAGGCGGTGGTCCGCGTGCGCGACACCGGGCTCGGCATCTCTGAGGACATGCTGACCCGCATCTTCGAGCCGTTCACGCAGGTGGAGAGCTCGCGCAAGCGGTCGGAAGGAGGCCTCGGCCTGGGTCTCCCCCTGGTGCGCAGCCTGGTGCAGCTCCACGGCGGCACGGTCGAGGCGAAGAGCGAGGGGCGCGGCCGGGGGAGCGAGTTCATTGTCCGCCTGCCGCGCCTGCGGCTCGGCAGCGAGGCCGGCCTCCCGCTTCCCGCCGTGCCGGACCCGAACGACGACACGCTCTTCGAGGAGGAAGAGCGGCTCCGCATCCTGGTCGTGGAGGACAACCACGACGGCCGCGAGTCGCTGCGCGACCTGCTGGAGATCTGGGGCCACGAGGTGGAGGTGGCCGAGAACGGGCCCGACGGCGTCAGGCAGGCGCTCGGCTCGCAGCCCGACGTGGCCCTGATCGACATTGGGCTCCCCGGCCTCGACGGCAACGAGGTGGCGCAGCGCATCCGCGCGGCGCTCGACGGCGACCGCATGGCCCTGGTGGCGATGACCGGCTACGGCCAGCCCGAGGACCGCCGCCGGGCGCTCCAGGCCGGCTTCGACGCCTACCTGGTCAAGCCCGTGGACCCGGGCGACCTGGCGCGGACCCTGCGCGACGTCACCGCGGGCGGGGCGCGCCTCGTCCGGAATTGATTTCCTGGCTGAGGGCTCATCCCCTGGCTGGGGGCTCAGACGTTGAACGTCTGCCAGCGGGTCAGCAGCACCAGCAGGAACGGCAGGAGGTTCGTGTTGATGATGTCCTTGACGCTCTCGCCGATGCCGTAGCCGTCCCGCAGGTCGAGGATCTCCATGGCGACGGCGACCAGCAACCCGGGGATCAGGGCCTGGAAGGAGCTGAGCTTCCGCCGGAACAGGATCAGTGCCAGGAACAGGCAGAGGAACCCGATGTAGATGTGAATCGCGTCCTTCGCCAGCGGCAGGACGGAGACCCACCAGAGCTTGAACATCTGATAGTCGGACTTCATACGCCGGGCAAAGCCTATCAGACACCGAGAGAGACCTCACCCCCTGGCCCCCTCTCCCATCTCCCGCCCGCCCATCCCCGGGAGAGGGGGAACGCATCCGGACCTCTTTGCCTTGACCTCCGCTTCATCGCCCCGGAAAGGTCCCCCCTCTCCCTACGGGAGAGGGGGCCAGGGGGTGAGGTTTCTACCCCGGCTTCAGCGCCACCTCGGTCACGCTCGGCGCCGTCTCGTCCTTGATCTTCTCCTCGTGGACCTCCGGCACCTTCTCCGGCTTGATCCAGCCGGACTCGCGGGCGTGGACCGCGGCGGCCTCGGTGTCCTTCACCAGGAGCATGGCGACACCCTCCTCCCGGACCTCCTTCGCCAGCTCCAGGACCTCGTCGTTCCGCCGCCCGCTGCCGATCTGGCGGATGTAGATCGCCCGGATCCGCCCCGGGTACTCGCGCACCACCTCGCGGTAGATCTCCGGGTCGCGCTCGCCGCTGTCGCCGACCAGGATGAACGGCAGCTTCGGGTAGAGGTCCAGGATCGGCCGGATGCAGCCGAGCTTGTGCTCGCGGGTGTCGGTCTTGAGGAGCTTCCTCGGGCCGAGACCGAAGTCCTTGAGCAGCAGCGGGCCGCGCGGAATGCTCTGGAGATCCATGAACTCGATCAGCAGGTCGTACAGGTTCCACGGGCTGCCGGACACGAAGAAGATCGGGTTCGGCCCGCCCTCCTGCACCCCCTCGACCAGCGCCTGGTAGAACGCCGCCACGCCCTTGAACGGCAGCCGGGTGCGGGCATTGCCCAGGAACACCGTGCGCGCCATGGCCAGCCGCTTGGTCACCCCGGTCTCGACCACCGTGTCGTCGATGTCGCTGATCACCCCGTACTCGGCGTCCGCGGACGGCACCATCACCTGGCCGGTCGCCGTCACCCCGGGCTCCGGATGGACCAGCTCCAGGTCGACCGGATGCCAGGTGTCCGTGCCCGTCAGCCTGGGAGCCTCGATCGCGGCGTGGAAGTAGCCCTCGTCGTCCGCCGTGACCTCCTTCTCCCAGCCTGGCACCCGGACCCGGACGCGGGCGAACGGCACCTCGTCGCTCTCGAAGCGCTTCCAGGTGTTCGCCATGTTCTTCCACAGCGAGTCGTTCTCGCCCGCGGTGCCGACCGGCTCGTCTTCGAGCACGCGGCCGCTCAGGTGCAGGCGTTCCGGCGTGCCGTAGCCCCGGTAGGGCAGGATCTGGATCGGATCTTTGCGGTCAAAGCGGCGGTCGAAGCGCTCCCCGAGGCGGTACTTGACCGCGTCCACCCCGCGCTCGACCGGAACCGCGGCCCGGAGGATCGCGCGCTTGAAGACGGAGATCCGCTCGGCCATCAGCGGAAGGAGGCCAGCAACCTCCGCGCCACCTCCTGGGCGGAGACGATCACCGGCGTGATCCCTCCGCCCGGACGCGTCCAGTGACCGGTGAGGAAGAGGTTGGCGATGCCCGCCGTGACGTCCGGCCGGCCCGCGCCGAGCTGCTCCGGGGACATCTCCCAGCCCAGCATGGCGCCCTGGTGGTTCAGGGTGAAGCGCCAGGAGGTGTGGGCCGAGGCGCTCGACTTGATCACGATGCGCTTCGAGATCCCGGGGATGCGGCTCTCCAAATGGTCCAGGAGGAAGGCCTCGATCCGCGCCTTGTGGGCCGGCCAGTCGGCGACGGCCTCGTAGTCCATCTCTAGGACCTTCTGGAGGATGACGATCTGGCCGCCCGGCGGCGCCATGCCCGGCTCGTAGAGGGTGGGGACGAAGATCTTGCAGCGCAGGGCGTCGATGCCCACGCGGTCCATGTCCCAGGAGTCCCAGTAGTACCCCTGGGCGTCTTCGAGCACGTCGTCCGGCACCCCTTCGAGCCCGACGTGGGTCAGGAAGCAGGGGAAGGTCGGCTTCAGGCGGCGCAGCGGCTCGATCGTGCCGGGCTTCAGGTGCTCCGGCCCGATCAGGCGCTCCAGGGTGAGCAGCAGGTCGGCGTTGGAGATCACGGCGCCCGCCCGCACCGTGTGCCGGCGGCCGGCGCCGGGGCCGCGCAGGACCTCCAGCTCCACCCCGCGGGCGGTGCCGTCCTCGATCCGGATGCGGTCCACCAGGGCGCTCGTCAGGACGTGCCCGCCCTGCTCCTCGAAGCGCGCGGCCAGGGCGTCGGCGAACGCCTGCGAGCCCCCCTGGGGATAGTAGTTGCCGAGGAAGTAGGAGAGCCGCAGCATGGAGTCGAACACGAACGACGTGCGGCCCGGCGGCGAGCCCCAGTGCGGGCAGTCGGCGGTCAGCAGGAGCTTGAGCCGGGGGTCCGTGAAGAACCGGTCGAGCGCCTGCCGCACGGTCATGTCGCGCCAGGGGGCCAGACGGTCGAGCGTCTCCAGCGGCCGGCCGCGGAAGTAGTGGAGCAGGCCGAGGAGATAGGTCTCGTTCACCGCCTTGAAGAACGCGTCGATGCCGGCGGTCTCGGCCGGGAACTCCTCCTTGAGCTTCCTCAGATAAAGATCGAGGTCCGCCGGCACCGCGAAGCGGGTGCCGTCCGGGAAGTGGAAGGTGTCGACCGGGTCCATCTTGACCCAGCCGGTATCGATCCCCAGCTCCTTGAGCAGCCGGCCGGTCAGGGTCTCGGGGTTGCCGAGCAGCGGGTAGAAGTGGGTG
>DATANP010000061.1:0-7084 GCA_036266195.1 Thermoanaerobaculia bacterium | reverse complement strand
TCCTCTCCCATCGCACTCCCGCCCGCCCGGGAGAGGGGGAACCTTCCTGAGGCGAGGGAGCACGATCTTTGCCGGATCGCCTGCAAGCGTCCCCCCTCTCCCGGGGGATGGGAGGGGATGGGAGAGGGGGCCAGGGGGTGAGGGGTCCGTATGATCGACACCCGCATCCTCTACACCATCCTGGTGCTGGCCGCGGCGGCCGGGCGCCTGCTGGAGCTGCGGGTCGCGAAGCGCAACTACCGGGGTCTCCTCGCCCGCGGCGGGGTCGAGGCCTCACCCGGCCACTATCCCTGGATGGTCGCGCTCCACTCGGCGTGGCTCGCCTCCTGCCTGGCCGAGGTCTGGCTCCTCGATCGCCCGTTCATCCCGTGGCTCGGCGCCCTGACCCTGGCGGTGTTCCTGGGCGCGTTCGCTCTCCGGATGTGGGTGATCTCGACCCTCGACGGGCGGTGGACCACCCGCATCGTCGTCCTGCCGGACGCGCCCTTGATCAAAGCCGGACCGTACCGGTGGCTGCGGCATCCCAACTACCTGGCCGTCGTCCTGGAGATCGCCTCTCTCCCCCTGGTCCACACCGCCTGGCTGACCGCCCTGGTATTCACTTTGCTCGACGCTGTTCTGTTGCGGGTCCGCATCCGGGCCGAAGAGGAGGCGCTGGGGCTGAGATGAACGACACCCTGATTCTCGAGGGCATCGCCGAGGTGGTCCGCCAGCGGCTGGACTGGCAGGGACCCCTGACGATGGACATGCGGCTCGTCGAGGACCTGCGCCTCGACTCCGTCCGCCTGCTCACCCTCGCGGCCGAAGTCGAGAACCGCTTCCGGGTCCTCCTCGACGAGGCCGACGAGGCGGGCATCCAGACCGTGGCCGACCTGGTGGCCGTCGTGCGGAGGAAGCTTGGTGGCTGACAACATTCTCGACTACCTGGAGCAGGCCGGTCGGGTTGATCCCCGAGGGGCTCACGGCGGCGTCCGCTTCCTGGACCGGGCCGAGCGCGACACCTGGTTCGGCTGGGGCGAGGTCCGGGAGCGGGCGCTGGCGGTCTGCGGCGGACTGCGGGAGCTGGGGATCGGCCGGGGCGAGCGGGTGGCCCTGGTCTTTCCGACCGGGATCGATTTCTTCGACGCCTTCTTCGGCACCCTCCTGGCCGGCGCCGTGCCCGTCCCCCTCTATCCGCCCGTGCGCCTGGGCCGGATGGGGGAGTACCAGCGCCGCACCGCCCGCATGCTGGAGGTCACCCGCGCCCGGCTCGTGCTGACCGACTCCCGGGTGCGCCGCATCCTGGGCGAGGCCGTGGCCGCGGCCCGGCCGGGCCTGGGGTGCCGCACCGTCGAGGAGGTCCGGGCCCGGCCGGGCGAGGCGGTCCGGACCGATCCTTCGGACCTCGGGCTGATCCAGTTCTCGTCCGGCACCACGGTCGATCCCAAGCCCGTGGCGCTCAGCCATCGCGCCCTGGTGGCCCAGACCGAGATCATCAGGAGCTTCTGGCGGGACGAGCCCGGCTTCCGGCACACCGGCGTCTCCTGGCTGCCCCTCTACCACGACATGGGGCTGATCGGCTGCATCCTTCCCGCGCTGGCACTCGACACGGCCATCACCCTGCTCGGGCCGGAGCTGTTCGTGGCCCGGCCGGCGCTCTGGCTGCGGGCGATCTCGCGCTGGAAGGCCTCCGTCTCGCCCGCCCCGAATTTCGCCTACGGCCTCTGTCTCTCCAGGGTGACGGACGAGGATATGGAAGGGGTGGACCTCTCCGGCTGGCGTCACGCCCTCACCGGCGCCGAGGCCGTGACCCCCTCGGTGGCCCGCGCCTTCTGCGAGCGCTTCGCGCGCTGGGGCTTCCGGCCCGAGGCCCTCACGCCGGTCTATGGCCTCTCCGAAGCCGCCCTGGCCGTCACCTTTTCCGACCTCCACCGCCCCTTCCGCAGCGTCCGGGTGGACCGCGACGCCCTCTCCCGGGAGGGCCTCGTGCTGGAGGTGAACGACGGCCGCGAGATCGTCTCGGTCGGCCGGCCCGTGCCCGGCTTGAAGCTGGAGATCCGGGACGACGAAGGCCGCGTCCTGAATGCGGGCCGGGTGGGACGGGTCTGGGTGAGCGGACCTTCTTTAATGGACGGCTATCTCGACTCACCGGAGGCCACGGCCCGGGCGCTCCAGAAGGGGTGGCTGGATACCGGAGACCTCGGCTTCCTGCGCGGCGGCGAGCTCTACCTCACCGGCCGGGCCAAGGACGTGGTCATCCTCCGCGGCCGGAACCATGCGCCGGACGACATCGAGCGCGCCGTCGACGGCCTTCCCGGCGTCCGCATCGGCTGCGTGGTGGCCGCGAGCTGGCTGCCCGAAAACTCCGACGGTGAGAGCCTCGTCCTCTTCGTGGAGACCTCGCGCCAGGCCACCCCCGGGCAGATCGAAGCGCTCCCGCGGGCCTGCCGCGAGGCGGTCCTCGGCGCCACCGGCCTGGACGTGGACGAGGTGGTGGTCCTGGAGCCCGGCACCCTGCCGCGTACCTCGTCCGGCAAGCTCCGGCGCCGCGAGGCGCTCCGCCTCTGGCTGGCCGGCGAGCTCGCGCCGCCCGACCCGGTCACCGCCCTGCGCCTCGCCGGCACCATGGCGCGCTCCAGCCTGGCCTATGCTCGGATGCGCTGGGGGCGGGAGTGACCCGGTGACCCGGCGATGACCCGGCGAAGGCGCGACCTCGTGGTCATCGGCGGCGGTCCGGCCGGGCTCGCCACCGCCATCCGCGCCCGGCTGGCCGGCCTGGACGTCACGGTGCTGGAAAAGTTCCATCCGCCCATCGACAAGGCCTGTGGCGAGGGTCTGATGCCGGATGCCGTGGCCCGGCTGCGCGAGATCGGCGTCGCACCCCTGGGATCGTTCATCCGCGGCATTCGTTATGTGGACGGCGGCCTGTCGGCCGAGGGGACCTTCCCGGGAAGCGGCGGGCTCGGCGTGCGGCGTCTCGCCCTCCACGAGGACCTGGTGCGCCGGGCCCAGGAGACGGGCGTCGAGCTGTGCTGGGGCGTCTCCGCCCGGGCGATCGACCGGGAGAAGATCGAGACCGACAGGCACGGCCACGTCCAGGGGCGCTGGATCGTGGGGGCGGACGGTCTCCTCTCCCGCGTGCGCCGCTGGGCGGGGCTGAATGGCGGGCCCGGGCCCTTCCGGCGCTTCGGAGTCCGGCGCCACCACGCCGTCTCGCCCTGGACCGACCTCGTCGAAGTCCACTGGGGTCCCGGCTGCGAGGCCTACGTCACCCCGGTGAGCCACGACGAGGTGGGGGTCGCCCTGCTCTGGAGCGGGAGGCCGTCCGGCTTCGACGAGCTGATGGGCCATTTCCCCGCCCTGCACGCGCGGCTCGCCGGGGCGCCGGTCTCCTCGAAGGACCGGGGCGCCGGCCCGCTGCACCAGAGGGCGACCGCGGTCTGGAAGGACAACGTGGCCCTGGTCGGAGACGCCGCCGGCTATCTGGACGCCATCACCGGCGAAGGCATGGCCGTGGCGCTCCACCAGTCCGCGGCCGTGGTGGACGCGATCCAGGCCGGGGATCTCGCCCTCTATGGCGAAGCCCACCGGCAGATCTCGCGGCTGCCCGACTTCATGACCGCGATGGTGCTGAGGCTGGAGCGCCGCCCCCGCCTCCGCCGCCGCGCCCTCCGCGCCCTGGCCGCCGAGCCGGCGCTCTTCTCCCGTCTCCTGGGCATCCACGGGCGGACCCTGGCGGCCCGGGAGCTGGGGCTCGACGGGGCGCTCAAGCTGGCCTGGCGGCTGGTGGCGGCGTAGCGCCACGTCCGGTGGCGCGCCGCCACGTCTCGTGGCGCGCCGCCGCGAGCGGGTAGAGCCTCGCAGCGATGCGTGGGAAGGCGCCACGTGCCGTGGCGCTCCGCCACGAGCGGGTAGAGCACGCTACCCGATGCTGGCGCCGCGCCACGAGGCGTGGCGGCGCGCAAACTGACAAAGGACCAAAGAGACTGCAGAGACCGCAACGACCCAAGGAAGAAGTCTGGCGTCCTTGCAGCCCTTGCAGTCCCTGAGTCCTTTCAACCCGGCAATCGGAGAAACCGCTGCCAGGCGCGGTGCGCGTGATGCGTGTCGCCCAGCTCGGCGATCAGGTCCGCGGCCCCGCGGCCCTGCCGGAGACGCGGCCCGCGCCGGGCGTCGGAGAGCTTCAGGATCTCCTCCCCGTCCGCCACCGTCATCCCCGCGGCCGCGGCCAGGAGCTCCAGGTGCTCCCTCGTCGGTTTCCTGTCTCCGGCCTCGTAGTGGGCCATCGTCACGCGGTCGATGCCCGTCCTCTCCTCGATCCCGGCCTGCGTCAGAAGCGATTCCGCCCGGAACAGCCGCGCCAGACGCCTCTTTCTTTCGACCATACTTACGCCTCTCCTCTGCTGGCAGAAATGTGGGATTTTTCGCACACTAGCCGCCCAACCCCTTTCCATGGGAGGCCCACGCATGCTCCAGCTCTTCCTGTTCCTCTTCGACGCGCTCCAGATCCTGATCCCCCCGCAGATCCAATCTGACGAGGGCTGCGGCGCCGATCCGAATGGCAACCCACGATGCTCACCCTAGGTTGAACCGGAGGCCCTGGTCGTGCCGGGCGCGGAAGAGGAAGCGCAGGACGCGGCGGGCCAGGTCCGCGGTGGCCGTCTCCTTCTCCAATGCGTCATAGAGGATTCGCAGCGCGGCCAGGGCCTCCCGGTGGATTCCGTTGGCCGTGAACAGCTCGGACAGGCGCGGCGCCAGGGCCTTGACCTCCGCCGTCCGGCCCTCGCCGAGCAGCAGGGCGAGCGTCTCCAGCAGGGCCAGGGCCACGTCGTAGCTCATCTCCCGGGCATGAAACTCCACCCGGGCGCGCTCCAGCAAGCCGAGCGCCTCGTGCGTCCGGCCCAGGCCCGCGGCCAGCCTCCCCTCCAGCCACGTCGCCCGGATCAGGAAGATCTCGTCCCCGAGGTCGGTCGCGACCTCGCGGACCTCCTGGAGCAACACGGCCGACTCGGCGTACCGCTCCAGGTGGCTGTAGATGACCGCAATGTTGAACCTGCGCTGGTACCAGAGGCGTGGGTCTGCCTCCGGGTCCGGCTGGGCCGCCAGCAGGGCTTCGAGGGCTCGTCCGTACTCGCCCATGACTTCCAGCGTGAACCCTTTGTTAACGAGATAACGCTCCCGGCAGCGCCCGATAAGCAGGGCTTTTTCGAGCCGGGCCAGCGCCTCGTCGAAGCGGCGCTCCGCCCGGCAGAGGGAGGCGTCGAGGTCGAGCAGCAGGGCGGGGTCGATGATCTGGAGCGGGTCGGAGCCGGCGAGCCAGAGCGGGAGGGCCTTGCGGATGCCGGCCCGGGCGTTCTTCAGCCTGCCTTCGACCCGGCGGACGTTGGCCTCGACGGCCAGGGCCATGCCCCGGAGCCGGTTGAGCCACGCCTCGGGACCCCGGACGCGCTCGGAGACGGCCACGGCCACCTGCGCCCAGGAGGCCGCCTCCTTCAGGTCGCGCGAGGCCGCGCGCCGCGACTCCTCCGCGGCCTCGACACAGAGCGCCCAGTTGTGGAATTCCGGCTCGCTCGCCGCCGCCGCCGGCCGGTCGACCGCGTGGAGACCTCCGAGGCGGAGCATCTGCTCGGAGGCCCGCCAGCGGCAGGGCTCGACGTCGCCGGCCTCGGGGTAGACGTCCGGGGGCGGGACCTCGCGGGAGCGCAGGGCCATCTGCTTGAGGATCTTCCGGTCGCGCCGCGAGCGCTCCAGGATCTCGGTCTCGACCACGGCCCGCTCCCCGTCGGTCAGCTCCGGGTCGGGCTCCAGCGCCTCCCAGCACGCGGTGGCCCCGGCGACCTCGGACGGCGTGGCGCCGGTCCCAAGGAGGAGCTTCCTGCGGTCCTCTTCCTTGAGACAGTCTTTCTTCAGCAGTCGCGAAACATCCTTCGGGGGGATGCCGGATCGCCGGCCGACCTCCTTCTGGTAGAGGCCTTTCTTCAGGGCGATGCAGGACAAGACGAAGCCTTCCTGGTCGGGTTTGATGCCGTTGTCTGAGCTCATCATCTATACAGTTGCCGCAGCCCCCCCGTTTTTTGACAAACCGGGGAAAGATTCCCAAATTTTGGTCAGCAGCGGCGCCATCCGGGCCGGTCCTGGCGGACACTTTCCTCCGCCATGGAGACCCCGATCCCGATCCTCGCGAAGGTAGCGGCTATCGCCGCCCAGATGTTCGAGGCCGGCCTGGAGCTGATCCAGGAGGCCGAAGCCCTGCTGCCCACTCCCACCCTGGAGGAGATCGCGGAGATGAGGCAGAAGAAACGCCCCGTCACCCAGGAGGCCTACCTCCACGGTCTTCTGCAGAGGATCGCGGTCGGAGCCGAAAACCTCGCCTCCGACCTCCGCATCGTCGACGAAGACATCCTGCGCAACGTGCATGAGTTCGATCTGACTCCCCTCGAGTTCAACGCCATGGAAGAGTCGGTCCTCCGGCGGACCACAGAATAAGACATTTCTGCCCCTGACGAAACCCGTTTCCTCCCTTCGCGCTAGTCGTGAAAGGAGGAACGGGTCCTTTTTTGTCCCTGCCATCCCGCCTTCTCGAACAAAGTCAAACAAAATTTCTCCAGAGCCTAGACAGATTCTGCGGTCGGCTCGTATGATAGTCCGAGAAGCTGTTCGAGAGGCCAATCTTCCGGCGCCATTCCGGCCCGGAATTCACAAGGAGGTTGTATGGAAAGAAAGAAGGGGTTCGAGCTGGTGAAGGGCTTCGCGGCGTCCTCCAGGGAGCCGGAGAAGAAACCGCAGAGACTGCGGAACGTGCTCGTGGTGGAGGTCCGGGTGAAGGTTCAGGGCCCGGGCGGGAAACCGTTGTTCAACCTGGCCGAGATGATCGGCTGAAACCGAGAGAGATGAAAGGAGAAGAACATGCCTGTCAACACGTATGCGGGGTACATCAAGCACTGGGGTGAGCTCACGGCCGCGATCGCGGCGAAGCCCGAGCTGGAGTTCCTGGACCAGCAGAGGGCCCTGCTGGAGCGGGAGCTGTCGGCACTGATCGAGGCGAACCTGCGCCAGGCGGACCTGAAGAGCCAGGCGCAGGTGGCGACGCGGAACATCGAGGGCT
>DATANP010000060.1:0-6089 GCA_036266195.1 Thermoanaerobaculia bacterium | reverse complement strand
TAGCGCCCGGAATCACGCCCTCGAGCCGGACCGCGCACTGGCACGCATGTAAAGGGCCCTTGACGATGGGCGCGGCGAGCTTTCGCACCGGGACCATGGCCGGATCGTCGGGTGGGGTAAGCACAGTGATAGGACCCGGCTGGCCGCACACCGTCTGCATCGCTCGGAGCTGCTCGTTTGATTGTAGATGGCTAAACGGCGCGGACAAGTAGATCCGTGCGAAGTGGCCGACGGCGGGTGCCTCACCCAGCAATCCATCAGTTGTGGAGCTGAGCGAGACCACACCGCCGGGATAGGTGTTGCTGAAGGCGATGCAGTGGCCGCAGACGAACGCGTGGGTCGCAGGCTTGACCGCTTTGAGCTCGGCGGAAGTGGGCAGCGGCTGGACGTCTTCACTCCGGGGCCGCCAGTTGGGTGGGTCGGTGCCCGGCTCGGCTTGAGTGGCAATGACGTGCTCACCCGGTCCGAGTTGTCGGGTGAGCTCGAACACCTCATCCGGAAAGCTCGCGGTACCAGAAAAAACCGTATCGAAGATGTCGTCCTTCGAGGCGTGGATCTTGACCGTTGCGCCTGGAAACTGACCTTGGAGACGGAGATACGTGCTGCATGCGCCGATGGGCAACACAATCTTTGGCGGGGACGCCATCAGCCACTCCTTTCAGGGTATAGAATAAGGAGGACATCGCCAACCTCAACGCTCTGCTCGACGAGAACCTGCGCGATCCGCTCTCCGGCAACGCCGTCCTGAGCGGCGTGCCGGTGCGCTTGGCGCCGGAAGCGCCGGATTCGGAGCGGATTCAGCGCCAGCCAACCGGGCCGGCAGAGCCTGGTTACCTCACGGCCGCCCGGCTATTCTCTCCGTGCTGTGTTTTAGGGTCTACCATTGTCTTAGGGCGCTTCTTCAACAGAACGAACCCAGACGCAGAACGCTCTGAAGCTCACCGTGCGGCTCGACGCTACGGCGAGCCGACGTCACCTTACGCTGGCGTTACACGCTTCCGCTCTTCCGAAGCAGCCCGTCGAGCAGCTGCCGAAGCTCGATCGGCTTGACCAGGTGGGCCTCGAAGCCCTCGGCGCGCGAGCGGTCGAGGTCCTCCTGCTGGCCGTGCCCAGTGAGAGCGATCAGGCGGACAGCGGCCAGTTGTGGATGCTGGCGTAGCCGCCGTCCGAGCTCATAGCCATCCATCTCGGGCAGGCTGAGGTCGAGGATCACCGCCTCCGGGCACTGCTCGACGGCCGTTTGCAGTGCGGTCGTCCCCGAGTAGGCCACGCGCGCCTCGTAGCCCGACATCCGCAGCAGCAGGGCCAGGCTGTCGGCCGCATCGACGTCGTCGTCGACCACCAATACAGGCATCCCCATGGCGGCATGACCGCCCGCTCCCTCTGGCAGCGAGCCGGCACGACTGCCGGGCTCGCTGATCGGCAGGCGTACGACGAAGGCGCTGCCCTGCCCCGGGCCCGCGCTGCTGGCCTCGACCTTGCCATGGTGCAGCTCGACCAGCGCCCGCACCAGGCTCAAGCCGATGCCCAGTCCCCCAGCCGAGTGATCGAGGGTGCGGTCGGCCTGGGTGAAGAGGTCGAAAACGCGCGGCAGTACCGTCTCCGCGATCCCCACCCCGCTGTCGCGTACCCGCAGCACCGCCGCATCGCCCTCGGTCTCGAGCGACAGCCAGATGTGTCCCAACGGCTCGGTGTACTTCGCGGCGTTGTCGAGGAGATTGACGATCACCTGTTCGAGCCGGGCCGGATCCGCCTGCAGCCAGACGGGCTGCGGCGGCAGGTCCATCGCGAGCTCGTGGCCGCGGCGGTCAATCGCCGCACGGGTGGCCTCCACCGCGACTGTCACGATGCCGCGCAGGTCGATGCTCTCGAGGCGCAGGCGGAGCTGGCCGGTCACGACGCGGGAGACCTCCATCAGATCGCCGACGAGCCGCGTGAGCTGCGCGACCTGCCGTTCGAGAATCGTGCGCGCCTGCTCCTGGATCGGGTTCTCGTCGCTCCGCTGCAGGCGCATGAGCTGCAGGGCATTGACAATCGACGACAGCGGATTGCGCAGCTCGTGCGAGAGCATCGCCAGGAACTCGTCCTTGCGCCGGTGGAGCTCGGCCATGGCAAGGCTCTGTTCCTTCGCCTGCCGCTCGAGCCCGCTGCGCAGGGTGATGTCGCGGATGTTGCACTGGATGACGTCGCTGGCGCCCGCGCGATAGGTGTTGCTGACGAACTCGACCTCCACTTGAGAACCGCTGCGCGTCTCAAGCGGGAGGTGCTCGTAGCGGATGTAGCCGGTCTCCCTCAGCTCCTGGAAGGCCGCCTGACTGGCGGCGATGTCGCTGAACAGGCCGATCTGCCAGAGCTCCTTGCCCAGCAACTCGTCGTGGCTGTAGCCGAGAAGCACCTTGATGAACGGATTGGCGTCCACGACCTTGCCGCTCACGGCATCGAGGATCAGGATGCCGTCCTTCGCCGTCTCGAAGAGCCGCCGGTATCGCGTTTCGCTGGCGCGCAGCGCGGCCTCGGCGGCGCGGCGCTCGGTCACGTCCTCGATGGCCAGCAGGATCTCGCTCGGACAACCTTCCGCGCCCGGCAGGCCGCGGCCGTGGAGGAGCAGGGTCCGCCGCCCGGCTCCCGGCACCTCCTGCTCGACCTCGAAGCCCCTGAAGTCGTTGAAGGCATGAGAGCCCGGCAGGACCTCGGCAAGCTTCTGCCGCAGCCCGGCGACGTCCCAGCGGCCGTCTCCGAGCTCGGCGAGGTGACGGCCCTCCGTATCCTCCCGCGAGACCTGGAACTTCTCGCAGAAAGCGCCGCTCGCGGAGCGCACCCGCAACTGCCCGTCGAGCACCAGGAAGGGCTCGATCAGGGCATCGACGAGACCCTTGGCGGGGGCCCGCCGGTCGCGGTGCCTGCGGGCCTGATTTCCCGCTCTCTCCTTGGCGCCAGGGCCTGGCTCGGCAGCTACCATTCCCTCAGTGTGGGCCTGATCCACCGTGCCGTGAAGCGTGCTTTCTACGGGGCCCGCGCGCAGCAGCCGGGTAGTAATTACGCTCCCGGTAAGATGCCGGCATCCGCGGGCGCTTCGGCCGGCGTCGTCTGGAATGACTCCTTGTAGATGTCGAGGATCGATTTGAGCAGCGAGAAGACGAGCGGTCCGATGACCAGCCCCACGAAGCCGAAGACCTGCAAGCCGCCGAGGACGGCGAAGAGGAGAGGAATGGCAGGCAGTTGCGCCTTTCCCTTCATCGCCCAGGGACGGACCACGTTGTCGATCGTCGAGACCACGAGAAGCCCCCAGAGCGCGAGGAAGATCGCCCAGCCGTAGCCGCGCTGGCCCAGGGAGGCCGCGACCGCAAGGTAGATCGTGGCCGGCACCCACACGACCGCGGCACCCACCATCGGCAGGAGGGAGAGGACCGCGGCGACCGCTCCCCAGAGGAGCGCCCCGGGCACCCGCGCGATCGCCAGGCCGACCGTGATGGCGATCGCCTGCGCCAGCGAGGTCATCAACTGGCCGCGAAAGGTGGCGTCGATGACCGACTCGAACCGCGCCGCGAATTGGCGGCCGTAGCGGCGCGGCAGCGGCGAGAGGGAGTGGAGCTCGCGCAGGATGCCCTCTCCCTCGACGAAGAAGAAGTACGCCGCGAGCAGCACGAGGAAGATGCCGACCACGAGGTCGGCGAGTCCACCGAGGACGGCCTGGCCGTGTTGCTCGACCCAGCCGGGCACCTGCCGCAGGAGCGGCAGGATCATCCGCTCGGGGCTGAGCGTGGCGGAATCGAAGCTCGGGATATAGCGGGTGAGGAAGCGCAGCCGGCCGGCCAGGTCGAGCGAAGCGAGCATCGCCTGGGCCTCCCCGCTCTGCAGCTTGTCGATCAGCAGCCTGGCCTGGCCGATCAACAGGACGACCATGAGGACGGCCGGCAGGACCAGCAGGAAGCTGGCACCGGCCAGCATCAGGAGCGCCGCCACAGGGGACCGCCCATGCAGCCGCGCCAGGAGGCGCCGGTAGATCGGGTAGGTCAGGATGACGAGGATCGCCGCGACCATGATGGCGGAGAGGAAGGGCCAGAGGATGAGGAAGGCGGCCGCGAGCACCAGGACCGCCAACAGCCCGAAGGCGATGAGGCCGGCGAGCCGCCACTCGCGTTGCTCCGGGACGGGCTCCGATGGTTCTGGATCCAGCATGGCCGCAACCGCCATTATGGCAAAAATCGGACGGCTCCTGCTGGTGCCGCGCTCGACCGCGGTCGCAGGCTCGATGCGGCGCGGATCTTGCAACCTTTTTATGAATGTAAAAGGTTATCGCCAGCCCCGCGAACGCCTCGCCTATCCTGGGCCTGTCCAATCGGGTCTGTTTGGAACTACCGCCACTGGAAAGGTACCTCATGTCCAACACCACTGTGGAAACCCACCCCAACGTCCTCTCGACCACCGCCGTCGTCGGCGACGCCGTCGTCAACCATGCCGGAGAGAGCCTCGGCAAGATCGAGGAGCTCATGCTCGACCTGGAGAAGGGGCGCGTCGCCTATGCCATCCTCTCCCTCGGCGGCTTCCTGGGCATGGGCGAGAAGCTGTTCGCCGTTCCGTTCGAGGCCCTGAAGCTCGACGCCAGCCGTGAGCACTTCACGCTCGAGGTCGACAAGAACAAGCTGAAGAACGCCCCCGGCTTCGACAAAAACAACCCCCCGATGGCGTCGGACCGCACCTGGGGCGCCGAGGTCTACAAGTTCTACGGCTACAAGCCCTACTGGCAGTAAAACCAGACGGCATCGAGCAGCACCGAGGGCGGCCTGACGGCCGCCCTTTTTTCTTTCAGACCCGGTGCCGGCGACCGGCGCATCGGTATAAATTGCATGTAAGAAATGCCGATCGTCCCTGGGAGCGCCGGCATCCCGGCGCTCCCAGGGAAAGAAGCAGCCTGGCAATTCAAGGTTGACGACGCCCTAGTCTTCGATCACGAAGGTGACCATCATGTTGACCTGGTACTCGGTGATGGCGCCTTCATGCACCCGCACCTGCTGCTCCTTGATCCATGCGCTGCGCACGTTGCGCAGCGTCTTGTTCGCCCGGGCGAGCCCTTGGACGACCGCGTCCTCGAAGCTCTTGGCGGATGTCGCGCTGATTTCGGAAACCTTGGCTATCGACATTCTTGCCTCCGTTCGGTTCGTCTGATTGCAACCTGGCCGCCGCGGGTCAGTTCGACATCCTGCCGACCACCAGCTCGTTGTGGACGTCGGTGACGCCCTTGATGCCGCGGGCGATGCGCTCCGCATCCTGCTTCATCTCCGTGGAACGGACGCGCCCGATCAACGTCACCACGCCCTGCGAGGAGCTCACGTCGATGTCCGAGGCCCGCACGTCGGTGTCGGCGATGAGCTGCGCCTTGAGGCGCGAGCTGATCAGGGTGTCGTCCACCCAGTCCCCGACAGTCCGCTCGCCGACGGTCAGATCGTTCACCACGCCGTCCACGCCGGCCGTGTGCCATGCGATACGCCCGGCCTCGCGGCGAGAGTCCTCGGAGTCGACAATGCCGGTCAGGTAGACCACGGCTTCGCGGGTCTGGACGTTCACCTGCCGCGCCTTCACGGCCGTGCTGGCTTCGAGCGATTCATCGATCTTCGAGGAGATGGCGGAATCCATATCCCGCGTACTCTCGGAGATCATGGTTGAGGAGCATCCGGCGAGCGCCAGCAGCGCGACGCACAACAAAGAATTGATCATAAAGCGTTTCATGAGAGAGGTTCCCTTCTGGCGTCCGTGATTGAACGCCTCCCCAATGTAGCCCCTATTGCGCAGGCCGTGAAGCGTGCTTGCTACTTGCCCGAGACCGCAGTTTCTACATAGGAGCTAGCCGGAGCCACGCGTAGAAACTACGAGCCCGTCGGACCAAAAGAAACAAAAGAGAGGGCGGCCCTGTGGCCGCCCCCAGTCCTGCTCGATACCGTCCTGGTCCTCGCCGCCGCCGGCTCTTCCTTCCTCCGGAAGGGCCGGACGGGGGAGTCTCCGACGGTTTAGTTGATTCCGGCCGGGGCCCACATCAGCACGCCATTGTTGTTCGCGATGTCGTACTTGAGGGCGCTCTTCACCCAGGACCC
>DATANP010000059.1:0-3002 GCA_036266195.1 Thermoanaerobaculia bacterium | reverse complement strand
AGATCCTCAGGGCTCGGCAGACGCTCACGCAAGACAGGGTCAGATTGATAGAGTATCACCGACTCGGTCTCGAAACCCCTGACGGCTCCGTTGGCGAGTTCTGGCTGGCCCTCCAATAATAACCACACCGTAGCAATGCCCAAGGTAGCCAGAACGACTAGGACGATGGTTCTATTGCGCATGGCAACTCCACGTTACGCCGCTCAACCTCGGTATCTGTCGGCTAATGAACCCCGCCGCATCGTCCTTCGCATCAAGTTCGATGAAGCGAAGCATTCCTCCGTCCTGTGCCGTGGCGCGCCGCAAGCTTTCAGAATATCAGGACTTAGCAAGTATAAGACTGCACGGGATCGGACGTCAATCCTGCTTCCTAGCGGCTGCATAGGCGCCAGAAGTCGGTCGGTTTCTCATCGAGTGCCTATGGGTCAATTTTCACAGAGGCTTAGATAGATAGACGACTTTCTGCTCCAGGTACTTGAGACGGCAGCGTCCCGGAGCCAGACTTGAGATGCGGGGCGAAGGGGAGGCACTTCACCCGGAGGAATCTCGGCGCCGAGTCCCGTGCGAAGCGCCCCGGCCTTCGCACACCTCGGGCACCGAACCGCCCCCTCCCCGGCAGGCGGCCCTCCTCGGTCGGAACGGCGGCGTCCTTGGACCCGGCGGCCGCCATCCCTATTCAGTTTTCAATGAACGCTCGGTCCGTGGAGGCATCAAACCTCCCGGACCTCACTACCCATCACCGGCGAAACGGCAACTGCGCCAACAGATCCTTATACGAGCGAGCCTGCCGAGCCGTCGCACGTTGGCAACGGGCGAGCGCGCATTATAAGGAGCCAGGCGCCGTTTGAGGCCGGTCACTGCGAAATTCGTAGGTAGTTACAGAAATCAGCCCACTCAAAACGGGCTTGGCGGCGCAACGAGGCATTGACCTGCGGGAAGGCCGGGAAGGCTGCAAGATCGCGATGTAAACTCCCTTGGCGGAATGTCAGGTGACATTGCGCCAAGGCACCTGACATTGCGCTGTGGCACCTTGCATTGGCTCAGGGCAGTTTGCAACGGCTTGGGGGAGCTCGCATTGGGCCAGGGCAGTTGACAACGGCCCAGGGCACCTTGCAACAGCTCGAGGCAGTTTGCAACGGCCCAGGGCACCTTGCATTACGCTGGGGCACTTGGCAATGGCCCGGATAACCTGGCAACGGCCCAGGGGAGTTGACATTGCGCCAGGGAACGTTACATCGCCGTGGATGAGTTTGCATCGCCTCCGTGCCACCCAAACGGCCCCTCTTATGCCTCGTTACCCATCCTCCGCCCGCCGGAGAAGCAGACCCCTTCCTTATTATATAGGAACCACAGACTCCCGCGAGGTGTTTTCGACCCCCTGATTTTTGTAACTACCTACGGATTTCGCAGTGACCGGCTCAATCCGGCCGGATCGAGTTTATCCTGGGCGGCCTGGAAGACGACGGTCTGGCGGGTTTGTCCGTATACCGTTGTCGGTGGCCGGTGCGCCGGCTGCCTTTGTTCTTTGACAAGCGATGTACCCGTAGGACGCCGGGGGGCTGCCTGGGCCGACAGCCCCCCGGCGAGGCCGGAGGTGTGTGGCACCAAGAAGAAGACCCCTCCCCGACCCTCCCCTGCTTCGCAGGAGAGGGCGCCCCCTCCCACCCTTGGTTTGAGCCGGCGGGACGCCGGCGCTCCCAGCGGAAAGACCTCAGCCTCGGCGGAGGACGTCCTGGCAGCGCCGCCTCGCCCTTTCGCGGTCCGGCAGCGGAAGGTCGGCGAAGAGGGTCAGGGTCCTCTCCCTGCCGCTCTCCAGGACGGCCAGCGCCTCGCGGTACTGATGCCTCGCGAGATCGTTGTGGCCGAGACGGAGGAGGCAGTCGGCCAGGAGCACCCTCACCTGGAAGAGCGAGGCGTCCAGGTACAGGGCCGCTCGATAGGAAGCAGTCGCGTCGTCCGTGCGGCCGGTGAGGTCGTGCAGGAAGCCTTCGAGCGCATAGGCCTCGGGGTCCGAGGGATCGGTCTCCATGAGCTGCTCGATGTCACGGGTGGCATCCCCGATCCGGTTCTCCGCCAAGTCGCGGGCCGCCCTTGCCAGCATCTCCGAAACACCGAAAGGGGTGTTGACCGGGGAGACGGGCGGCGGAGGCGGTTCGACCCTCGGCTTCGGCGCGGGCCGGGGGGCGGGCTTCGGAGGCGGAGACGGAGCGACGGGCATCGGCGGCCGGACCTTCTCCAGCTTCGGAGGCTCGGGTCGCGGACCGGTGCGGTGCCGGTAGCAGAAGCAGGAGCCGAGATCGACCGCTTCCAGGTCGTCCTGGATCTGCCAGAGGGTCTCCGACGCCCCCAGGAAGAGATAGCCGTGCGTCGCCAGGAGATGACCGACCTGCGAGATCACCCTCCTCTGCAAGGGCCGGCGGAAGTAGATGAGGACGTTGCGCAGCAGGACCAGGTCGCACTCCTCGAACGGCAGGGAGAACGGCGCGTGGGCGAGGTTCAGGTGCCGGTAGACGATGCGCGAGCGCAGCTCCGGGTCGAGCTCGAAGAGCTTGCCGCGGCGCCGGAAGTAGCGCTCCAGCAGAGGCTGCGGAACCTGGTTCACCGCGCGGTCCCCGTACAGGCCGAGCCGGGCCCCGGAGAGCGCGCCCTCGTCCACGTCGGTCGCCACGATGGTCCAGTCCCAGCCCGCGAGCGCCGGCTCCGAGTCCAGGATCATGGCGAGCGTGGCCGGCTCCTCGCCTCTCGCGCAGGCGGCGCACCAGATCCGCAGGTGCCTCGACTGCGCCCGGGCCTGCATCAGGCGCGGCAGCACCTGCTCCCGGATGATGTCGAACTGCTGCGGCGCGCGGAAGAAGTAGGACTCCTTGATCGTGACCAGCGGGATCAGGCTGTCCCACTCCCCGTCCAGCGCGTTCGCGGTCAGGGCGTGGACGTAGTCCTTGACCGAGGGGAGGCCCCGCGAGCGCCGGCTCCGAGTCCAGGATCATGGCGAGCGTGGCCGG
>DATANP010000058.1:0-2809 GCA_036266195.1 Thermoanaerobaculia bacterium | reverse complement strand
CGGCGTCTGGGAACGGATCATGCCGGCGCTCATGCTGACCCTGGTCTACCGCACCGAGCGCCTGCTCCTCGACAGCAACCCCGGCACCGGCACGCTGCGGATCGACCCCTACGCCGGCCTGATCGCCAACACCGGGAACGGTGCGCCGCCGATCCAGCCGCCGGCCCGGGTGCCGATCACGCCGAAGAACATCCTTCTGAAGATGAAGGAGCACGGGCCGCGCAAGTTCCTGGCCAAGGTGGCGGAGCGCATCCAGGCCGCCCGGACCCCGCCGCCTCCGCCTCCACCGATCCCGGACGCCCCCTGCCTCACGGACGAGCGGACCATCGCCCAGTTCCGGGCTCTCCACTGGCTGCTCGGCCACCTGGACGATGCCGCGGAGCGCCGGGCCCAGGTCCAGCGCCGCCGCCGTCGTCCGGACCGGGAGATCTTCGAGCGCTTCCCGCTCTACCTGGTCCCGACCTATCCCGGCGACGAGACCCTCTTCGCCAGCCCCGGCTTCGAGGCTTGGCTGCCCCCCGACCTGCCGCTGGTCCGCACCGAGCTGGCGAAGGTGATGGAGATGGGCTGAGGGCCCCGTCTTCGCGAACTTGCCGCATCGTTGTCCCGCTTCTCCTCCCGTCCCGCACTAAGAGACGGACCCGACAGTTACTTCAAGGCAGCCCTGTGTCCGAGTTTTGGTCCGGAAAGCGGCGAAACGCGCCGTTGTTTCGGCATGATCGATTGATTTTTAAGGGAGACTCAAATGGGACTGACCAACACCCTCAAGCTCTACACCGGCTTTCTCCGGCTCCGTCTGAAGAACGGCGACCCGAGAGAGTATGACCGTCATTGGGAGAAGTTCTGGAAGACCGTCGACAAGACGGGCCAGGACGGCCACGTGGTCTGGGACGCCCGCGTGGAGATCGCCGCGGCCGAGGACCTGCCGCGCTTCCAGTCCTACATGGACCGCACCGTTCCGATCCTCGACCTCGGCTGCGGCAACGGCCGCCAGTCGCGCTACCTGGCCAACTACTTCGACACCGTGATCGGCGCGGACGTCGCGCCGTCGGCGATCGACATCGCGCGCCAGGAGACGAAGGAGGAGAAGAACGTCGTCTACCGCGTGCTGGATGCGACCCGTCCGGAGCAGGCGGAGGCCTTCCACGCCGAGTTCGGCGACGTGAACGTCTACATCCGCACGGTGATGCACGTGATCCAGAAGGTGGACCGGCCGAAGTTCGTCCAGAGCCTGAAGACCCTGCTGGGCGAGAAGGGCGTGCTCTACCAGATCGAGCTCTCCTCGCAGGCGCTCAACTACTTCCGCTCGCTGCCGGCCAAGGGCAAGATGGACCTGCCGCCGCTGATCGAGCGCGTGGTGGAGCACGGCGTTGTGCCGGTGGGCTACGAGGCCGAGGAGCGCGTCGGGCTCTTCCCGGACAGCGAGTGGGAGCTGCTCAACGAGGGCACCGGCCTGACGGTGAAGACCATTCCCATCGCCCAGGGCCAGGAGGGCGCGGTCCCGGCCAGCTACCTGATCGCCCGCCCCCGCCCCGCCGCCGCCATGCGCAAGGCGAGCTGAGCGCGCGTCCCAACCGGAACCTGTCGAGAGGCGGCCGTCAGGCCGCCTCTTTCGTTGTGGCCCCTTCCGTGGAACGCCAGACTGCCTTCCGGAGATCCCGGGGAGGCTCCCCGGAGCGCCGGATCGTCTCCCGGCAGCGCCGGGAACACCTCCCGGTGGCTTCGGGAACCCTCCCGACGACTCCGGGAACCCTCCCAGTGGCTCCGGGAGCCCTTCCGGCCTCTCCGGGAACCCTTCCGGCGTCTCCGGGAACCCTCCCAGCAACTCCGGGAACCCTTCCGGCAGCGCCGGGGACCCTCCCGGCAGGGCCGGGAAGTCTCCCCGCGGACCTCCCTGATCTAGTTGGATGTGCTCTGACGATCCTGGTCGCTGAGGAAAAGCGCCAGCGAAAGCTCCTCTGGAGTGTAGATGGCGAGCGTAGCGGCTTTGAAATCCCGGGCGTTGCGCGTCACGATTCCTTGGGCGCCCACCTGGCGCGCGGCCTCGTGGAGGACAGCATCCTCAAAGTCTTTGAAGCCCAGATCGAGAGCCGATTCCAGAACGGCCCTGCCTACCGGGGCGATCTCGAACAGGCTGAGGGCTTTCCGCACTTCCGCCAGGGCCTGCTCCGGACCGACGGCCTGGGTCGCGAGGTAGTGGAGGGTCGTAACCGTAGTGGCACAGATGCAGCCTGTGAGCTCTCCTGCCTCTACCCGGGAGAGCACCTCGGCCGAGGCTGTCACGAAGGGTTCTCGATCCAACATCACGTCGAGGATGACGTTGGTGTCGATCAGGACCCTCAAAGGTACTTCTTCTCCAGATGCCGGCGGTAGTCGTTCTCGTCCAGCCGTGAACCGGCCAGAGATCCGCGGAGAGACTCGACGATTGGCGTCAACGGCCGGGACGGGCGTTGACCCTGCTCCGGCAACATCTCCAGGTAGTCGGAGACCAGTTGGGAGACCGATTTTCCGGACTGACGGGCGTAGGACTTGGCCCTCTCGATCAAGCCCTCGTCAATCCTCAAGGTGAGCTTCGTCTGCATGCCGGCAACCTCCTGACGTACAACTTCAGGTTCAGTGTACGTCAGGCTCCGTACAGGGTCAACGCGAGGCCCGTCTCAGTAGAAGCGGACGTACGCGTACCTGCCAGGCCACGGCGCAGGTTTGTCGGAAGGCCGACAAGCTTGTCGGCGGCGAGACAACGTTGTTTTCCCGTCCGACAATCTTATCGGTGGCGGGACAATCTTGTTTCCCGGCCGGCAACCTTGAC
>DATANP010000057.1:0-7567 GCA_036266195.1 Thermoanaerobaculia bacterium | reverse complement strand
TGCCCAATCACCCCAATAATCCCATTCACCGCCGCCGCCCACCCGGACGCTCCGGTGAGCGAGTCGAGCGACTTCTGCAGGCTCTGAATCCCTGACTGCAACTCACCCTTGTGCTGCTCCAGCTTGTCGGCGATGTCGCTGAGCTGGGCGGTATTGAGCTCGTTGATGACCGAGGTCAGGTGAAGACGGGCGGCGACGAACTCCTGCTTCTCGGCGTCGGAGAGCTGTTGGACCTGCTGGACGATTTCGATGCCATAGAGCTCGACCTCGATGGTCCTCAATTCGTCGAGGAGCGCATTGAGGTCTGCCTGGGGATCGGCCAGGGCCTTGTCGGCTTCGGCCTGCGCCTGGGTGGCGGCGGTCTGGGCCTCGGTGACCGGATCGGAGGAGGCGGCGGGCTGTTCGGGCTGGCCGGTGGGGGTACCGGTCTCGTTCGGATCGCTCATGGCTGGGTGCCTCCCGTGCTGCCGGTCGAGTTGGTGTTGGTCGTCGTGGTCTGGCTCTTGGGCTTCAGGGCTTCGAGGCTTGCGATCACCGGGGCCAACTCGGAGGTGATGGTCTGGATGTCCGCGGCAGTCAGGTCGTTCGAGAGGAGCTTGTTCCAGGCCTGCTGGAGGTCTCTCGCGGCCTCGGCGGCGGTGTTCACCTGCTGGACCAGCACAGGCTTCGAGAGCCCGGAGAGCCTCTCGGACATCCAGGACGTTTGCTGCGCCTGGCTCACCTGGCCGGCCATGAAGGGCTCGATGACCTGCTGGTCATAGGTCATGGCATTCGTGAACCGCACGTTGGCCTCGGTCTGGCTGCTCAGGGTCGCGAGCAGGACCTGGTTGAGCTGAAGGATGTCCGAGATGGTCTGCTTGCGGGCTTCGAGCTCCTTCTTCAGCTCGCGGCCCTGGACTCCCTTGACCACCAGGCCTCCAACGCTGCCGGCGGCCGTTGCGATCTGGGAGGACTTGGCGATGGTGGTGCCCTTGACCTCCTGGGTTACACCGACCAGAGTCGTGGCGAGGGTCTGGACCTCGGTGCCGAAGGACTGCGGCGCGCTGCTCGTGGCCAGGCCGGCAAGGGCGTTGAAGTAGTCGCCCAGGAGGGTGACCTGCGCCTGGATGCGCGTCAGCTCGCCGAGATAGTTGCGCATATCCTGGTCCTGCTGATTGAAATCAGTCAGGCTGACCGGGGCGAGCGACCGGTTCTGGAGGAGCTTCACGGAGTTGGCGTCTACGGCCGTGTTGCCGACCTCGGTGATCAGGCCCGTGACCGCCTGGGTGTAGGTCGTTCCGGCTGTGGCAAAGGCTTGGAACTGCGGCACCTTGGCCGTGGCGCAGCCAGTCAGGCCCGCGAGCAGCAGGGCCGGCAGGATCAGGCGGACCAGGGATGAGCCAAGTACGTCCCGCGCGGAGGGTCTCTTCATGTCGGTTTCTCCCGGTTTGGAGGGTCGAGTATATCTCTCCGGAAGGGCTGCGGCGCGTCGTCGCCCTCATCGCTCTCGCAGCTCTGGCCGGACCGGGCAGATTGTTCTTAAGCATTTTCTGCTGTGACATTTTGGACTTTCATCCGTATACAGTCCATGCTTGTCTGCATCAGAGCGTCTGCAAGAAGGTACGGCTTGCATTCCATATGTAGCCATAGCATATTGGTGTCGAAGAGCCACTGCGCTGCGCTGCTTCCTTGAAGTTTCAGCTACCTTGTTTCGGGAACGCATTTGCGGTGAACCCATAACTTCGAGGGCGTCCGAGGTGTATCGTGGGTATGGGCTTGACTGCGTTGTTGCGGGAATGGTCGGACGGAAATGTACGGATAGCCGACCAGGTTGTGCCTCTCCTCTATCACGAGCTCAAGCGGATCGCGGCGCGGGAGCTGCGGCGCGAGCGGCCTGAGCACACGCTTCAGGTCACGGCACTCGTGAACGAAGCGTACATGCGTCTCCGGGACGTCCACGGCGTCACCTGGGAGGACCGGAGCCAGTTCCTCGGGTTCGCGGCCCACGTGATCCGCCGCGTCCTGGTGGACCACGCGCGCCGCAAGGGGGCCGCCCGGCGCGGCGGCGGAGCCATGCGGGCCACGTTGTCGGAGGCGGTGGATGTCGCGGCCGCGCAGTCTCCGGACGTGTTGGCGGTCGACGAGGCGCTGAGCGCGCTCGCCGAGATCGACTACCGCAAGGCCCAGGTCGTGGAGCTGCGCTTCTTCGGCGGCCTGACCGTGGAAGAGACGGCGGCGGTGCTCCACACCTCGCCGGAAACCGTGGGACGGGAATGGCGCCGCGCCAAGGCCTGGCTCTACCAGGAGCTGGGCGTGTGCGGAGGGGAGAATCGTGGATGTTGAGCGCTGGAGCCGGATCGATGCCCTGTTCGACGAAGCGCTCACCCTCCCCCCGGAGGAGCGCGCCGCGTTTCTCGATCGGGCCTGCGGCGACGACCGCGAGCTGCGCGAGGCCGTCGAGCGGCTGATCGTTGCGGACGAGAGCGCGAACACGTTCCTCGAGCGGCCTCCCCTCATCGTCCTCGAAGGCGGGGAGGAGGCTGCCGAAGGCTCGCGCTTCGGCCCCTACCGGATCGAGCGGCTGCTCAGCCGCGGCGGCATGGGCACGGTCTATCTCGCCACGCGCGACGACGGCCAGTTCGAGCGCCGGGTGGCGCTCAAGCTCCTGCACCCCGGCACCGACGATCCGGAAGACCTCCAGCGCTTCCGCGCCGAGCGCCAGATCCTCGCCCGGCTGGAGCACCCCGCGATCGCCCGGCTCTACGATGGCGGCGAGACGGAGCAGGGCGTCCCGTTCCTGGTCCTGGAGTACGTCGAGGGGCTGCCGCTCGACGACTACTGCGACCACAACCGGCTGGAGATCGACGACCGCCTCCGCCTCTTCCGCCGGCTGCTCGACGCGGTGTCCTACGCGCACCAGAACCTGCTCGTGCATCGCGACCTGAAGCCGGCCAACATCCTGGTGACCGCCGAGGGCGAGCCCAAGCTCCTGGACTTCGGCATCGCCAAGCAGCTCGCGCGGGAGCGGGAGGGCGAGCCGGGGCTCACGCGCTTCCGCATGATGACGCCCGGCTATGCGAGCCCGGAGCAGGTGCGGGGCGAGGCCATCACGACCGCGAGCGACGTGTACGCGCTGGGCGTGGTGCTCTACGAGCTGCTCTGCGGCCGCAGCCCGTACCGGCTGAAGCACGGGCTGCCGCACGAGCTGGAAATGGCGATTCTCGAGCAGGAGCCGGAGCGGCCGAGCCAGGCTCTCGATCGCGAGGACGGTCCTCCGGCCGAGAGGATCGCGGCGGCGCGCTGCATGAAGCCCCGGGAGCTGCGCCGCCAGCTGCGCGGCGACCTCGACACCATCGTGCTGACGGCCCTGCGCAAGGAGCCGCAGCGGCGCTACCAGTCCGTGATCGAGCTGGCCGCCGACATCGACCGCTACCTGCAGGAGATGCCCGTCTCGGCCCGTCCGGACAAGCCGCTCTATCGCGCCGGCAAGTTCGTCCGCCGCCACCGCCTGAGCGTGGCGCTGACGGGCCTGGCCCTGATCCTCATCGCCGGGCTCTTCATCAGTCTGGTCCAGCAGCGCCGGCGCGTGGAGCGCGAGCGCGACACCTCGCGCGCGGCGCTGGCCTTCCTGGTGGACGTGTTCGAGCACGCCGACCCCTACCAGAAGGGGGCCGAGAACGTCTCGGCGCGGGAGCTGCTGGAGACCGGCGCCCGGCGCGCGAGACTGGAGCTGGCCAGCGACCCGGAGGTCCAGGCGGGTCTTCTGGACGCCATCGGCCAGGCGTCGGTAGGCCTCGGCCAGCTCGACGACGCGGCGCCTCTCCTGGAGCGGTCGCTGGCCGCCCGGCGCCGGCTCCCGCCATCCCTGGAGCTGGCGGAGAGCCTGGAGCACGCGGGCTGGCTCCACTTCCTGCGTAGCGACTACGACAAGGCGGAGCCGCTGCTGCGCGAGGCGGTCGCGTTGCGCCGCCGGCTGCCCTCCGGGCCCACCGAGCTCGCCGCCGCGCTCGTCCACCTGGGGACGCTGCTGACGGAGCGCCACCAGAGCACGGACGAGGCGCGCTCGCGGGAGATCGAAGGGATTCTCCTGGAGGCGCTCGGCCTGTATCAGCGGGCGTCCGACGACCTGGGCGTGGCGAGCACGCGCTTCCAACTGGCCAAGGTGAAGAAGGACCGCGGCGACCTGCCCGGCGCCGAGAGGCTCTACCGGCAGGTCCTGTCCGCCCAGCGCCGGCTCTACGGCGAAGACCATCCGGAGGTGGCGCAGTGCCGGCGCGCCCTGGCCCTGACGCTCATCGTCCAGGCAAAGCCCGGCGAGGCGAAGGCCCTGCTGCGCCAAGCCCTGGCCTCGCAGCGCAGGGTCCTGCCGAAGGACCACCCGGACATCGCGGCCACCCTGAACGATCTCGCCCTGGCCTACACGCGCACCGCCGACTATGCCTCCGCCGAGCCGCTGTACCGCGAGGCGCTGGCCTCCGAGCTGGCGAATCATGGCGAGAACCATGCGGACACGGCCACGGTCCTCTTCAACCTGGCGAGCGCGGTCCAGGGGCAGGGGAGGCTGAAGGAGGCGGCCGAGCTGCACGAGCGGTCGCTGGCGACCCGGCGCGCGCTGTACGGCGAGAAGCACATCTACGTGGCGCAGGTCGAGGCCATGCTCGCCCGGATCCGCTCGGAGCAGGGCCGCCACGGCGAGGCCCTGGACCTGGCCCGCCGGTCGCTGGCGACCGGCCGCGAGCTGCTGGAGCCCGGCCACAACGAGCTGATCGGGCCTCTGCGGGCCATGGGCACGGCTCTGCTCAACGCCGGCCGGCCCGCCGAGGCCGAGCCGTACCTCCGGGAGTCGCTGGACATCCTCCGCAAGACCAGGGCGCCCGGCTATTTCCAGACCGCCCGGATCGAGGTGCTGCTCGGGGACTGCCTGGCCCGGCTCGGGCGTCGCGAGGAGGCCCGGTCCATGCTCGCCCAGGGCCTGGCGACGCTGGAAGCCCAGTTCCCGCCGGACCATCCGTGGGTGAAGGACGCCCGCGCGAAGCTCGATCTCGTGAAGATTGCGAGCCGGTGACGGTTTTCGATCCCCGTTTCGCGCATCCCTGAATCGAGACGAGCTTTGTGCGCCTGGGGGGCGCCCCACCCGGAGGCGCCTCCCTTCTTTTTGCTCCCCTGACAGTTCCGCCGTGTGTCTCTCCATCTTTCCGCCCTATAATCGCGGTAATTCGAAAGGAGAGAAATATGCGGCGTTCGGTCCTGCTGGTCGGCAGCATGCCGTTCGAGAGCGACGAGGAGTGCATGCGGCGGGCGCTCGACAAGGTCGGTCCCTACCTGTTCAGCCTTCCCGACGGAGAGGTCGGCGAGCGTACCGCCGAGTTTCCGGACGGCACCCGCGCCTGCTGGATCATCCGCGCGTTCGAGATCCTGCAGAACGATCCCGCCAACTGGCACCTGGTGAAGCCGCCGGTGAGGGGCGCCAACGGCGTGCCGGTGGACTACACGGGCCTGCCCGAGATCGAGCCGGTCTGCCCGCCCGAGCACGTGCCGGAGCGGGTGCGCTTCGACTACGACGTCTTCTGCAAGCAGAACATGCCGGTGCTGCGGCGCCTCGCGTCCGAGCGCGGGCTGGATGGCATCCGGTTCCAGATGGGCATCCCGACGGGGATCTGCTTCGGCTTCGCCTTCCCAAATCCGGCCGACCGCATGCGCTACCGGGGCGCGTTCGAGGACGTGCTCGCCCGCGAGGCGAACGAGGTGGTGAGGAGCGGCAGGGACGGCGTGGTGATCCAGCTCGAAGCGCCGCCGGAGGTCTACATGGCCTACGAGATGCCGGAGATGCTGGAGCCGTTGAGCGTGGCGCCGATCCGCGACCTGGCCGCGAAGATCGACGCCGGAGCGCGCATCGGCGTCCACCTGTGCCTGGGCGACCTCCGCAACAAGCCGCTCCTGCAGCCCAAGGACGTGAAGCCGCTGGTCGAGCTGTCGAACCGGCTGGTGGACACCTGGCCGGAGGGGCGCATCCTGGAGTACATCCACTATCCGCTCGCGGCCGGCGACGTGCCGCCCCCGACCGACCCGGCGTTCTACGGACCGCTGGCGGACATCCACCTGCCGAAGGGGACCCATTTCGTGGCGGGCTTCGTCCACGAGGGACTGAGCTTCGAGCAGAACCTCGACATCCTGCGCGCCCTGGAGGACATCCGCGGCGAGACGGTGGACGTGGCCTGCTCCTGCGGCATCGGCCGCCGTACGCCCGAGGTGGCGGACCATCTCCTGGACCTGATGGCCGGCCTCGCCGCGGCGTGAGGTGGACCCAGCCTTGCAGGGACCGGGGTTGAGAGACATCCCGGCCCCGCGGGGCCGTCCTGATTCACCCACGAAGCACGAGGTGCAGTATGAAGTACAAGAAGTTGTCCGAGCAGGTCCTGGTCGTCGTCGGCGCGTCGAGCGGTATCGGCCTCACCACGGCGAAGATGGCGGCGAAGGAAGGGGCGCGGGTGGTGCTCGCGTCCAGGGACGAGGAGAGCCTCCGGCGCGCGGTGGACGAGATCCAGGCCGAGGGCGGCCAGGCGATCTACGTCGTGGCCGACGTGGCCAACCGCGACGAGCTCGAGACCGTCGCCAACCGGGCGGTCGAGGAATACGGCGGTTTCGACACCTGGGTCAACAACGCTGGCGTCTCGATCTACGGCCGCATCCTGGACATCCCGACCGACGACGCCCACCGTCTCTTCGAGACCAACTACTGGGGCGTGGTGAACGGCTCGCTGGTGGCGGTGCCGCGCCTGCTGGAGCGAGGCGGCGTGCTGATCAACACCGGCAGCGTGGTCTCCGACCGGGCGATCCCCCTCCAGGGCCACTACTCGGCGAGCAAGCACGCGGTGAAGGCGTTCACGGACGCCCTGAGGGTGGAGCTGGAGGAGGAGGACGCGCCCGTGGCGGTCGTCCTGATCAAGCCCGCGGCCATCGACACGCCGTTCCCCGAGCACGCGAAGAACTACATGGAAGCCGAGCCCACCCTGCCGCCGCCGGTCTACGCGCCGGAGGAGGTGGCGCGGACGATCCTGGCCTGCGCCGAGAAGCCGAGGCGCGAGATGACCGTCGGCGGTGGCGGAACCATGCTGGGCATGATGGGCAAGCTGACCCCCCGGCTCGGCGACAAGTACATGGAAGCCACCCAGTTCTCCGGTCAGAAGCTGGACCGTCCGGCCGATCCCGACCGTCCGGACTCCCTCTGGGAGCCGAACCTCGGCAGCGGCCGGGAGCACGGCGATTACCCGGGCCACGTCATGCAGTCGAGCCTCTACACCCGGGCCGCCCTGAACCCGGGCATCGCGCTCATCGTCCTCTCGATGCTCGGCCTCACCACGGCGCTCGCGACGAAATACCGGTCCGCGAACCGCTCGGACTGGTCGGGCTCGACGGGCTGGGACCTCTGAGCATCCAGTCCGCGAACGCCCGGGCGAACCTCTCGGCCGAGCCGGGGACGATCCGGAAGTAGAGCGAGGGCTCGACGAGCTCCAGCTCCATGAGGACGAACTCGGAACCGTGCCGGACGAGGTCGACCCGGGCGTACAGCGGCTGGACGGGCAGTGCT
>DATANP010000056.1:0-8821 GCA_036266195.1 Thermoanaerobaculia bacterium | reverse complement strand
GTCCTCGCAGGTGGGAATCCCCAGCGCCCTCATGTAGCGGTGGAAGGTCGTCTTGGTGAGCCCCAGGCTCTCCCGGGCGGCCTTCGCGCTGCCGTGCCGCTCCAGGCGGGCCAGGATCAGCTCGCGCTTGAAGGTGCGGGCGGCCTCCTCCATGGAGACTCCCTCCCAAAGGAGAGGGCCGGCCAGGGCGTTGGGCTCGCCGTGCAGGGCTCCGGGATAGCAGCGCTCGATCAGGCCGCGGTCGATCTGCGCGCCCGGCCGGGCGTGGATGACGAAGAGCGAGCAGGCCCGCGACACCTCCCGCACGTTGCCCGGCCAGGCGTGGGAGACGAGCGCCCGCAGCGCCTCGTGCGTGAAGCCGAGGGTGCGCTTGCGGTGCTTGTTCTCGTGGTGCCGCCGGAAGTGCTCCAGGAGCAGCGGGATGTCCCAGGGGCGCTCGCGCAGCGGGAGGAGCCGGACCGTCAGGGCGCGGAAGCGGTCGTAGAAGTCGGCCCGCAGCGCCCCCTCGCGCACGGCTTCGTCCAGATTGCGGTTGGTGGCCAGGACGACCGCCACGTCGACCGGGATCTCGCGCGTCTGGCCCACGGGCGTGACCCGGTGGTTCTCCAGGACGCGGAGCAGGTGGGCCTGGGCCCGCGGGGAAAGCTCGGCCACCTCGTCCAGGAACAGGACTCCGCGGTCGGCCGCCCGGAAGTAGCCGGGCTCGTCGGTCAGGGCTCCGGTGTAGGACCCCTTGCGATGGCCGAAGAAGCGGGAGGCCGCCAGCTCGTCGGTGATCTCGGCGCAGTTGACCACCACCAGGGGCTTGTTGCGGCGCGAGCTGTAGGCGTGCAGATAGCGGGCGATCAGATCCTTGCCCGTGCCGCGTTCGCCGAGAATCAGGATCGGCTCGGGGTTTTTGGCGTCGAGCGCGGGGATGTAGATCTCGTGCAGGTCGCGCCGCAGGGCCTGGGTGTGCGCCGAGTCGCCGAGGATCTCCGGCGCGTCGTCAGGCGGCGCGGCCGAGTCGAGGAGCTGGCGGAGCTCGCGCGCCTGCCGCTCCTGGCGGAACCAGAAGCCGAAGACGCGGCCGGCCGCCGTGGCGTACTTGTCGAGCCAGGCGCGGTCCTCCTCGTCGTAGGCCTCGGTCAGCCCCCGGTTCTGGAGGTAGACCAAGGCGAGAACGGCCTCGCGGACCGGATCGCGGATCGGCGCGCACAGGACGCTGAAGACGCCGCCCGCGAGCGACGGCGTCCGGGAGGCGTCGGCCCTCAGCCGCGGGTCCTCGATCAGCTCCGTGCGCCCGCTTCGGACGACCTGCTGGATGAGAGAAGGGCTGACTCCCTGGACCGATTCGCCCCGTTCGCACGCCCGGACCTGTTCGGTCGTCAGGCTGCCGACGACGTGGATGCCGCGCAGGCGGAGAGGGTCGGCCTCTTCGACGAGCAGCAGGAGCGCCTTGTGCGCGCCGAACCCGCGGGCGACCGCCTCGAAGGACGCCCGCAGCGCCGCCGCCTCGTCGCCGTCGCTCGACAGCACGGCGAGGATCTCGTTCATGGCCTCCAGGAGCTGGGCGTAGTCGCGGCCGGACGGCGGGGCGGAGGGGCTCGGCAGGGGCATTGTTTGGTAATGGACTGCTTTATATAGACAATTGAAGATAGCACGGAGGGACGTGCATGTCGGTGAGCTGGATCGACCGGAACGCCGACGAGGAGCCCAGCCGCCTCGTCGGAGGGAAGTATCGCCTGGAGGAGAGGCTCGGCGAGGGTGCGCTCGGAGTCGTCCACCGAGCGGTCCACGTCGGCCTGGAGAAACCCTTCGCGGTCAAGCTCCTGAAGACGGCCGGAGCCCCGGCCTCCGACCTCCGCGCGCGCTTCCGTACGGAGGCGGTGGCGCTCGGGCGCCTCCAGCATCCCCACATCGTTGCGGTCACCGACTCGGGCATCGACGAGCCGGGCGGTACTCCCTACCTGGTCATGGAGGTCCTCGACGGGGCGCCGCTCTCGGGTCCGCTTGCGCTCGAACGGGCGCTGCCGGTCCTCGAACAGATCGCCGGGGCGGTTGACGCCGCGCACGAAGCGGGCATCCTCCACTGCGACCTCAAGCCCGGCAACGTCTTCCTCTGCGCGGACGGCGTCAAGGTCCTCGACTTCGGCCTCGCGGAGCTGCTCAACGCGCCGGCCGCGGACGAAAGGGCGCGGATGCTGGGGACGCCGCTCTACGCGGCCCCCGAGCTGATCCGGGACGGCGAGGCCAGCCGCGCCTCGGACGTCTACTCGTTCGGCGTGCTCGGCTACGAGCTGCTCGCCGGCCGGCCGCCGTTCCAGGGAACCGTGACCGAGGTGCTGAACAGTCACCTCGATCGCGAGCCTCCTGTGCCCGCGATTCCGCCGGAGGTCTGGCCCACCTTGCGCGAGGCCCTGCGGAAGGATCCGGCCCTCCGGCCGCGAACCGCGGGCGAGGTCGTGCGCCGGCTCCGGCAGGGTGCGGCCGAGGCCGAGCGGCGGCGCTGGCGGTCGTCCGAGGTCCCGCGTCGGATCGGAATGGCCTCTCTCCTGGCCGCATCCCTGGCCGCCGCGGGCCTCGTCCTCCCCTGGCCGATTTTTCCCGCGGCCGAGCGCCGGATCGATGACCTGCGCGTCTTCGCCGCGCCCGCGAAGCCGCCCGATCCGAGCATCCTCCTGGTCACCTTCGACGAGGCGAGCCTCCAGGGCAGCCCTCGCTCCCTGGCCGACCGGGCCGACGAGGTCGGGCTCACCCTCTCGCGGATCTTCGACGCCGGAGCCCGGCGCGTGGCCCTCGACCTCCTCCTGCCCGCGAGCTGGAGTGCATCGCCGGCCTTCGCCGACCTGCTCGTGCGGCACCCCGGAGACCTGACGCTCGCCGTCTCCTCCGGCCCCGGCGGCCGGCTCGTCGGGGCGGACTGCATGGACCCGCTGACCGCGGCGGCCCTCGGCCCGCGCCGCGCCGCCGGGATGTTCGGCTTCGTCAACCTGGATGAGGACGGGGACGGTATTGTCCGGCATGGCCGGACCCGGTTCCGAGACCGTTCCGGGATGGAGCGGCCGTCGTGGGCTGCCCATGCCGCCGAGGTCCATCCTGCCGACCGGGATTTCTGGATCGACGCCCGGATCGACTGGAACCGGTACGCGCGGATCTCCTGGCGGCAGGTATCCGCGGCCCTCGACCGGAACTCCGGCCAGTTCCGCGACCGCCTCGTCCTCGTGGGTGGAGAGCTCGACGGCTCCGGCGACGACTACCACCGCATTCCGTACCGTGCCGGGACCGGGGAGGCCGTATCTGGCCTCACGCTCCAGGCCCTGATGGTGGACACGATCGCCGCCGGGCTGCCGATCCGCGAGCCCGGAAGGATTCCCGTCCTCGTCTTGGTAATGCTGGCTGCGGCCTGCGGCATGACAGGCATTCTCTGTGCAAACCGAGCCGGGCCGATTGCCATCTGGAGCGCTGTGGCAGCGGGCCTCTACCTGGGGGTGTCGCTCCTTGTCTTTTGGTGGACCGGATGGATGCTACCGGTCACAACACCTCTGCTCGTCGCTCTGCTCGGGCTCGTCGCCGCATTCGTATTGCGCCAGACTCTCCCTTCGCACCCGGAGGTCTCGACACCATGAGCATCCTGTGTATCCTGAGCCTCGTCGTTCTCGTCGCGATGCCTGTGGCCGGGGCCTCTCAGCCTGTTGCCATCGTCTATTCGTTGTCGGGGGAGGCTTCGCTTGCGGCTCCAACCGGCCGGCACCTGCGCCTGTTCGACCGCCTCCCGTCGAGAGCGACCGTCGAGGTCGGTCCGGGCTCGCGTCTGGCGTTGGCCTTCGCGAGCGGCCTGCGTTACGAGATGGAGGAGGGCTCGCGGGCGACGCTCGGGACGACGGATTTCGCCTCCCGCAGCGGTCCTGTACATCCACTTTCTCGCGTCCCTCCTCTCCCTTGCCTGGCTCCGATCGCGGAGGACGATCAACCCGGTCCAAGGGCGGGCGCAGTGCGCATTCGGGCGGAGAGGATTTCCGGACTCTACCCCCGCCGCGGGGCGGCGATCATCGCTGGAGAGGCTGTCCTCCGTTTCAAACCTGTCGAGAAGGGTGGCCCTTATCGTGTGGAGGTACAGGACGATGAGGGGCAGGTGGTGTTCCGAGTCGATGTAGAGGCTCCCTTGGTCAAGGTTCCCGGCCGAGCCCTCCTCCCCGGCGCCCGCTATTACTGGACTGTTCGCACGCTGAACCGCGCAGGCTCGGTCGTGCGCGGGGAGGCCGACTTCGTCGCCCTACCTAAAGACGCCGCGCGCGCGCGCGAGGAGCTACGCGCCGCCGTGGCGGCGGAGGGGAATGGAGAATCCCTCGCGTTACTGGCCGCGATCGACCGCAGCCTCGGGATGCAACTCGAAGCTCGCAAGGAGCTTCAAGCTGCTCTCGAAAGATCGCCAGGAAATGCCGCCCTCGACGAGGAGCTCGCCGCCCTGGACCAGCAACTGGAGGAAGATGGAGATGAGCCTGAACCTTATTAGGACACTGATGGTCACGAGTGCGTGCCTCCTGCAGGTGCTCTTCTGCTCACTTCTCGATCCTGCGTATGCCGCAGGAAGTCCAACGGCTACTGGCGTCGTGGTCGAGGAAGTCACGCCCCGGTCTCTGGGTGCCTTGGCTGATCTCCAACCGGGCGATGTCCTCTTTTCCTGGTGTCGCGCCGCTGATGTGGACATCCACCGCTGCTTGGCAGAGGGCCTTCTCGCCTCCCCTTTCGACCTGGCCGAAATTGAGATCGAGCAGGTCCCCCGGGGAGGTGTCCGGGTTGCCGGTCGGCGAGGCGGAGAAAGCGCGATCTGGAATCTCCTCCCCGGCCCTCTGGGAGTCGAGGTCGGGCCTGATCTGCAGGATCCCCTAAAGGGACTTCATCGGGAGGCGCAGGATCTGGCAGCTGCGGGCGACCTGGACCGGGCGGCCGAGCGGTGGCGCGCTGCCGCGGCGGCGGCCGAGCCGACTGATGGCCGCCTCTCGGAGTGGTTCCTGTGGCGGGCGGCGAGTCTCTTGAGCAAGGAGAGTAGATGGGCACAAGCCGACGCGCTCTTCGCGGACGTGCTAGAGAAGGCCCTGCAACACGGAGGCAGGCCTGCTGCCTGGCTCCTCCTGACCTGGGGTCAAGCGCTCCAGAAGCGCGCGCCCGCCGAGGCGGAGGACTACTTCCGCCGTGCCCTGGAGCTCTATCAGAGGCTCGGGCCGGAAGACCTGGCCATAGCGACAATTCACCACCGCCTCTGCACCCTGGCGATGCGCCGCGATCTTAACGCCGCCGAGGCCTCGTGCCGCCAGGCTCTGACAATGATAGAAACCCTGGCGCCCCACAGCTTCGCACTCTCTGCCATCCTCAATTCGTTGGGCGCCATAGCCTTGGAGCGTGGTGACCTTCCGGCGGCAGAACGCTTCTTTCAGCGCGCGCTCGCCCTCGACGAGGAGATCGCCCCGGGGAGCCTCGCCAGTGTGCTGAGCTTACAAGAGAACGTCATAGTGGCGAGCGGCCGAAGCGATTTCGCCACGGCGGAAGACCTGCTCCGGCGTGAGAAAGCAATTCTCGACGAAGCGGAGCCCAACGGCCTGAGGTTCGCCAACGTGCTCAGCAACATGGGGAACATAGCAGCAATACACGGCGATCTCGAAACGGCGTCGGATCTTCTCCGACGCTCCCTGGAGATCAACGAGCGGCTCGATCCAAGCGGGAGTGGCATTCCTGCTAAGCTATACAATTTGGGAGTACTGGCCGCGATGCGTGAGGATCTCGAAACTGCGCAGAGATATATGCAGCGTGCGCTTGAGCTATCCGAATCCGAGAATCCCGAAAGCTCTCTTGTCACCGCTGTTCTCAAAAACCTGGGCAATGTTATGCAGCTCCGCGGCGATGTCTCCGCGGCGCGGGAGCTTTTTCAGCGTGCGCTTACGATCTGTGAAAAAGTTAGGCCCTTTAGCCTCGCAACGGCGGCCGTGCTCAATAGCCTTGGTACTCTCGTCACTGATGACGGCGACCTCGCGGTCGCCGAAGGATACTTCCGGCGCGCGGCGACTATTCAGGAGAAGCTTGCTCCCGGGACGAGTCAACTAGCCAACACCCTGTACAATCTTGGTCGGGCCAATCGGCTGAGGCGCCGCTTTGACTCTGCGGCCGAGTTTTTCTGCCGTGCTGTCGACACTCTCGAGATCCAGCGGGGCAAGCTCGGCGGGACCGATACCACCCCGTTCGGAGTGACCACCGCGAGCTTCTACGCCGCCTGTGTCGGCACCCGAATCGAGACTGGGAAGCATGCTGAGGCCTTCCGTATCCTCGAAAGTGGGCGCGCCCGCACGTTTCTAGAGCGCCTTGGCGAGCGGGACGTCTTGGCTGCTTCCGAGCTACCCGCAGGGCTTGCAAGCCGAAGGGAGGAACTGAATTCCGACTATGACGACACCCAGTCGGCACTCTCGGACCTCGACCCTATTCGAGACGAGGCTCGGATCGAAGAGCTACACGCCAGTCTGCGGGAAATTCGGGGCCTACAGGCTGAGCTCGCCGCGCGCGTGCGGCGGGAGTCGCCCCGATACGCCTCGCTCTATGAGCCTCAGACACTGGATCTCGGCGGCGCCAGGCGGGCACTCGATTCGGGGACGGTTTTCCTCTCGTATGCTGTTGATGAAGAGACGACCTATCTCCTCGTCGTCCAGCCCCCCGAAGTTCGAGGGCAAGGAATCGCGACTTTCTCTCTCCCCGTCGGCGAGAAGGATCTCCGTGTCGCCATCGGGACCTTCCGCAACCTTTTGCAGAACGCTGGCTCCGATCGCCAAGCCCTTACCGCTCAGGCGCACAAGCTTTATAATCTACTCCTCCGCCCCGCCGAGCACCAATTCGCCGGTGCTGCTCGTCTTCTCATCTCCCCCGACGGCCCCCTCCAGACCTTGCCCTTTGCTGCGCTGGTACGAAGGGGCCGGTACCTCGGCGAGTGGAAGCCAATTCATTCCGTCCTCTCAGCGACCGTTTACGCGGAGATGAAGAAAGCGCGACGCCCGTCTGCGGACCGCGTGCAGAGCCAGGTCGTCGCCTTCGGCGACCCGGTCTATCCCCGGCTTCCGAAGGACAAGGACGCCGCACCGGCAGCGACTCTTGAGGTTCTCGCGGCGGTTCGCCGTGGCCTCTCTCTCGATCCCATCCCCTCCACTCGCGAGGAGGTCGAAGCCATCGCAAATCTCTTCCCCGGCACCCAGGTATACTTGGGGCGGGAAGCGACCGAAGAGCGTGCGAAAACACTTGGATCGCAAGCTCGCCTCCTCCATTTCGCCTGTCACGGCCTCCTCGACGAGCGCTTCCCCCTGGACTCCGCTCTCGCCCTGACCCTCCCCGAGCATCCGGGGAAGGGCCAGGAGAATGGGCTGCTTCAGGCTTGGGAGATCTTCGAGAGCGTGCGCCTCGACGCGGACCTGGTCACCCTCTCGGCTTGCGATTCGGGGCTTGGCAAGGAGATGGGCGGCGAAGGGCTCGTCGGCTTGACCCGCGCCTTCCAGTTCGCCGGTGCCCGCTCGGTCCTCGCCTCCCTTTGGAGTGTCTCTGACGTTTCCACCGCGGACCTCATGAAGCGCTTCTACGGCTATCTCCGGGAGGGGCGGAGCAAGGACGAGGCGCTGCGGGCGGCCCAGAGCGACCTGATTCGTAGCCAGAACTTCGCCCACCCCTACTACTGGGCCGCCTTCCAACTCACCGGCGACTGGAAATAGGGACTTCCCTTAGCCGCGGAAACGCCATGCTCCGCGAATCCCTTGCCAAGATCTAAACACGGCTGGAGGACGAAGACGAAGATGATCCCGAGTAAGACCTTTCAGCTTTCGTCCCTGGTTCTGGGCTTGCTGACTCTCCCGCCACTCCTCGCTTCGCTCGCCGCGGCACCTGCATTGGATGAGCCGGAGGAGGGCGCCATGGTCGAAGAGATTACAAGGGCTCAGCAGCAGAGAGTGCCGGGCTTCAGCCGGGCGACCTACTCCTCTCCTGGTCACAGGGTGACGGGAACAACGGCCCCGTTCGATCTCCTTTCGATCTCGATCTGCTCGAAATCGGGCAGGCGCCACGCGGCGCGATAACCCTTCGTGGCACGCGAGACGGCTTGAGCCTAAATTGGATCCTGCCGCCGGCGGCGGGCCTCGGCCTCTGGGAAATTAAAGCGAGACCCACCTTCCCGGAAGCCCTCCTCGCACTCTATCGGCAAGGTAAGAATCGGATCGCCGCTGGAGACTTCGTAGCGGGAGCCCAACACTGGCGCTCCGCCGTGGAGGCTGCCGACCAGAGGAACGCTCCGTTGCTAGCCGCTTGGCTCCAGGATCAGCTGGCCCAGGAACTCGAAAACACCGGACGGTCGACTGAAGCCGACGCGGTATGGGAAAGAGCAGTGCAGCGGCTGGAGGGGAGCCAACCGGCTGCCGCCGCGCAGCTCCTGCGCGACTGGAGCACAAGTCTCGAACGCCGCAATCTCTGGGATCTTGTCGAGGTGTGCTATCGGCGGGCGCTAGCGCTGGAGCAGGCGGAGAGCCTCACTGCGGCCTGGGACCTCGGCACCCTGGGATCCATTGCGAGCCGCCGTGGGGATCTCTCGGTCGCCGAAGATCTCTTTCTAAAGGGGTACTCCATCGTGGAGAAGCTGGCTCCCGAGAGTCCCGTCCTCGGTATGGCTCTAAACAGCTTGGGCAACATTGCCGAGGCCCGGAGCGACTTGTCGATCGCCGAGGAGCGCTTCCGGCAGGCGCTCAAGCTATTCGAACGGTTGGAGCCAAACGGCACCAATTTCGCGCAGACTCTGACCAACCTCGGGACCGTTAACATGAAC
>DATANP010000055.1:0-4581 GCA_036266195.1 Thermoanaerobaculia bacterium | reverse complement strand
GGCGCCACCGCCCACCCAGGCCGGGAGCCAGTCTGACAAAGTAGAGTTATCCAGACTGGATAAGCTACCTGCTGTTGACGAAGCCGATATCCATCTCGATGAGAGACCTAGACTTGCGCACCATCGTTCGGGCGGCTTCGCGGCCTCGGACAGGCCGGAACGCCGGCTTGCTTCTCCGTCAACGGCTCCAGGGAGCCTGCAAGAATGCCTGGCCTCCGGAGGTGTGCGAAGCCCTTCCGCACACCTCCGGCACGGCCCGCCTCCCCGACAGCGGGCCTCCAGGCACGGGATGGCGGCGGCCTTGGACACGGTGGCCGCCATCCCTCCGAATTGTCAATGAACCATGAAGCCTGCCAACTGCACCTTCAAGAACCTTCTACGGACCAGCCGGCCGCTCCGTCGCCCTGCCTGAGACCGCGAAGGCTGCGATATCGCGTTGTAACCTTCCCTGGCAGAATGTAAGGTTACATTTCGCCAGAGAACCTTACATTTCGCTGGGGAACGTTGCATTGGCCCAGGGAAGTTTGCAATGGCCCACAGAACGTTGCAACGGGCCAGGGAAGCTTGCAAGGGCCCATAGAACGTTGCAACGGCGTGAGGAACTTTGCAATGGGCCAGGGAACGTTACTTTGGGCTGGAGAACGTTGCAACGGGCCAGATAACTTTGCAACGGCTCAGGGAAGTTGACATTGCGCCAGGGAACCTTACATTGCGCCGTAGAACGTTACAACGCCTCATATCGCCCAAATAGCCTCCGCTACGCCTGACTTTCCCCTCCTTCCGCCGTGGTCCGGAGGGCCGGTGACTCGGCCCTTCCTTATATATGTTGCCGCAGGGGGGTCGTTTCAGGACAACCCGGCCAAACTTTAGACAAATTGAAGTTGCCGAAGGGTGATTCTGGCAGGCTTGGGAATAAACCCGCGTCTGTCCGGATTGAGACCCAAACAGATTTGTGGACTGGTCCGTAGACCAGTCGGCCGGTTCGCCGGCCCGAGGGTTCTTTGACAATCGAAGTGCCGCAGTAAACCGGGGGGCTGTGGGGCCAGCCCCCCGGCTGGCTGCGTGGGAGGCAGGCGCTTACAGGTCGGCAGCCTTGAGGCTGGCCGTGAGTTGCTGGATGCAGGGCTTCATGACCTTGTCGAACATGCGGTCGTCGTCCACGCCGCCGCCGAAGCCGCCGACGCTGACTTTCACGCTGCTCTCCTCGGCCGAAGCCTCGTCCGCCCAGACGACCTCGCCCGTGGAGGTATCGATCAGGCGGGCGTTCAGGGCCGCCACGAAGCTGCGCTTGCCGGCCGAGAAGCCCGGCAGACGGCCGATGCCCGAGCCGTGGCCGCCCTTGTCGGTGACGCCGTACTCGGTGACCGCGCCGGTCAACAGGTAGTTCACGCCCAGCAGCTTGCCGACCTTGACCGCGGTGGCCGGATCGACGTCGCCGGACAGGCTCAGGTTCTTCTCCTGCATCAGGGCCTGGAGCTGCTCGCGTTCGACGACCCGGAACTTGCCGCTCTTGACCAGCTCGGTGACGAACACGTCCTGGGCGGCCTCGGCGCCGCCGTGCCACCACCACTGGTTGTCGGCCTTGTTCTTGAACTCGAGCACCGCGATCCGGGGCTTCGTCGACTTGTCTGCCGCCGAGGCCGTCAGCGTGACGGCGAAGACGCAGAGCAGGCAGGCACAGAGGGCGAGAGACACGATCCGCTTCATGATTTCTTCTCCTTACAACCTGGTCATCAGATTCAGTCCGGTATTCTACTCCGAAGCCGCCTGCGCGTCGACCACGCAGAGCGCCGCCATGTTGACGATGTCGCTCACCTCCAGCCCGGCCTGGAGCACGTGCACCGGTTTCGCCATGCCCAGCAGGATCGGACCGATCGCCTCCGCGTTCGCCAGGCGCCAGATCAGCTTGTAGGCGATGTTGGCGCTCTGCAGCTCGGGGAAGATGAGGACGTTCGCCGGGCCCTGGAGGCGGCTCCACGGGTAGCTCTCCTTGAGGATCGCCTCGAACACGGCCGTGTCGGCCTGCATCTCGCCGTCGACCTCCAGGTCCGGGTCGAGGCCGCGGACGATCTCCACCGCCTTCCTCACCTTGCGCGCCGCCGGGTGGGTGTTCGAGCCGAAGTTGGAGAAGGAGAGCATCGCCACCCGCGGCACCACTCCGAAGCGGCGGGCGAATTCCACGGTCAGGAGCGCGATCTCGGCCAGCTCTTCGGGATTGGGATCGATGTTCACGGTGGTGTCCGCCAGGAAGAACAGCCGGTCCTGGAGGATCAGGATGTAGGCGCCCGAGACCCGCTTCACCCCGGCCCGGGTGTCGATGATCTGGAGCGCCGGCCGGATCGTCTCCGGGTAGGACTGGGTCAGGCCCGAGATCAGGCCGTCGGCGTCGCCGGCTTCGACCATCATGGTGCCGAAGTAGTTGCGCAGGCGCATGCGCTTGCGGGCATCTTCCAGGGTCACGCCGTCGCGCCGCCGCAGCTCGTGGAACCTCTGGGCGTATTCGCCGAATTTCTCGGAGCTCTCGTTGTGGATGATGGTGATCTTCGACTCGGGCAGGTCCAGGGCCTGCAGCTTGTCGGCGATCATCTCCTTGCGCGCCAGCAGGATGGGATGGGCGATGCCCTCGTCCACCAGGATCTTGGCCGCGCGCAGGATCTTGCCGTGCTCGCCCTCGGGGAAGACGACGCGCTTGGGGTCGCGCTTGGCGCGGTCGATGAGGCCGCGCATCAGCTCCAGGCGGCGGGAGATCAGGGTCTCCAGCTTCCGGCGGTAGGCCTCGAAGTCGGCGATCGGCACCCTTGCCACGCCGCTCTCCATGGCGGCGCGGGCCACGGCCGGCGGCACGCGCAGGAGCACCCGGTAGTCGAACGGCTTCGGGATGAGGTACTCGCGGCCGAAGCGCAGCGAGTCGAGGCCATAGGCCTTGAGCACGGCGTCCGGCACGTCCTCGCGCGCCAGCTCGGCGAGGGCCCGGACCGCGGCCAGCTCCATGGCGTCGTTGATGTCGGTGGCCCGCACGTCGAGGGCGCCGCGGAAGAGGAACGGGAAACCGAGGACGTTGTTGACCTGGTTGGGATAGTCGCTCCGGCCGGTGGCCACGATCACGTCGGGCCGCGCGCCCCGGGCCTCTTCGTACGGGATCTCGGGGTCGGGGTTCGCCATGGCGAAGACGATCGGGTCGCGCGCCATGGAGCGCACCATATCGGCGGTCATCACGCCGGCCACGGAGAGGCCGATGAAGACGTCGGCGCCCACGATGGCCTCGCCCAGGGTGCGCATCTCCGTCTCCACGGCGAACTCGGCCTTGTAGGGGTCCATCCTCTCGGTCCGGCCCTGGAAGACCACGCCGTGGCTGTCGCAGACGATCATGTTCGCCCGCCGGGCGCCGAGCTTTTCGTAGAGCTTGGCGCAGGAGAGGGCCGCGGCGCCGGCGCCGGAGAAGACGATCCGCACGTCCTCGATCCGCTTGCCGGTGACCTCCAGGGCGTTCAGGAGCGCGGCGCCGGAGATGATGGCGGTGCCGTGCTGGTCGTCGTGGAAGACCGGGATGTTCATCTCCTTCTTGAGCCGGCGCTCGATCTCGAAGCAGTCGGGGGCGCGGATGTCCTCCAGGTTGATGCCGCCGAAGGTCGGCTCCAGCAGCTTGACGGTGCGGATGAGCTCTTCCGGGTCTTCGGTGGCGATCTCGATGTCGAAGACGTCGATGTCGGCGAAGCGCTTGAAGAGGACGCCCTTGCCTTCCATGACCGGTTTGCCGGCCAGGGCCCCGATGTTGCCGAGGCCGAGCACGGCCGTGCCGTTGCTGATCACGGCCACCAGGTTCCCCTTGGCCGTGTACTGGTAGGCGAGGAGGGGGTCCTTCTCGATCTCCTTGCAGGGCCAGGCCACGCCCGGGCTGTAGGCCAGCGACAGGTCGAGCTGGGTCGACGTCGGCTTGGTCGGGACGACCTGGATCTTTCCCTTGCGTCCGTGCTCGTGATACTCGAGTGCGTCTTCGCGGCTGATCTTCTTCATGGGCATGATGGACGGGATCTTATGCCATTAGGATGGGGCCATGATCGTGGTCGACCACTCCGACGCCTGGCTCCTGATCACCCAGCCCGACCATGCCTGGTTCTCGGCGGAGCTGCTGTCGCTGTTCCGGACCGGCGGCCTGCCGGAGCACCCGAACCGGGCCGAGCTCCTGTTCGCGGTCCGCGAGCATGACAACGGCTGGCGGGAGACGGACGCCGCGCCGCGCTGGGACGTAGAGGCTGGCAGACCCCACGATTTCATCAGCCTGCCCAGGGAGGAGCGGATCGAGCTCTGGCAGCGGGGGACCGCGCGGTACGCCGGCGAGCACCCGTATGCCGCCCTGCTCATCACCCGGCACGCGCTCCAGCTCCACCAGAGCCGGCGAGGCCAGGAGGGTTGGGAGCCGTTCCTGGATTACCTGGACGAGCTGCACCAGGGGCTGGCGAAGGAGGTCGGGATCGGCGACGAGGAGAGCGACATCGGAGATTACCGGTGGCTCGATCTGGCGGACCTCCTCTCCCTGGGCGTCTGCAACCGCTGGCGCGAGCCGTTCGGCCGGTACGGGTT
>DATANP010000054.1:0-15371 GCA_036266195.1 Thermoanaerobaculia bacterium | reverse complement strand
GCCGGGCCGTTCGGAGAGGGCGGAGCGGGGGTCGTTGCCACGGTTTGTCGATCCTCGGGAGGCGCGCGGCGCCTCCGGTCTACGAAGGGATGGCCTGCTCTCCCTGCGGCCTTTCGCGCTCGCGCTCGCGTTCGGCCTTCTGCCGGTCGTACTGGTCGTAGGCGTGAACCACCTTCTGCACCAGCGGGTGGCGGACCACGTCGCGCTGATCGAAGAAGAAGAACTTGATGCCGTCGACGTTTGTGAGCACCTCCTGCGCCTCGCGCAGGCCGGACATCTTGCCCGACGGCAGGTCGACCTGGGTGATGTCCCCGTTGATCACCGCCTTGGAGTTGAAGCCGATGCGGGTCAGGAACATCTTCATCTGTTCGGTGGTGGTGTTCTGGGCCTCGTCGAGGATGATGAAGCTGTCGTTGAGCGTGCGGCCACGCATGAAGGCGATCGGCGCCACCTCGATGATGCCCCTCTCCAGCATGCGGCCGACCTTCTCGTAGCCGATGATGTCGTGCAGGGCGTCGTGGAGCGGGCGGAGATAGGGGTTGACCTTCTCCGCCAGGTCGCCGGGCAGGAAGCCGAGCTTCTCGCCGGCTTCGACGGCCGGGCGGGCCAGGATGATGCGCCGGACCTTCTTCTCCAGGAGGGCGGCGGCGGCCATGGCCACGGCGAGGTAGGTCTTGCCGGTGCCGGCGGGCCCGATGGAGATGACGATGTCGTAGTCGATCATCGCCTGCATGTAGAGCTGCTGCTTGAAGGTGCGCGGCACCACGAGGCGCTTGACCGCGGCGAGCATGCCCTCGGGCAGGAAGAACTCGACGAGCGACGCCTCGGGCGCCTCGGCGGCCACGCGGATGGCGGTCTGCACCTCGCCGGGCTTGAAGCGGTAGCCCTTCTCGGTCACGGCGTTGAGGCCGCTGAACAGGCGCTGGGCGGCCTCGACGCGGTCGGGGTCGCCCTGGATGTGGAGCTCGCTCCCGCGGGCGGTGACGGTCACGTCGAACGTGCGCTCCACCCGCCGGAGGTTCTCGTCATTGGTACCGAAAAGGGTATCCAGCCCCTCTTCGGGAAGCGTCACTTGAGCCATTCCGTATTCTTACCGTGGAAACAGGGAAGCCGCCCTGATGGCGGCTCCCCCGGAGTCTAGCAGACTGCAAAGCGCGCGCCTATTTCTTGGCGTAGTCGTAGAACCCCCGGCCGCTCTTCTTGCCCAGCCGGCCGGCCAGGACCATCTGCTTGAGGAGCGGCGGCGGCGCGAAGCGCTTCTCCCGGTACTCCTCGAACATGATGTTGGCGATGTAGTAGGTGGTGTCGAGCCCGACGAAGTCGAGCAGGGTGAACGGCCCCATGGGGTAGCCGCAGCCGAGCTGCATGCCCTTGTCGATGTCCTCGACGCTCCCCACCCCCTCCTCCAGCGCGCGGATGGCGTCGAGCAGGTAGGGCACCAGCAGGCGGTTGACGATGAAGCCCGAGTTGTCGCGGCAGGCGATCGGCTCCTTGCCGACCTTGCGGACGAACTCCGAAGCGGCCGCGAAGGTCTCGTCCGAGGTGATCAGGGTGCGCACGACCTCGACCAGCTTCATGACCGGTACGGGATTGAAGAAGTGGAGGCCCACGAAGCGCTCCGGCCGGTTGGTGAACATGGCCATCTGGGTGATGGTCAGGGACGAGGTGTTGCTGGCGAAGATCGCCTCGGGCTTGACCGCCTGGTCGAGCGCCGAGAAGGTCTTCCGCTTCTCGTCGAGGTTTTCGACGATGGCTTCGACGACGAGGTCGCAGTCGGCGAGCTCGGAGAGGTCCACGGCGCCGCGCAGGCGGCCGAGGGTCTCGTCGCGCTGCGCGGCGTCGAGCTTGCCCTTCTCCACCGCCTTGCCGAGCGAGCCCTGGATGCGTGACATCCCTTTGTCCACGAGCTCCTGGGTGACCTCGCGCACCACCGTGTCGAACCCGGCCTTGGCGGCCACCTCGGCGATGCCCGAGCCCATGAGGCCGCAGCCGAGCACGCCTACCTTCTTTATGTTCATCTCACCCCTCCTGTGTTTGTATGCGTTGGATCTCGCGGCCGCCCGTAACCCGCAGGAGCCGGAGCCAGGTGGCCCCGGGCACCTCGAACGGCAGCCGCTCCGCCCACTCCACCACCTTGACGCCGGGGCCGGCCAGCAGCTCCTCGATGCCCAGCGCCCCGGTCTCCTCCGGCTCCAGCCGGTAGAGGTCCACGTGGACCAGCCGGCCGCCCGGACCTTCGTGCTCGCGGATCAGGGTGAAGGTCGGCGACTGGACCTCCCGCGGATCGATCCCCAATCCTTCCGCCAGCCCCTGGGTCAGGACCGTCTTGCCGGTCCCGAGATCGCCCGAGAGGAGGAGGACGCCGTCCGGCGCCAGCTCCACGGCCAGCTCCCGGCCGAGTGCGCGGGTTTCGGCCTCGTCACGGGAAGACCTCCATGGACCTTCACTCATCGTTTTCGGCCAGCTCCTGGAAGGCCGCCGGGAGGAACCCGATCAGGTCGCCGGCGTTCATGCCGACCTCTCCGGCCTCGACCGCGGCGAGATCGCCGGCGAGGCCGTGAAGATAAACCCCAAGGAGCGCCGCGTCCAGCACCTCCAGCCCCTGGGCGATCAGGCCGGCGATCAGGCCGGTCAGGACGTCGCCCGTGCCGCCGCTCGCCATGCCGGGGTTGCCCGTGGGGTTGACGTTGATCTCGCCTTCGGGTGTCGCGACCAGGGTCCGGTAGCCCTTGAGGACCACCACCGCGCCGGTCTCGGCCGCGGCACGCCGGACCGCGCCGAGGCGGTCGGCCTGGACCTCGGCGGTCGAAATGCCCAACAACCGGCCCAGCTCTCCCGGGTGCGGCGTGAGGACGGTTTCCGACGCCCTCTCCCTGAGATCGCCGGCCCGGCCGGCGAAGGCGTTGACGCCGTCGGCGTCCAGGACGAGGGGCAGGGTGGTCTCCAGCACGATGCGGCGGATGGTCTCCGCGGTCTCCTCTTCCTGTCCCAGGCCCGGACCGAGCGCGAGCACCGACTTGCCCTCGGCCGCGGCGAGCACCCGGTCCGCAGCCCGGGCCGAGAGCTGGCCCGAGTCGCGGCTTGGCAGTCCGAGGGTCATGGATTCGATCGAGCCCAGGTCCACCACGTTGAGCACCGGCTCCGGCACGGCCGCCGTGACCAGCCCGGCGCCGGCGCGGACCGCGGCCCGGGCCGCGAGGATGGCGGCGCCCCCCTTGCCCGGCGAACCCGCGACGATCAGCGCGTGGCCGTAATCTCCCTTGTGGGTGCCCGGCTCGCGCGGCGGCAGGAGGTCGACCAGCTCCTCCCGGCGGAGGAGGTAGAGCGCGCCGCCCTCCTCCTCCACCTCGTCCACCAGCTCCGGCGGGATGCCGAGGTCGGCCACGACCAGCTCGCCGACCGCCTCGGAGGCCGGCGGGAAGACATGGGCCATCTTCGGCGCGGCGAAGGTCACGGTGAGGTCGGCCTGGACGTGGATGCCGAGCGGAGTCGAGCGGCTGCCGTTGAGCCCGCTCGGCAGATCGACCGCCACGATGGGCACGTCGAGGTCGTTGAGCTCCTCGACCAGCTCGGCGAAGAGGCCCTCGAGCGGCCGGGACAGGCCGGTGCCGAAGAGCGCGTCCACGATCACGTCCGACTCGCGGGCGTACTCCAGCGCTTCGAGGAGGTCGCCCTCGGACACGACGTCATGGATGTTGAGACCCTGGCGCCGGCAGATGCCGAGCTGGACCTCGGCGTCTCCCCGCAATCCGCGATCGGGGCGCGCGGTCATCAGGAAGACCCGCACCTCGTAGCCCCGCACGGCCAGGTGGCGGGCGATGGCGAGGCCGTCGCCGCCGTTGTTGCCCGGGCCGCAGAAGATGACCGCGGACTCGGCCTCTTCATGGATGTCGCCGATCGCATCCACGACCCCGATGGCGGCGTTCTCCATCAGGACCATGCTGGGGATGCCCAGGTCCTCGATGGCGGTGCGGTCGACTTCGCGCATGGACTCGGCGCTCAGGATCCTCATGGTGTCGCTCCTTCCAGTCGGTGCCAGCTCCGCAGCAGGTCCCGCGTGCGCGGGCACCCCAGGTCTCCGCAGGACATCCTGGAGACCAGACGGCGAAGATCGTCCGGCGTGTCCACGTCCATGGCCAGCGGCAACGTTTCAACCTCCACCCCGACCTCCCGGCAGCGCTCCAGCGTCTGCTCGAGAACCCGTTCGGTGCTCCAGTCGATCTCCTCGAAGATCCTGCGCTGGACGGCATCGGACCGCAGGGCGATCAGATAGTAGCCGCCGTCCTCGGCCGGGCCGATCGCGACCGGCACCCTTTGCTCCACGGCCTCGAACGCGCGGTGGATCGTCGAGAGCGACACCGTCGGAAGGTCGCTTCCGAGGGCCATCACCGACTCCGCCTCCCGGGCAGCCCCCGAAAGCGCCCGGTAGAGCCGCTCGCCGAGGTCGTCGCCCTCCTGGCGAACCCCGGAGACACCGGGCAGGGGGTGCTCCGGGACCGGGTCGTCCGGATCGAGCGCCCAGGCGAGCGTCAGCTCGAAGTCTCCGCCCCGCAGCCGGTCCAGGAGGTCGTCGAGGAAGGCGGTGTGGAGCGCCGCGGCCTGGGCGGGAGTAAGATCTCCGATCAAACGGGTCTTGACCCGGCCCTCCCGGGCGGGTTTCGTGAACAGGAGAAGGCGTCGGCTCGGCACGGGGCGGGATTCTAGCAGCGAGGGAAGGAGGGGGAATGTCGGTCCTGACACTCCTGACCGACTTCGGGGTGGAGGACTACTACGTGGCGGCGGTCAAGGGGGTGATCCTGCGGCTCGCGCCCGGCACGCAGATCGTGGACGTCTCGCACCAGGTACCGGCCGGAGACCTCCTGACCGGCGCGTTCCTGCTCGCCGCGGCCGTGCCCTGGTTCCCCGAGGGGACCGTTCACCTGGCGGTGGTCGATCCCGGGGTCGGCAGCGCCCGGCGCATCCTGGCGGCCCGGACCGACGGCGGCTGGCTGGTGCTGCCCGACAACGGCCTTCTCACCCACCTGCTGCACCAGGACCGGGTCCGATCGGTCCGCTCCGTCGAAAAAACCGGCCTGTTTCTGGACAATCCGGGCAGCACATTCCACGGCCGGGACCGTTTCGCGCCCGTGGCGGCATGGTTGTTGCGGGGAGAATCGGCGGAGGCGCTCGGACCGGAGATCGACGACGCGGTCCGGCTGCCATGGGAAGGACCGCGGCGGGAGCCCGGCGTCCTTTCCGGAAAGGTGGCCCATGTGGATCGTTATGGCAACCTGATCACCGACATTCCGTCCGGCTGGATGCCGGAAGGGGATTGTCGAGCCGAGATCGCGGGGCGTCGCGTCCACCGCCGGGCCAGCCACTACGCGGAGATTCCGGACGGCGAGGCCGCCATGATCCCCGGCTCTCTCGGTACGGTGGAGCTGTCGCTCCGGGGCGAAAGTCTCGCGCGGCAGTGGATCGTGGAACGAGGCACAGCGGTTCATATCATTTGGGCGATGTCGTGAAGGCAGAAGAGCTTGCGTGTGACGAAACGGTGACAGCTTTTACGACTCGGGCTACAATGTCGGCGTTCTCAGCCTGCTGGCCCGATGGATCTTTGAGAAGGAGCGAGTGGAGATGAGCAAGTGGGAATACAAGATCATCAACATCCGGAGTGAGAACTACCGCCTCGACCCGAATTCCGCACCGCAGTTGAACCAGTTGGGAGAGGACGGGTGGGAGCTGGTCTCGATCACCTCGGTGAACTTCAAGACCGGCGCGACCGACAACATTGCAATGGTTTTCAAGCGCCCGGTGCAGGCCTGAGCCCGGGCGCCCTCCTCCCCTATTTCCTACCTTTGAGAGAGCGCCGGGGTTTCTTTCCCCGGCGCCCACGGCGAAGCGCCAGGGCAAGCCCGCCGGCTCCGGCCGCCAGCAGCATCAGGATGTGTTTCTTCTTGGGAAGAATCCCGACCTCGGTCTGCACCGCGCTCCGCACCTCGGTCAGCCGCAGCTCGGCCTGCCGGCGCGCCTCGGCGACGCGCAGCTCGGCCTGGCGGCGGGCCTCCTCCAGTTCCTTGCTCATGGCAGGTCCTCCGAAAGATCGCCGGTGGTGACAGGCTCCGCCGAGATGTCCACGGTCTTGCCCGTGGCGAGCAGGCCGTTCTGCCACCAGTCGAGGTGATCGTCCACATGCCGCTTCACGCTGTCCACGGGGTTCTCGGCCTTGCGCCACTGGCTTCGGCCGGCCAAGCCCAGGACGACCATGACGACGAGGAACACCCCGAACACGATCGCCGCGGCGGCCCAGAGTTGCAGCCACACGTGAAGGATCGTGATGAGGAGGAAGACCAGCAGGCCGAGCACCCAGAAGGACAGCAGGGCCGCGGCGCCGAACAGCGCCAGCGCCACACCGTAATGGCGGCCCGAGCGCTTGAGGTCCTCCTGGAGGGCTCCGGTCTCCGCCCTCAGCACCTCGATGAGCGACTCGCCCAGCGAACGGAAAAGATTGATCCAGCCCTGCATCCCCGCCTCCTCTCTCGCCCCGGGGTGCTACCGGCCTGCGGCGCCGCCCCCGACCCGCAGCACGCGCGAGACGAACGAGGCTTCACCCGCCACGTCGTCCCGGACCCCCACCGCGACCTTCTGGTCGCCCCGGCGCATCAGCAGGTTGACGGAGTATGCATAGTGCTTGCCCATCGCGGCCTTGACGTCGGCCGCCGGGATGCTGATCGGCAGCGGCACCTGCTGGACGTCGGAAACACCCCCCTGGTTGTCCATGGCGGCGATGTAGAGCCGCACCCGGGCCTCCTCGGTCTGCTCCCGCGGCACCAGGGTCAGCTTGGAGAGCGGGATCCGGACCACCACCGGCACGAGGAAGTAGCCGTCCTCGCGCTCCGTGGGCTGCCCGAAGTCCAGCTCCAGCCCGAACTTGTTGTCCTGGAACGGGAAGTTGAGCACGGCGAGCGTGCCGTCCGTCATCCGCGACTCGAAGCTCTTGTCGCGGTAGCCCTCACGGTGCCGCACGACGAGGCCCTTCTTCTTCACCTTGACGTCGATCTTGTAGTAGCGTCCGTCGCCGTAGTGGGTTGGCGTGTAGCCCAGCGAATAGTAGCTGCCGAAGTCCTCGGCCACCTTGTTGAGCGCCGGCAGGATCTCGTTGCGGTTGATGATCGCCACGCCGCCGGTCTTCTCGGCCAGCATCTGGAGCGGCGCCTGAAGGTTGGAGATCTGGACCGAGTCGATGTAGACCCCCTGGCCCGCGGTCTGGTTCTCGGCCGAGATCGACGAGTAGACCCGCAGGCCCGCGGCGTCGATGGTGTAGAACGTCACCCGGTTGGCGTTGGCCTGGGCCGCCAGCTCGTCGTACCGGCGGGAGGCGTCGTACTGCACCGAGGTGGTCAGGCCGGTCGACTGCTCGCCGTACTTGGACTGCACGGCGTAGTAGACGTCCTGGCCGGCGATCATCGGGATGCCGTCGCTCACGTAGAGGATGGCCTTGCGGCCCGGCATGCCCGCGAGCGAGCTGACCAGCTCCTTGAGCGCGTCGATGCTGAACGACAGGTCGTTGAAGGTCGATTCGGCGTAGGTCCGGGCGATCCCCTCGGCCTCGCTGGCGTTGCGCGAGTCCTCGATCTGGCGCAGGGCGTCCTTGCGCTCGGAGTCGGCGTGGACCCCCTGGGCCGAGATCTTCTCGATGTCGAGCAGGGCCGAGTTGATCAGGTCGGTGTCGCTGGTGAACGTCTGCCGCACGTGGGTCGAGCGGTCGTAGGTCACCAGCATCACCTGGTCGCCCTTGGTGACCTTCTGGCTCAGGAAGACCCGCAGCTCGCGCATGACGCGGTTGCGGTTGAACGGCCGCAGGTTGAAGTTGTCGATGTAGACGATCAGCCGCAGGCGCTGGTCCTCGGGGAGCGGCGGGGCCTCGGCCTTCCTGCCCGGAGGCCCGGGCGGGGCCGGTATCGGCGATGGTGCCGCCGGTGGCGGCGCGTCCTCGGCGAGCATCGCCTTGCCGCCCTCGACGGCGTAGAAGTTCGTGATCGCCACGGTCTTGCCGTTCTCGGTGATCTCGAAGTCGTCCTTGGTCAGCCCCTTGACGCGCTGGCCGCTCTTGTCGGTGACGTAGACGTCCACGTTGACCACGCTGACGTTGACTGTCTCGATATAGGAGTCCTGCGCTCCGGACGACGGCGGCTTGGCCGGGGCCTGGGCATGGGCCGACCGACCCGCGAGCAGGCCCGCAAGGAGGAGGCCGGAGGTGAGGATTCGTCTCGATGACTTCATGGCTGCTCGTTCCCTTCGGAAGGTCCTTCCGCCGGAGGATACTACGGCTTGCGGTCCGGGACCACGTCGGCCTCCGCCGTGGTGATCTTGCCGGAGAGCGGGTCGTAGATCGCGGCGATCAGGTGCTGGCGGATCTTGCGCATCTTGAGCGTCGTGTCATAGCGCACGTACTGTCCCGGCGACTCCGAAGGCGGCTTGTCCGCGGTGAGGCGGATCGGGATCACCGGCACCGCCGAGCGGTTGCCCTTCTCGTCGAGCACCGAGATGCGCAGCTCCAGCTCGGCCACGTGCTTGCCGTCGATCGGCACCACGGTCATCGAGGAGAGCGGGATGGCGAGCGTGATCGGCACCTCGATCTCGCGCCGCCCCTTGGCCACGGGCTTGCCCACCTGGATCGGCATCGAGGCCGCGCCGGGCGGATTGCCGAAGAGCAGGGCGCTCTCGACCATCATCGAGACCTCGGTGTTCTTGGCGAGGTCGAAATAGTTGTCCCGCGACCGGACCTTGAGACCCTCGCGCAGCACGTCCACCTGGATGTCGTGGCGCTTGTCGTTGCGCTGCCGCTCCGGGGTGAAGCCGAGCCAGTAGTAGGAGCGGGTGTCGGACTCCGCGGTCTGCAGCGCCTCGGCGCGCATGCCGTTGATCAGCGCCTTGCCGCCGGTCTCCCGGGCCGTGAAATCCAGCGACGCGTGGATCTCCTGCTCGCGCAGGTTGAGCAGGCCGTTGCTGCCCGGCCCGCTCTCGGAGGCGTCCGGTCCGGTGCCCTCGACGCCCGGCACGTCCACCGGGTAGATCGTGTAGCCGAGCAGGTTGGCGGTGTCCACCAGCGGCTCGAAGAGCTGCTCGCCGGTCGGCACGTCGCGGGTCAGGATCGGCCGGTTGGGGTTGTTCACCACGTACTCGGCGGGCGAGAACGGCCAGCCGCCGGAGAGCAGGATCAGCACCTTGCGGCCCGGAGGGGCGGCGAAGCCGCGCATCGTGCTCACCGCCGCCGTGACCGAGCGCCGGACCTGGTCGGCGATCAGCTCCATGTAGGACTGCTCCTCCAGGTCCACCCGGTTGGCGAACGCCGAGCGGCTGTCCACCGTGCCGAGGGTGCCGGTGATCCGGCGCGACGCCTCGTAGGCGCGCAGCTCGGCGAGGCGCTGGAAGCCGTAGGCCTGCCGGCCCAGGGCCTCCTGGAAGCCGCGGTGCAGCGCGCGGTCGGAGTCGGACCAGTTGCTCAGCATGTCGATCTTGCGGCCGTCATAGGCCACCACCGCCATGCGGTCCTCGGGCCCGAGATGGCCGAGGCTGTCCATGAGCGACCGCAGCACCTCGTCGCGGCGGGCGGCGATCGAGAAGTAATCGTCGATGAACACCAGGTAGCTGGTCCCCACCGGGCTGCCCGGAGCGAGCGCCGGCAGCCCCGCGACCGCGGAGCTCTGTCCCGAGCCGGCCTCCTCGAGCGCCACGGCCTGGCCGCCGCGCACCTCGGTGAAGTACTGGACCGGGACCTCCTTGCCGTCCACCCGCAGGCGGAAGTCGCCGGGGCCGAGGCCGGTCACCCGGTTGCCCTGCTTGTCGGTGACGACCACCTCGACGTTGACCACGCGGACGTCGATGGTCTCGCCGAAAGCGGACTCGGAGGGTTGCTGCTGCTGCGCCAGGACCGGCAATGCCGCCAGGATCGAAAGCGCCAGGAAAGCTCCAAGGGATTTCATGCAGGATTCCTCAAGAACGGAGCGCCCGCTTCAGGCGGACGCTTCTCGATCGGTTCGCATTGAGATGCAACAAATCCGGTCACGGCTTGTAATCCAGCTTCGCCCAGAGCATTTCACCGCTCAGCGCATCCCGCAAGGTGAAGACCACCTGCTGGCGCCCCCGGCTCATGCGGACCATCGTGCGGTAGCGCACGATGTCGCCCGGCTTCGGCTGGCGGTCGAAATTGAGCCGCACCCTCTGCACCGGCAGGTCCGAGCGCGAGCCCCAGCGGTCGAGCGCGCCCACCGACAGGCTCGCCTCGGCCGCGAACCCGCCGGCCACCGGCAGGAGCGTCAGCGACTCGGCCGGGATGCTCAGGGTGACCGGGACTTTGACGACGGACAGGCCGACCCGCTCCGGCGTCCCCATCTCGACCTGGATGAGCTTCCCTTCCGGCGTCTCGTCCTTCGATCCGAACAGGAGGAGACCCTCGGTGCTCATCGCCATCTCGGTCCGGTTCGACATGTCGGTGAAACCGCTCCGGGCGCGCACCTTGAGCCCGGGCCGCCGCGCCACCACCTCGATGCGGTGGTGCCGGTCGTCGGCCTTCCAGGCGGGAGTGAAGCCGAACCAGTAGTACGAGCGGGTGTCCTCCGCCATCCGGTCCAGGGCCTCCAGGCGCGCGGAGTTGACCGAGGCCCGGCCGCCGGTCTCCTCGGCCAGATAGTTGAGCGCCGCGTCGGTCGCCTGATCCCAGGGCGAGGAGACCATGCGGTTGTTCGAGAAGTCGGTCTCCCGCACGTCCGCCGCGGTGCCGACGCCGAGCCCCGGCATGTCCACCGGATAGATCGTGTAGCCGAGCCGGTTCGCGGTGTCCACCAGGGGCTGGAACAGGGCCTGGCCCACGCCGCCGAACGAGTCGAGCCAGTCCTGGGACAGCGACCGCGCGTCGAGCAGCCCCTGCGGGCTCGAGTACTCCAGCATCGGCCAGCCGCCCGAGAGCAGCAGCATGACCTTGCGGCCCCCCTGTTTCTCCGGAATGGACACCGCCCGCATCGCCGCGGCCGACGCGGTCACGACCTGCCTCAGGAGATAGGGGATGTCGATCATCACGCCGCCGCCGGTCTCCTGGAACTCGGTGCCGTCGAACCCTTCCTGTCCGAACCGGCCGGCCGACGCGCCGACCGTGGTGGGCACCGGCAGAGGCGTGAAACCCTTTACATCGCTGAGAGCGCCCAGGGACCTGTTGATCTCGCGCAGTTGCGCCTGGACGATCATGCCGTGCGTCCTGCGCCCGCGCGCCTCGGTCAGCGCGGCGGAGATCCGGGCCCGGTCCGCGGTCCAGTCGCTCAGCAGCTTGAGCTTCTTGCCGTCGAACGCCACCACCGCGACCTGATCCTGGGGAGAGAGCTTGCCGAGGCTCTGCCCGATCTTGTCCAGGACCGCGTTGCGGTGCGGCGCGATCCCGAAGCTGTCGTCTACGAACACCAGCACCCGCCGGCCGACCGTCTCCGCCTCCGGAGAGTCCACCTCGACCTCGCCGCCTTCGACCCCGCCGATACCCACAAGGGTGCCATCCGTGATCTCGTTGAAAAACCCGATCGGAACGTCGCGGCCGTCCACGAGCAGCCGGAAGTCGTCCTTCGTCAGGCCGCGCACCCGTTCCCCGTCTTTGCCGGTCACTACGGCCTCGACGTTCACCACGCGCACGTCGATCGCCTCCCCGAACGCCGGCTCACCCGCCTGGGCGGCGAGGGGGAGTGCTGAACCCGTCCAGACAAGAGCAGCGAGGACGGCTGTCATTCTCATCCTCATCGAAAGCATCGGAAACCTCCCCTCAGCGGGCAAAGCAGGGTGTGGAGCTCATGCTGCCGTCTTCGTTCACGTAGATCTGGGCTTCGCACGACACGTCGGTGAAACTTTCCCGGGTCCGGACGCTCAGGCCGCGCTTCCGCGGCTGAAGCTCGATCCGATGGCGCTGGTTGTCGGCCTTCCAGTCCGGGGTGAAGCCGAGCCAGTAATACGAGCCGGTGTCGGCCGTCATCCGCTCCAGGGCCTCCAGGCGCGCGGAGTTGATCGCGGCCTTGCCGCCCGTGGCCTGGGCCAGGTAGTTGAGCGTGTACTCGGCCGCCTGCTCCTCACCCGACGAGATGAACTCGACCGGAATCGGCCCTTCCGCCTGGGCTCCTGGCCCGGGAGTGGTCGACACGCCGGGCAGGTCCACCGGGTAGAGGGTATACCCCAGGAGATTGGCGGCGTCCACCAGAGGACGGAACATCTCCTCGCCCGTGTTGGGCATGGACTTGCGGCGGCGTCCGAAGGCATAAGGGGAGGGGAGGGCATCCATGGGCCAGCCGCCGGAGAGCAGCAGCATGACCTTGCGGCCCTCCGCCCCTGGCACGCCGCGCATGGCCGCTGCCGCGGCGTTCACGGCGTCGAACTGGCGTGCGGCGACATCCGGGAATTGCTGGGCCTTGTGGACCAGGGCCAAGAGGCCGTTGGGCTTGCGGGCCCGGGCCAGGTCCAGGGTCTCCACAATGTCGCGGGGATCGCTGGTCCAGTCCAGGAGCAGCTTGAGCGTGGTGCCGTCGAAAGCGGTGATGGCGACCTCGTCGTGGGGGGACAGCTTCGACAGGCTCTCCTGGAGCTTGTCGAGGACCATGTTTCTCTGGGACGCGATGGCATAGCTGTCGTCGATGAACACCAGCACGCTCCGCCCCACCACCTCGGGCTCAGGCGCCTCCTCGGGCGCCTCGGGCGCCTCGGACGTCCCGGACGCCTGGCTGTTCACCATCGTGCCGTTCGCCACCTCGTTAAAGAACTCAATCGGAACCTCGCGGCCGTCCACGAGCAGCCGGAAGTCGTCCTTCGTGAGTCCCCGGACCCGCTCGCCATTGCGGCCGGTCACCACGGCCTCGACGTTGATCACGCGAACGTCGATGACATCGTCGAACGCCGCCTGGTCCGCCGGCGGCTCCGATAATTCCTGGGCAGGCAGGGGCAGAGCTGATACCAGGAGCACAGCCAGAAAGGGTGCATATCGCATTTCAACTCCTCCTGAACCAAGCCCCCTTCGCAAGGGTGATGCCGGGGGTGTTCCCGAGGGGAAGGCCCATGAAAAGGTTATCGCGCCGCCCCGCCCGGAGGTCAGGACGTCCTCCGGGGAGGACGGAAGGGCACACCCTCTCCGAGCCCCCAGCGGGGGCGCAGGCATAAAGCCAGGGGTTTCAACCCCTGGTGACCCAGTTCCCCGAACCAACCAAGCCCCGAAGGGGCGCAGGCATTGCCGCGGGGTGACAACCCCGCGAGGCGGGCGCGGAATGCCTTCGTCCCTCCGGGACTCTTTTCGGCCTCGTCCGTTGGCCGAGAGTGGCCTTCCTCTCCGCCTCTCTTCCTGGGACCGCCGGCGCCTCGCCGGCGGAGGCGGAGCCCCTCATGGAGAGGAACTTGGCGCGGCCTTTCACTCCACTCTCCCAGGGGTCCAGGGGTGTGGCAGGAGAGGAACCAAGGATGAGAGCCTACCCGCGAATCGCCGCGATCAAGCGGCGAGTTTCCGCAATCTCTTTCATCGCCCCCTCCCCATAGGGTTCGAATCCCCGCAGCGCCGCCTCGGCGTACTCCAAGGCATTCTCTCGACGTCCGGCGTTGAGGAGGGCAACTGCAACATTGAAGCGGGTCTGGGCGGCGTGAAAGATATCACCCCCTTGTTCCAGTCGCCGAACCGCCTCCCGATAGTGCTGCACCGCCCGATCGAGGTCTCCTGCACTACGGTAGATGACACCAAGTGCGTTGTGCGTCACAGCTAGGTCGTTCACCGCATCCGCTGGAAAAAGCTCAAGGGCTTCGTGGTAGTACCCCACCGCCTCGTTGAGATACCGGAGAAGCTCCTCCTCTGGTCGCTTTGCGGCTCGGGCCTCCTTGAAACGCTCATAGGCAAGAACGCAGTTTACCTGCCCTAACTCTCGACGGATTTGTCCCAGGGTATGAAGAGCGGCCGCAAGCGTCCGAATCGTATTCCGCTCTCCGCTCTTCAATTCCTCGATTGGTCGGGCCAAAGCAGGAGCGGCACGCTGGTGGTCCCAGGCAACACAAGCAGTTTGAAGTCGCTCGGCCTCGGCCCACTGCCGCTCCTCTCTGGCGAGGCTCACCCGGTACTGCGTGATCAGGCTCCAACAGTCTTCCCGACCGGGCAAGGGCCTATTATTCATGGGATCGACAAAGTCCGGCACGATCTCCTCGACCAGCCGCTTCCACTCCGCCCGCCGGCCGGTTTGGGCATAGAGTTGTCGGAGCCCCTGCATGGCGCTGGCCACCGGATCCCACCACCCGTGGGTCCGAGCCAACCGGCGAGCCTGGAGCAAGTTTGCCTCTTCGGCCCGCAGGGCGCCAAGGACATCGCGCTTTCCGTGCTCGTACTGCTCCATGTAGTAGTCCCCCAACTCCCCCATAGCTTCGACAAACGCCCGCACGGCCGCGAGGCCTTCGGCCGGATAGCACCGTTCGAAAAGCTCCTTGAAAAACCATGGAAGGGCCGGGTGGATTCCATAGTACCCACCGCCATAAGCAGTCAGGAGCCCCACCTCGGCGGCCCGATCGAGAAGGGCAATGCTCTCGTCGCGGGTCAGCCCCCGCACCTCGGGCAGACACCACGTCATCTTGGGATCACCCATCCAGCAGAGCACATCCACATCCACAAATCCCTGAAACAGGTGTAGCAAAGCAAGCCTCTTCCGTTCCTCTTCGCTAAAAGCCGCCTCGAACCCATACGCGAGCGAGGCGCCGAGTGAACGGGAGCGCCCTTCACTGACCTCATCGGAGAACGCAGCCTCTCCGGATCGAAGGCGAGCGACAAACGCCTCGATCTCCCCCTTCGTCTTCAAGCCCTGGCGCAACGCCTCGCCAGCAACAACCGTGAGAGTCATCGGATTGCCCCGAGCAAACGTAAGAAGAGGCCGCCAGTCCTTGACCTCAGTGATCCGGCGGCCGTTCCTGTCGGCCAGGGCCCGGACGAGTTGGAGGCTCTCCGTCATCGGCATCGGCGGCACCGTGATGCGCATGGGTAGTTCTCCCAGCCACGGGCGCTCATCGCGGCGCGAGGTCAGGAGCACCTTCGCCTTGGTGCCCCGCAGGTCGCGCAGGAAACCGAGCAACTCCTCCTGTTCCTTTGCCGTCCAGGCCGACTCCGTCTCCGCCGGAAAACCAGCCACCGGCTCCACGTTGTCCCAGATCCACAGCACCGGCACCTGGGTGAGGACCTGGAGAGCCACCTGCCGCCGCGCTGAATCGTCGAGCGCCAGCCAATGAACGCCCGTGCCTTCCAGGGCCGCCCCGAAGACCTGGCCGATCCGGTCCAGCACGCGCGGCAGCGGGAGATAGCGCTCGAAGGTGGTGAACAGAACGGGACCGTCTATGCCACCAGTCAACGA
>DATANP010000053.1:0-27781 GCA_036266195.1 Thermoanaerobaculia bacterium | reverse complement strand
TCTTGTGTGCGGACTGCAGATCCAGAACCACGATCACAATTTGAGAGCCGCCTGGCTGCCGCACTACATGTCTATAGGAACGCTCGGCTGCTTCGTTCGGGACAGCAGCGACACCCTGTTTCTCCTGTCCAATGCCCACGTGCTCGCCCCTGGCAACAACGGACAACCCGGCGACGCCATCCTTCAGCCCGGAACTATTGCCACGACGTACCCCTCGGAAGAGAGGATCGCCAGCTTCTCGCAGTTCGTTCCGATCAAGCCGAGCCCGTTCGGTGCGGATCCGAGCAATGGCGATGCTGTTCTCAATATGGTCGACATGGCGATCGCGGAAGTAGCTCAGGACATCCAGGTAAGCTCAGGCTTTCTCCCTGTCCACCGACTTACACCGATTTCCGGAGTGAACAGCCCTGATCTGCCGAAGCCCCAAGTCATCAAGGTCGGGAGAACGACCGGGTTGACGTACGGAGAAATCAAGAAAACCGCGACAATTGTAGGCCCCATCCCCTACCCGGGGATCGGAACCTGCTGGTTCCGCAATGCATTTGAAATCCGCGGTTTGGGAGGCACCCTATTTTCCAACAACGGCGACTCGGGCTCCGCAATCCTCAATCAGGACGGCGAGGTCATCGGCCTGCTTTTTGCCGGCAATGGCGACCGGACCTACGCGTGTCCGATCGATTCCGTGCTTTCGGCGATGGAGTTCCAAGTCGTTTGAAAGTGCCTAGAAGAGCGGACGAGGGGTCTTGAAGTCGCCCTCGACGACCACGGGGATCGTTTCTCCCTCCAACTCGACCTCGGAGGGGAAACGAGACGGGTCCGAGTCGGCGATCTGGACCGAGATGGCCAGTTCCCTGCGGTTCCAGGGATTCAACGTAATCCCCATCGAAAAGGGCCCCCTGTATCCATTCAGGACCCGTCTCTGCACCTCGGGTCGCTCGATGAGGGCTGCCAGGTGTCTTTGATCCATAACTCGTTCCTGATTGGCAAGGCTCATGCCATGCCCGGCTCAGAGTTTACGCCCTGGAAACCCGGCATGTCCATGAAGCTCAAAACAGACCGGCCGGCCCGCTCGCGCGGACCGGCCGATTCTTCTCTCGTGGAGAGACCCGGGCTTAGTACATGCCGCCCATGCCGCCCGGCATGCCGGCGCCGGCGCCACCCTTGGCCTCGTCCTTCTCCTTGATCTCGGAGACCATGGCCTCGGTGGTGAGCATGAGGCCCGCGATCGAGGCGGCGTTGACCAGGGCGGTCTTCGTCACCTTGGCCGGGTCGATGACGCCGGCTTCGACCAGGTCCTCGAACTTGCCGGTGGCCGCGTTGAAGCCGCTGGTGCCGTTGTTCGCCAGAAGCTGCTTGACGATCACCGAGCCCTCTTCGCCGGCGTTGATGGCGATCTGGCGGGCCGGCTCCTCGAGCGCGCGACGGACGATGTTGATGCCCACCCGCACGTCGCCCTCGGCCGTGAGACCCTCGACCGCCTTGACGGCGCGGAGGAGAGCCACGCCGCCGCCGGGCACGATGCCCTCCTCGACGGCCGCCTTGGTGGCGTGCATCGCGTCCTCGACACGGGCCTTCTTCTCCTTCATTTCAGTCTCGGTGGCGGCGCCGACCTTGATCACCGCCACGCCGCCGACCAGCTTGGCGAGACGCTCCTGGAGCTTCTCGCGGTCGTAGTCCGAGGTGGTCTCCTCGACCTGGTTGCGGATCTGCTTGACGCGGCCGGCGATCGCCTCGCGGCGCTTGGCGTCGTCCGAGTCGGTGACGATCGTGGTGTCGTCCTTGGTCAGGACCACCTTCTTGGCGTCGCCGAGGTCCTCCCAGCGCACGTTCTCGAGCTTGATGCCGAGGTCCTCGGTGATCACCCGGCCGCCGGTCAGGGTCGCGATGTCCTCCAGCATGGCCTTGCGGCGGTCGCCGAAGCCCGGCGCCTTGGCAGCCGACACGTGCAGCGTGCCGCGCAGCTTGTTGACCACCAGGGTTGCCAGCGCCTCGCCCTCGACGTCCTCGGCGATGACCAGGAGAGGACGGCCCTGCTTGGCCACCTGCTCCAGCACCGGGAGGAGGTCCTTCATCGAGCTGATCTTCTTCTCGTGGAGAAGGATCTTGGCGTTCTCGAGCACGGTCTCCATGCGCTCGGCGTCGGTCACGAAGTAGGGCGACAGGTAGCCGCGGTCGAACTGCATGCCCTCGACCACCTCCAGGGTGGTCTCCAGGCCGCGCGCCTCTTCCACGGTGATGACGCCGTCCTTGCCGACCTTCTCCATGGCCTCGGAGATGATGCGGCCGATCTCCTCGTCGTTGTTGGCGGAGATGGTGCCGACGTGCGCGATGTCCTTGCCCTCGACCGGCTTGGAGAGCTTGTCGATCGACTCGACGGCGGCCTTGACGGCCAGCTCGATGCCGCGCTTGATCTCCATCGGGTTGGCGCCGGCGGTGACGTTCTTGGAGCCCTCGCGATAGATCGCCTGGGCGAGCACGGTCGCGGTGGTGGTGCCGTCGCCGGCCACGTCGGAGGTCTTCGAAGCGACCTCGCGCACCATCTGGGCGCCCATGTTCTCCAGCGGATCGCCGAGCTCGATCTCCTTGGCCACGGTCACGCCGTCCTTGGTGATGGTCGGCGAGCCGAACTTCTTCTCGATGACGACGTTGCGGCCCTTGGGACCGAGGGTCACCTTGACCGCGTCGGCCAGTTTGTTGACGCCCCGGAGGATCGCGGCGCGCGCATCCCCGGAGTAGATGATCTGCTTAGCCATTATCTCTACCTCCTGGTTTCAAAAATCGTCGGGTCTCGATGAGGGATGCGGATCACCGCTGGCCGTTGCCGATGACCGCCAGGATCTCGTCCTCGCGCAGGATCACGTAGTCGTTGTCCTCGTACTTGATCTCGCTGCCGGAGTACTTGCCCATCAGGACGCGGTCGCCGACCTGGACGTCCATGGCGGCGCGCTTGCCGTCGTCGGTCAGCTTGCCCGGGCCGACCGCGATGACCTCGGCTTCCTGCGGCTTCTCCTTGGCGGTGTCGGGGATGATGATGCCCCCGCGGACCTGCTCCTGCTGCTCCAGTCGCTTGACCAGGACACGATCGTGTAGCGGACGGATGTTCACGTTCACGGCTCTCTACCTCCTTGAGACGATGTGGGAACCCACGGGATGTTTCGATTGGAGTCTCGGCAGCGGACGGGCTGTTAGCACTCGCTGCCGTTGACTGCTAACAGCATAGGCAGCGAAAAAATGCCTGTCAAGGCCCCCGGGTGCGCTAAACTCCGGAGTCAGAGAACCCCGGGTCATGGAGAGCGCCGCCGCCAGTCCGAAAACACCGCGGGCCGAGGTGCGCCTCCTCGGCGGGTTCGAGGTGCGCGTGGACGGCCGGACGGCCAGCGGCTTCGAGTCGCAGAAGGTCCGCGGACTGCTGGCCTACCTGGCGGTCAGCCGGGGTACGTTCCACGGCCGCGAGCGGCTGGCCGAGCTGTTCTGGCCCGATCACGAGCCGGCCGCGGCGCGCAGCAGCCTGCGCCAGGCGCTCTACAACCTGCGGTCCACGCTTGCGCAGGGCACGGAATGGCAGCCGATCGAGGCCACCCACCAGGCGGTCTCCTTCTCTCCGGGGCCGGAGGTCTGGGTGGACGTCGAGGCGTTCGAGGAGGGGCTGCGCCGCGGCCAGGCCTCTTCCCTGGACGCCGCCGTGCAGCTCTACCGCGGCGACTTCCTCTCCGGCTGCCCGGTGCGGGCCGGCGAGGAGCTGGACGGCTGGATCGCGGAGCAGCAGGAGAGGCTGCGCGAGGGCGCGGTCCAGGCGCTGCGCACGCTGATCGCCCACCACCGGGAGAGAGGGGGCCCCGGAGGCCACCGGCTGGCGATCCAGCACGCCCAGCGCCTGCTCGCGCTCGACCCGCTGTCCGAGGAGGCGCACCGCGAGCTGATGTCGCTCTACAGCCTCTCGGGCCGGCGCGGCCGGGCGCTCTCCCAATATGAGGACCTGCGCCACCGGCTGGACCGGGACCTTGGGGTCGAGCCGTCGGCGGAGACGCACGCGCTCTACCGCGCCATCCTGCGCGAGGAGCAGGTGGCGGGCGAGCGCGGCGAGGGGGTGGAGCCGGTCGGACCGATCATCCCGCTCGTCGGCCGGGACGCGGAGCTGCTGGCGCTGCGCCGGGTCTGGGGTGCGGTCCAGCGCGGCGCCGGCGCCTTCGCCCTGCTCGAAGGCGAGCCCGGGGCGGGCAAGAGCCGGCTCGCCAAGTCGTTCCTGGACGAGGCCGAGACCACGGCCGGCGCCGTGCTGCTCGCGCGCTGCCAGGGGTTCGAGCCCGAGGTCCCCTACCAGCCGATCCGCGACGCCCTGAGAAACAGCGTCGGGGAGGAGATGGACGCCGCCGGCCTGGCGCTGGCCGGTGCCCCGGCCGAGCTGGTGGGGGAAATCGCCCGGCTGCTGCCCGAGCTGGGGGTCTCCGGTCTGCCGACCGGTCCCGGTCAGGAGGCGGCGGCCCGCGACCGGCTGGCCGACGCGGTCTGGCAGGTGCTCCGGCGCCTGACCGCGCTCTCCGGCCGGCGCTCGGCGCGGCCGGTCCTCTTCCTTCTGGAGGATCTCCACCTGGCCGACCGCACGACCCTGGGGCTCCTGGAGCGCCTGCTCCCCCGGCTCGCCGCGGCGCCGGTGATGATCCTGGCCACGGCCGCCACGGGCTGGCGCGCGGAGGCGGTCGATCCGCTCGCCCACCTGCGGCCCGGGGTGAAGCAGATCTTCCTCGAACGGCTGGACGACGACTCGGTGCGCCAGGTCGCGGGCCGCCTGGTGGGTCCGGCCGAGGCCGGCAACCTGGCGCGGCTCTTCCTGCGCCACGCCGCCGGGCTGCCGCTCGCCATCGCCGAGTTGACCAACCTGCTGGCGGACGAGGGGGTGCTGGTGCGCTCGGCCGGCGGCGGCTGGACCGCGGTCTCGCCGCTCGACCGGGTGAAGCTGGCCGAGGACGCGCCCGTCCGGGAGATCATCCTGCGCCGGATCGGCCTGCTGCCGACCTCGACCCGCCGCCTCGTGACCCTGGCCGCGGTGCTGGGGCACGGCTTCGACGCCGCTCTCCTGCGCGAGGTGGAGCGCGAGCACGCCACGGTCGTGGAGCACGGCATCGAGGTCCTGCTCGACCGCTGGATCGTGCGGCACGCCACCAGCGAGTGGCACGCCAGCCGGCGCGAGAGCGACAAGGTCCTGTGGGCCAACGGCGCGCGGCGCGGCGCCTTCGAGTTCTCGCACGAGATCGTCCGCCGCACGGTCTACGACTCGCTCAGCCGGTCCCGCCGCCGCATCCTCCACCGCCAGGTGGCCGAGGTCCTGGAGCGGCGCGCGGGAGCCGACCGGGTCGACCGCGAGGCCGTGTGCGAGCTGCTCGCCTATCACTACGCCCGCGCCGGCGCCTGGGACCGCACCGTGGCCTATCTCAAGATGGCCTCGGACCGCGCGCTCCACCTGGCCGTCGAGCTGCCCGCCGCGGCTTTCGATCAAGAAACCCGAATGTAAAAATTCCCCCGGGATCAACTCTTGATATTGCGCACGGAAGAGGCGCCTGAGCAGCAGGCATCTGACAAGCGCCTGAGCAGCAAGGGATTTGCAAAAAATCCCTGAGAAAAAAGGTTGACTTTGTCAGTTCTCGCCTGTTAGGGTCCCGCCACTACAGCTTTCAAACGTAGTCGAAGTCGGCGCCTGGCATCCAGCCGTCCTGGTACCCGTGCGCCTCCGCGGTGAGCGGGGCAGTCCACACCTTTGCCCGCCGCGACGATCAACAACCCGGGTGGTCGGCAGGTGGTGGATCGTTTCATCCATAGGGGTCTGTGCAAATGAGTATTGCAGTACTGCGTCGCTTCCGCGCCCCACGCACCCTGCTCCTCGCTCTGCTCACTCTCACCACAGGCCTCTCCCAAAGGGACGCCTCCGCCGCAACCCTCACCACCGTCCCCGTCCCCGCGAAGCTGGTCCTCACCGTCCGCGAGACCGCCGGAATCGCCCGCACCAACGAGGTCGTGCGCTCGGGCGTGCCCATGGCGCGCAGCCTCAATCTCCGCGCCACCGGCGGGTTCGCGGTGCTCGACGCCAGCGGCAAGACCGTGCCCGCGGACTTCGAGATCACCGCCCGCTGGAACGCTCCGCTCGCCGATACCTCGGCTCCCATCCAGTGGATGCTGGTCAGCTTCCCGGCCACGGTTGCGGCCCGGGGCAGCGCGATCTACCGGGTAGTCCTGAACGGCTCGGTGGCGAACCCGGCGCCGGCCCGGCCCCTGACCCTGACCCGCAACGGCGACCTGGTCACGGTGGACACCGGCGCCGCGATCTTCCGCTTCGGCTCCGACCCCGGCGCCCTGTTCGACGAGATCGTCCTCAACAACGGCACGCGCCTGGTGGGCGGCGGCGACCTGACGCTCAAGAGCGGAGGCGCCTCGGCCGGCCATTCGACCACGCGGCGGATCCGGATCGAGCACGCGGGCCCGCTGTCGGCCTCGGTGATCATCTATGGCGCCTACGATTCGGCGCCGGTCGGTACCGGGGTTACGGGGTCGGGCGGCATGGGCTCGGTCCGGCGCTACGTGTTCACCGCGGGCTCCTCCACGGCCCTGGTCCGCCACGCGGTCCAGTGGGAGGGCAACCTCGCCTGCAACGGCTGCCTCAAGACGACCACCGGAGAGCCGAACGGCGTGCGCCTGTCGCAGGTGCGCGACACCCTGGCGGTCGAGCTGGGGGGCTCTCCCACCGTCACCGCCCTCGGCGACTTCGCCGCCTCCCCCGTGGTCAAGACCCTGGCCTCGGGCCAGACCGCCTCGGTGCGCCAGCTCCAGCGCGCCGACCGCATTGCACCGCTCCGCTTCCAGGTGGATGTTGCGGGCTCGGCCGCGAGCGGCTCGAAAGCCACGGGCAGCGTGCTGGCCGCGAGCGGCCCGTCCGGAGCGGTGGCCGTCGCGATCGCCCGCATGCACCGCTACGAGCCCCAGGCCCTGCGCGTGCTCGCCGACGGCAGCCTGGCGCTCGACGTGGTGGACGGCAACGTCTGGCTCGCGCACCACCAGGGCCTGTTCGCGGAGATGGCCGTGTCCGCCATGGCCCCGAACCCGACCCGGTCGCAGCTCGACCGCACGGTCTGGGCGCCGCTCAACCGCCCGCTGCGCGCCTGGCCCGAGGCGGCCTGGTTCGCCTCTTCGGACGCGGTGGACGAGATCCCGGTGGGTCCGCTGCCGGCCGAGCTCGCGGCCTACGACACGCTGATCCCGTCCGTCCTCAACCGCACGCTGCAGCAGGTCGACCTGCTCGGCCTCTCCGGCCTGACGACCTACGGCCTCTTCCCGCGCTACTGGGGCAAGGACGGCGCCCCGGGCGAGATCGACTGCGCCGCGTCGTCCGATCCGACCCCCACCGACGCCTCGGACAACGTGTTCTGGTGTACCACCTGGGCGGACTACCACAACACCTCCTCGACCGTGCCGATCTGGGCCATGCGCACGGGCGACGTGGAGTGGCTGGACGAGATCTCCGAGCCCGCGGCCCTGCGCATGCTCCACACGCTGATCATGCGCTGCGGCCCGGACGAGAAGTGGTTCTACTGCGGCCAGGCGCCGGCCGGCTACGGCGGCTACCGGTCCGATTTCAACAGCTCGCACGCCTACTGGGAGGGCCTCTTCCTGCACTACTGGCTGACCGGCGACTCGACCGTGATCGACACGGTCCAGCGCGGCGGCGAGAACATGCGGCGGATGATGTGCGACCTGCGCGGTCCACGGCCGGTCGTCGAGCCGCTGACCGGCCCCGGCGGCCCGGCCTGCGACGCCGACCGCATCTCTACCACCTCCGAATTCACCGGCCGGGTCGCCTCCCAGTGGATCAGCGCCTTCCGGTTCCTCGGGCTGGCGAGCAACGACGGCAGCTTCCTGGAGGACTACCGCTCGGCCCTGGCTCGCGCGGTGACCCAGCACTACGTGGAGGCCACGCGCAGCGGCGTCTCCTACGGCTTCCTCGGCGAGCGGGCGGTGGCCGCGGGCACCTACATCGACGGCCCCATGTGGATGCACGGCTTCTACGACTCGAACAACCTCTTCCGCCTGCTGCGCGACCAGGGTGACACCCCGATCGGCAACCCGGCGCTGGCGCCGAGCCGGGTGATGGCCGCCATCGCCCGCACGCTCAAGGACATCGAGCCGCTGGTCATGGGCGACGGAACCACCGACGGCGACTGGCCGAAGAACCTCGAGTACACCTTCGCGGGCAGCCGGGTCGGCGGCACCCTGATCGCCACCGTGCCCAACGACCGGCCGATCTACACCCCGGAGAAGACCAGCGTAACGGCGCTCTTCCTGCGCACCGGCGAGATGAGCGGCGACTCCGTGCTTCTCACCAAAGGCCGCGACATGGTGCAGTTCGCCCTGGCCGCGGCCGTGGGCGAGGAGGCTCCGCTCGGCAAGCTCCAGGGCCAGTACCTGACGCGCCTGCATGCCGCGGTCGCCCGGCTGACCAACCACGGGCAGGACGATACTCCGCCGCCGCCACCGCCCTCCGGCCTCCAGGCGCCCACGAACCTCGTGGCCACCGCGGTCTCGTCCACCGAGATCAAGCTCACCTGGACCGACAACTCGGACAACGAGGCCAACTTCCTGATCGAGAAGATCAGCAGCGGCGTCTTCAAGCAGTTCAAGATGACCGGCGCGAACATCACGAGCGTGAAGCTGACCGGCCTGGCTCCGGGCACCCAGTACACCTTCCGCTTGCGCGCGGCGACCGCCACGGCGACCTCCATGGAATACTCCGGGTACAGCAACACCGCCACGGTCTCCACGCCCTGACGCCCGCCTCCCCACGTCCCGGCAGCGCGTTTGCATCTCTGCCGGGACGTGGTTTTCAGCAAGGGAGGTGCGCGATGCCTACGGAGGGTCCTCGCTTCACTCTTCCTGGTCTTCTTCCTGGCCTCGGCCTGCGGCGGCTTCCGCGAACCGCCCCGCCCCCGGGAGCCGGAAGGGGCCTATCCCGCCTACATCCGCCAGGCGCCGGAATTCCGCCGCGTCCGCCAGGACCCCGCCCGCTTCGACCGGCGCTGGGACACCTGGGTCTACATGCCGTGGCGCTACCGCTGGCACGTGGGCACGGGGAACCGCGGCGGCCGGTTCTGCCAGGAGTATGGGATCAACGGCGGAGTCCTGGACCATGGGGTCGGCCCCCTGGACTGGCTGGAGCGCTGGGGGCTCCGGTTCTACAACGACCACACCGCCGGCAAGGGGTCGCTCTACCTGATCCCGAGCCAGGTAAAGAACCTCGGTGACAGCCTGAAAGACCCCCGCGCGGTCCGGCCCCGGCCCCTCACCCCGGGCCTCCTGCGCGAGCTCGGCGGCGTCCTGGCCGGCGAGATCGGCACCGTCCGGCGCAGCCCGCTGCGCCTCGCCTGGTCGCTCGACGACGAGATCTCCACCGGCTCCTTCGTGCGGCCGATCCCCTGGCGGCTCAACGAGGACGACGACGCCTGGCGCCGCTGGCTGAGCACCTACTACGGCGGGAACCCGCCCAAGGCCGTGCTCGCCGGACCCGACGAGGTCCGCGGCGAGCTCGACCAGCCGCTGCGGGAGATCGACCTCTCGCCCTTCCTCGACCGCATGACGTACAACGACTCGGTCTGGGCCGACTTCATCGGCCGGCTCGTGGAGCGCTGCAACCAGGAGGACCCGGGCACCCCCTGCGGTTTTGTCGGAGGCCAGCCGCCCAACCTCTGGGGCGGCTACGACTGGGCCAAGCTCGCCGGCAAGGTCCAGTTCGTCGAGGCCTACGACCTCGGCTCCGCGCCGGAGATCGTGCGCTCCTTCAACCCGGGCATCCCCAGGGTCTCGACCCACTTCCACAGTGAAGACCGCGGCGTGGGCAACGACAAGTGGCTCGCCTGGCACCATTTCGCCCACGGCAACCGCGGCATGGTGGCCTGGGTCGAAGGCTGGTTCTTCCCCGACGGCACGCCCCGGCCCTGGCTGGAGCGCTTCCGCTCCACCCTCTACGAGCTGTCGCACGTCCAGGGGAAGAAGACGGTGGGCGCCCGCTGGATCGGCGACGGCGTGGCGATCTACTACTCTCATCCGTCGATCCAGGTCTCCTGGATGCTCGACTCCGAGCCCCACGGCCGCACCTGGCCGAACCGCAACGACGACGCCCGGCTCGGCACCTCCCACAACGTCCGCCGCGCCTGGGAGGCGATCCTCAACGACGCCGGCCTGCAGTACGACTTCCTCCCCTACGACCAGGTGGTGCTCCACGGCGTGCCGCCGCGCTACAAGGTCCTGATCCTGCCCGCGGTCTACGCGCTCTCCGACGCCGAGGCCCGGCGCATCGCCGACTTCGCGAGGAACGGCGGCACCGTGATCGCCGACTTCGCCTGCGGCCTGTTCGATCAGCACGGCCGCGGCCGGTCCAAGGGTGCGCTGGACGACCTGTTCGGCGTCCGCCACGACGGGAGCGAGACGAAAAAGGATTTCTTCGGCGGGGGCCTCTGGGTCGAGACCGACCAGGACAAGGGCTTCGCCTACAGGAAATACCGCGAGCTGCTCGAAACCGTCAGCCCGAGGCTCGAAGGCGGCATGGCCGTGGCGGAGAGGAAGCTTCCGGTCGGGACCAAACGCGGCCGGGCGGTCTACCTCAACCTCTCGCCGCAGCGCTACCTCATGCACCGGCAGGAGGGGACCGACACCGAGGCCCAGCGCCGCCTCTTCCTCCAGCCGGTCCTCGACGCCGGCATCCGACCCTGGATGCAGATCACCTCCGATGTCCGTCTCCCCAAGCTGGAGACCACCGCCTGGTCCAAGGATGGCAGGACGTTGGCCTTCATCGTGCAGAACGTTCCGCTGGTCAAGACGTCCGAAAGCGGCGGTGTCGCCGCCGAGGATCTGATGGAAGCCAGGGTGCCGATCGAGGTCCGTCTCGCCGGACCGGTGACCGGCGTCCTGGACGAGCGCACCGGCCGGCCGCTCCCGGACGGCGACCGGTTCCGGTTCGAGATGGATACGACCGAGGCTGTTTTCTTCAGCTTTCAAGGCCCACCACCCACCAGGAGGTAGATGATGGAGCTTCGAACGCCGCACCTGCTGCACGTGATCCCGACCTTCGTGCCGGCCGGCCTGGAGATGCGGACGGTCAACCTCATCGCGGGCTTCGGAAACGAATTCCGCCACTCGATCCTCGCCCTCGACGGGCGGACCGAAGCGGCCGAGCGCCTGCCGGAAGGGGCGCCGGTGCGCATCCTCCCCAGCTTCCCCAAGACCGGGACCTTCTCGACCGCCCACCGGCTGCGCGACCTGCTGCGCGCCGGGCAGCCCGACCTCGTCCTGACCTACAACTGGGGCGCCTTCGACATGCTCCTCGCCGCGCGGAGCCTCGGCTTCCGCCGGGTCGTCCACCACGAGGACGGCTTCAACGCGGACGAGGCGCAGACCTTCAAGCGCCGCCGCATCCTGGCCCGCCGCGCCGTGCTGAGCGGCGTCCACACGCTGATCGTCCCCTCCGACCGGCTCCAGGGCATCGCCACCCGCCTCTGGAAGGTCCCGGCGGACCGCATCACCCTGATCCGCAACGGCGTCCGCCTGGACCAGTACGGACCGGCGGATGGCAACCCCGAGCTGCGGCGCGAGCTTGGAATCCCCGAAGGCGCGCCGGTCGTGGGAGCGGTCGGCCACCTGCGGGCCGAAAAGCGCTTCGAGCGCCTCCTCGACGCCTGCGCCTCGCTGCCCGAGGTCCACGTCCTGATCGTGGGCGAAGGCGAGACCCGGCCCATCCTCGAAGACAGGGCTGCGAAGCCGGACCTCGCCGGCCGCGTCCACCTCGCCGGCTACCGGCCGGACCCGCAGCGGTTCTACCGCGCCATGGACGTCTTCGCGATCACCTCCGACACCGAGCAGATGCCGGTCTGCCTGCTGGAGGCCATGGCCACGGGCCTGCCCGTGGTCTCCACCGACGTCGGCGACATCCGGAACGTGCTGCCCTCCGAGCAGACCGTCCATCTGGTGCCGCTGGCCGAAGACGACGTGGCCCTGACGCTCGGCCGGCATCTGGGCGCGCTCCTGCGCGACCCCGAAGGCCGGCAGCGGCTCGCCCTGGGCAACCGGCGCCGGGTCGAGGAGCGCTTCACCTTCGAACGCATGCTCGACGCCTACCGGCAGGTCTACCACTCGGCGCTCTGCGCCGGCTCGCCCGCAGTGTCCCCGGACGTGCCGGAGGCCTCGGACGGGCTGTGCTAAACTTCGTGTCGCCTTGAGTCAGGACCCTCCGAGTACCGTCTTTTTCCTTCTCGCCGCTCTTCCAGGAGGCGAGCCCGACTTCATCACCCCGGGCTGGGGTCTCTTCCTGGCGGTCCTGCTGGTCGCCCTGAACGGCTTCTTTGTGGCGGCCGAGTTCGCGCTGGTCAAGGTGAGGCCGACCCAGATCGAGCCGTTCGTGGCGGAGGGCCAGAGGCGGGCCGCCGTGGCGCAGCACATGCTCCGCCACCTCGACGCCTACCTCTCGGCCACCCAGCTCGGCATCACCCTGTCCAGCCTGGCCCTGGGCGTGGTCGGCGAGCCGGCCTTCGCCTGGCTCATCGCGCCCCTGATCCGTCCATTCACCGGCGACCCGGCTCTCCTCCACTCGGTGGGCCTGACCGTCTCGTTCCTGGTGATCACGATCCTGCACATCGTCCTGGGCGAGCTGGCGCCCAAGTCGCTCGCCATCCGGAAGTCCGAAGGCACCGCCCTGATCGTGGCGCTGCCGCTCTTCGTCTTCTACAAGATCACCTACCCGGCCATCTGGCTGCTCAACCATACCGCCAACCGGCTCCTCCGGCTGGTGGGCATCGAGCCGATGAGCGAGTCGGAGATCACCCACGACGAGGAGGAGCTGCGCCTGATGCTCGCCTCCAGCCACGCGACCCGGCTGTCGCTCCAGAAGCGCGAGCTGCTCGACAACGTCTTCGAGCTGTCGCACCGGGTGGCGCGCCAGATCATGCTGCCGCGCCAGGACGTGATCTACCTCACCACCACCCGCCCCGTGGCCGAGAACCTGCGCATCGCCAGGCGCAGCGGCCACACCCGCTTCCCGCTCTGCGAGGGCGACCTCGACCACGTGATCGGCGTCATCCACATCAAGGATCTCTTCCGCCGCGAGCGCCCCATCACCTCCTTCCAGGAGGTGGCGCGCGAGATCGCCTTCGTGCCCGAGACCCTCGAGCTGGACCGCCTGCTCAAGCGCATGCGCACCGAGCGCTTCCACCTCGCCGCGGTGATCGACGAGTACGGCGGGGTCTCCGGAGTCGTGACCCTGGAAGACGTGATCGAGGAGATCGTCGGCCAGATCAGCGACGAGTTCGACATCGACAAGCCCGAGCTTCAGAAGACGGAAGAGGGGGTCTGGGAGGTCTCCGGCGGCATGCTCATCGAGGACCTGGAAGACGAGCTGGGCATCGAGCTGAGCGACCGCGACGAGGACACGATCGGCGGCCTCGTCTTCTCCGAGCTGGGCCGCAACCCGGCGGTCGGCGACCGGGTGGACGTCGGCCCGGTGTCGATCGAGGTCCTGGAGATCCAACTGAACCGCGTCAACACCGTGCGGATCACCGTCCGGCAGCCGGTCCCCGTGCCCGACGCAGAGGCCTGAAGCGGCACATCGCTTGCAAACCCTTCTTGCCGAAAGCTCGGGGCAAGGCTGTATCGCCCCTTCTCAGGATCACCGGCAAGGAGGACCAATATGGCCGTCACCACCGATACGAACACCCTGAACAGCCTTCTGCGGGGCGAGATGTCCGCGATCGAGACCTACCGGCAGGCGATCGAGAAGCTGGGCGACGTCCACGACCCGCTCGTCGAGGAGCTGCGCGCCATCCAGCGCGACCACCGCGACGCGGCCGACGCCCTCTGGCACCACGTCGAGCAGCACGGCGGCAAGCCCTCCAAGGACTCCGGTCCCTGGGGCACCTTCGCCAAGGCCATCGAGGGCACCGCGAAGCTCCTCGGCAACACCAGCGCCCTGAAGGCCCTCAAGGAGGGCGAAGAGCACGGCCTCAAGGACTACGAGGACGCCCTCAACGACCACGACCTGCCCGCCGACTGCCAGGCCCTGATCCGCGGCCTCATCCCGCGCCAGCGCGCCCATGTCAGCACGATCGACTCGCTCATGAACCGGGTGTAAGGGACCAAAAGGACTGCAGGACCTCAAGGACCCAAGGTCTTTGGTCCCTGCAGTCCTTGCAGTCCTTTATGTCCTTTTCTTCAGCGCCGCCCGCAGCTCCCTGGAAACCTCGCCCCGGGTCACCACCACCCGCTTGCCCGAGCGCTTCACGGCCCAATCCCTGCCCAACCCCCGAAGGGCCCCCTGAAGCTCCCTGGCGTCGGCATCGGAGTCCCACTCGCTGATCCATACCAGCAGGCGGCGGCCGTCCTTGTCATAAACGGCGAACTGGTCGCCGCCCCAGCCGGCCGCGGCCTTGACCGCCTGGGCTTGGTCCTGCTTCGCCACGTCGCGCACCAGGGTGCGGACGCTGAGCTCGCCGAGCTGACCTTCCGAAACCTTTTTCCAGCCGGACAGCGGCAGGGCCGGCCAGGCGATCCCCACCGGATCGTCGCGCTTCGTGTGCCACTTCTCCGGGTGAAGGATCTGCTCCGACGAGCGCGGCGGATCGGTCGAAAACGCCTTGTCGAGCAGCGCCTGGCCACCCTTCCGGCGGACGTCCAGACAGAACTGAAAGCCCTGGGCATAGCTGAACAGCAGCGTGTCCTGGAACCACGCCGGAGCCGCGAGCATCTCGGCCGCGCCGGGCACGCCGGACCCGAGCATCTGCTGCGGATCGCCGAGCATCGAGGCCATCTGCTCGGAGCCCGGCATCGTCTCCAGGCTCGTCTGCGCGAAGAAATCGATCATCACCAGCGTGGCATCCCCCTCGACGAGCGCCAGCCGGGCCACGTCGGCGTCGTCGAGAGGCCGGTTGGTGGTGAACGTCTCCAGGTGGAAATACTGATCCTGGAGCGCGTGCGTCAGCTCATGGACGAGCACCGCCTCCATGAGCCGCTTCGCTTCGTCGGACACATCGGGATCGAGCGACAGCTCCTCGCGCTGGACGAGCGCGAAATAGTGCCGCTCCGGATCGTAGTAGCCCGCCACCTGGCTGGACAGCAGCTCGGGGAAGAACTTCACCAGGTCCAGGTCCTCCGGGATGAACCCGAACGCCTTGAGACCGGTCTCGGCCGGCCGCAGCACCTCGGGCGGCAGCTCCTCGCGGAACGACTCGAGCATCTTCTGCCGGAGCACCGAATCGTCCACGGAACCCGACGGCACGGGCTCCTTCACCTTGAGGCCGCGCCACGTCTCGGCCTCGTGAAGGAGCTGCTCGACGCGGGTCTCCATCTCCCTGGGCAGCGGAGTCACACCCTCCGGCAGTCCCTTTGGCAGTACCGGAGCCAGGAGCAGCGCGCCGAGCGCCGCGAGCCGCCTAATCCCCATGGTGTCCTTCGTCCTGGTGGCAGGCCATGTCCACGACCACGGCGCAGGCCAGGAGAAGGACGTCGTCCTCGCCCGGGGCGATCTCGATGCCGTACGTGTCGCGCCAGGAGAACCAGCGCTTCGACACGCTCGCCACGGGCTGGCCGTGGCGGGTGAACGCGTACTCGTGGTCGAGGAAGTCGCCGCGCGCCTCCAGGTCGTCCGGCCCCGGGACGTCCACGGAGAACTTGCAATGGAGCAGGGTGAAGATCGACTTCTTGACCGTGGCGACGAGCTCGCCGCCGCGGTAGATCTGATAGGTCGGCCCCCACGCCAGGAGCTTCTGCTCGATCCGGGCGAGCTCGTTGCCGGCCATGTCCTTGAACACCAGCTTGTCGCCGAAGCTGAGCACCTTGCCGTCGACGAAGAAGGCGTCGTTCCCGTTCTCATCCTGGATCGTGAAGTCGTCGCCCAGGGAGATCAGCTTCTGCTTCATCACGTAGCGCATGGTCGTTCCCTTTCGTCCAGCCCGCTCCTCCTATACGCTTCCGGGGGCGGCCGGGTTCCGCCAGTATATGGAAGAGAGGCACCGCATCGTCCCGACGAACGGCATCCGGCTGCACTGCGTGGAGGCCGGGCCCCAAGACGGCCCTCTCCTGATCTTTCTCCACGGCTTTCCCGAGCACTGGTACGGCTGGCGTAAGCAGATCGGCCCCTTCGCCGAGGCCGGTTTCCGCGTCCTCGCGCCGGACCAGCGCGGCTACAACACGAGCGACAAGCCGAAGGGAGCACGGGCCTATGGCACCGACGCCGTGATGAGCGACGTCGTCGGGATGATCGACGAGGCCGGGAGGGAGAAGGCTTTCGTCGTGGCGCACGACTGGGGCGGCATGGCCGGCTGGTGGCTCGGCCTCAAGCATCCGGAAAGGATCGAAAGGCTGGCGATCCTGAACGCGCCGCATCCCAACGTGATGTGGCACCACCTGCGGAAAAACCCGGTCCAGCGCAAGCGGAGCTGGTACATGTTTTTCTATCAGCTCCCCTGGCTGCCCGAGAAAACCTTGCAAAAGGACGACTTCACCTACCTCGTGAAAGCCCTCAAGGTGACAAGCCGCCGCGGCACGTTCACAAACGAGGAGATCGCCGTCTACAAGGAGGCCTGGGCGCAGCCCGGCGCCCTGACCGCCATGCTCAACTGGTACCGCGCGGGCCTCAGAGCCCGGCCGAAGCGTCCGCCGAGCCCGCGAGTGACGGTGCCGACGCTGCTGATCTGGGGAGAGAAGGACCGCTTCCTCGGCGAAGAGCTGGCCCAGCCGAGCATCGACCTCTGCGACCAGGGTCGCCTGGCGCGGATCGAAGAGGCCACGCACTGGGTCCAGCACGAGGAGCCGGAGAGAGTGAACGCGATGATCCTGGACTTCTTTCAGCCATGAAGACACTCCACGTCACCAACCGCGAGGACTGGCGGGCCTGGCTCGCCGGACATTACGACACCGAGACCGAGGTCTGGCTTGTCTTCGCCAAGCAGCACACGGGCAAGCCCCGGGTCTCCTACGACGACGCGGTCGAAGAGGCTCTCTGCTACGGCTGGATCGACAGCATTGTCAAGAAGATCGACGACGATCACTACGCGCAGAAGTTCACCCCGAGGACGGACCGGACCAGGTGGTCGGCCTCGAACCTGGAGCGCGTCCGCCGGCTCCTGGCGCAGGGAAAGATGACCGAGGCCGGCATCGCCGTGCTCCACCCCGATCCGAATTACCAGCCGCCGGAGCGCCCCGGCCCCGAGCCGCCGCTGTTCCTGGAAGAGGCCCTGAAACAGCACCCGGCCGCCTGGGAGAACTTTCAGCGCCTCGCTCCGTCCCACCGGAAGAACTATGTCCGCTGGATCACGGAAGCCAAGAAGGAGGAGACGCGCCAGCGCCGGCTCCAGGAGGCCATCCGGATGCTGGAGGCCAACGAGAAGCTGGGGATCTAGTCTCGGCGAGGCGCCGCAACCATGGGCAGAGGGTCTCGCGGATCCAGGGCGCCAGGGCCGGTGAGAGCTGCGCGTCGATCCAGACGATCAAGCCACGAGCACCGGATGATCGAGCCGATGGCTCGCGAAGCGCAGACAGGCCTGGATGTCCTCCGCCTCCAGGTCCGGGAGCTCTTCGAGAACCTCCGCCGGGGTCAGGCCGCTAGCCAGGAGATCCAGGATATCCGTGACGCGGATTCTCATTCCCCGTACACACGGACGTCCGCCACACTGTTCAGGATCAACCGTGATTCGCTCCGCCAGCTCGGCCACTCTCGTTTCCTCCCACGGTATTGTAACGCGAATGTGGTAGCGTCTTTTTCCCTCGCCATGACCACGTTCTCGCCAAAGTCTCAGCCCGCCCTCCGCTGCCGCGGACTCGTCAAGAGGTACAAGGACGTAATCGCCGTGGATGGTCTCGATCTGGAGGTCGCGCGCGGCGAGTGCTTCGGCCTGCTCGGGCCCAACGGCGCGGGCAAGACCACGACGATCGAGATCCTCGAAGGGTTGACCGAACCGGATGCGGGCGAGGTCGAGGTGCTGGGGACGACGTGGCAGGGCGACGGCCTCGCGCTTCGCGAGCGGCTCGGCGTGTCTCTCCAGGAGACGCAGCTCGGCGACAAGCTCACCGTGGCCGAGACGGTCCGGCTGTTCCGCTCCTTCTACAAGCGGGGGCGCGATCCCGAGCAGGTGCTCGCGGCACTCGCCCTCGACGAGAAGCGCGACGCCCGTGTGGGCAAGCTCTCCGGCGGGCAGAAGCAGCGCCTGGCCGTGGCCTGCGCTCTGGTCGGCGACCCCGAGCTGCTGTTCCTGGACGAGCCGACGACCGGGCTCGATCCGCAGAGCCGGCTCCAGCTCTGGCACCAGGTCACCGCCTTCCGCGAGCAGGGCGGCACCGTGCTGCTCACCACCCACTACATGGACGAGGCCGAGCGCCTCTGCGACCGGGTGGCGATCGTGGACCATGGCAAGGTCATCGCGCTCGGCACTCCGGCCGAGCTGATCCGGTCGATGCACGCGGCCGACGTGATCGAGTTCCTGTCCGAGCCGCTGCTCCCGGAAGAGGAGTTGCGACGCCTTCCAGGGGTTTCGGACCTTCACCGGCGCGGCCCCAATCAGGCCCTTGCCGTGACCTCGGTCACCGAGAGCGTTCCCCCGCTGCTCGACGCGATCGAGCAGGCGGGCGCGCGGCTCGCGTATCTCTCCACGCACCGCGCCACGCTCGAAGACCTGTTCGTGTCGCTGACCGGCCGGGAGCTTCGCGATGCTTAACCCCTTGAAGGAGCTGACCGCCGGCAAGGTGAGGGACTTCCTTCGCGAGCCCGAGGCGGTCATCTGGGTGTTCATCTTCCCGCTGCTGCTCGCGGTCGTGCTCGGCTTCGCCTTCCGCGAGAAGCCGCCGGACCGCACGCCGATCGGCGTGGTCGCCGGACCCGGCTCCGCGTCGACGCTCGCCGCCCTGGAGAAATCTCCCGGGCTGCTGCCGCGGGAGTACTCGGCCGAGGAGGGTCGCAACGCTCTCCGTACCGGCAGGATCTCGCTGCTGGTCGAGCCCGGTCCGCCGGTGGTCTTCCGCTTCGACGAGACCCGTCCGGACTCGCGCATCGCCCGGCTCGAAGCCGAGGATTCCCTGCAGCGCGCCGCCGGCCGGACCGACCGGCTGGCGGTGCAGTCCGAGAAGGTCACGGAGAAGGGCGCGCGCTACATCGACTTCCTGATCCCGGGCCTGATCGGGATGAACCTCATGGGCACCGGCATCTGGAGCCTCGCGTTTTCGATCACCAACGCGCGCAACCGCAAGGTGCTCAAGCGGCTGATCGCCACGCCCATGCGGCGCAGCGATTATCTCCTGTCGCAGATTCTCGGTCGCATGGTCTTCCTGGTGCCCGAGATCGCGCTGCTCGCCGGCTTCGGCTGGCTGGTCTTCGGCGTGCCCATGCGCGGCTCGCTGATCGTGTTCTTCGGCCTCTGCCTGCTGGGCGCCATGTCGTTCTGCGGTCTCGGGCTGCTGATCGCGTCGCGGGTGAGCACCATCGAGGGCGCGAGCGGCCTCGCGAACCTCACGATGATGCCGATGTGGCTGCTGTCGGGGGTGTTCTTCTCGGCCGAACGGTTTCCGGAAGCCCTGCAGCCGCTGATCCGCGCCCTGCCCCTGACCGCGCTCAACGACGCGCTGCGCGGCGTGATGAACGAAGGCCACGGCCTGGTGCAGATCGCGCCCCAGCTCGGCATTCTCGCCGCCTGGGGGGTCGTGAGCTTCGCGGTCGCGCTGAAGATCTTCCGCTGGAAGTAAAGGACATCAAAGACTGCAGGGACTGCAAGGACATCAGGTTTTGGTCCTTGATGTCCTTGCAGTCCTTTGGGTCCTTTTTAATCCTCGGCCAGCACGATGACCTGGTCTTCCTTGGTGAGGGCGACCGTTTCGGACTTCTTCGGGTTCACCACCACGCCGTAGGACTTCTCGGCGTTCTTGGCGTCGGCCAACTGGCGATAGCCGATCGCGACCTCGCCGCGGCGGCGGGCTGCTTCCACGACCGTGTAGAAATTCACCTCGACTCCGAGGCTCACGTAGTCGGCGGCCGGCTTCAGGTAGATCTCCGAGCCTTCCGGATCGAACACGTCCGCGAAGACGACGTTCAGCTCCTTGTTCTCCGAGATCTGCGAGAGCATCAGGCTGGTCAGCTTGTTGCTGACGATGAAGTCGTCCGCCTGGGTGACCTCGGCCAGCTCGCGGTTGCGGACGTCGAGCATCTCGCTGACGATGCGGAAGTCGTGGCCCCCCTTCTCCGCCATGTCGCGCAGATGGAGGAGGGTGATCAGGGTGCGGGCGTCCGCCTCCTGGACGTCGAGCTGGTCGGAGTAGCAGAGCAGGATGATCTGGTCGTAGCTCTCCACGCCGAGCGCATCCAGCACGCGGCGGTCCTTGGTGTCGGCCTCGCGGCAGGTGAGCTTCTGGCGCTCCAGATCGCCGCACTCCTGCTCGACGATGCCGACGATGCCGGGGACGTCGGCTACCAGAGTCAGCTCCGAGCCGGGCGCGACATAGCGGTCCAGCTCGTGGACGATGGCCGGCCCGCGCTCGTTCCAGCCGAGGAGGAGCGTGCGCTCGGGGCGCGCCTGGCTGGGTGCGGCGGCGTGGATGGCCCGCTCGTCGATCTGCGGCGCGGAGTCGGAGACGCGCACGGTGTCGTCGTCCTCGGAGATCGCGATGACCTTGTCGCCGGCTTCAATCCGCGTGTCCATGGGTGGGTTGAGGAGGATGGCCCCCTCGCGCTTGCGCAGGCCCATGATGGCGGATTCCTCGTAGGCCAGGAGCGCCTCGCCAAAGGTCTTGCCGACCAGCTTCGGCTCCTCCTGGAAGTAGATCTCGTCGCCGCCGAAGTCGAGCAGCTCGGTGTAGACCACGGAGAGGCCCGACTGCCGCGAGGTCTGCACGATGATGCGCGGGATCAGGTCGCCGGTGACGATCAGCTCCGCCTCGTCCTTGCCGACCATCTTCGCCACTTCGACGTTGCGCGGCTCGGCGAGCTCGGCCACGATGTGGTAGGGCTCCTCGCGCCGGTTCGGGTTGTTGGTGATCGCCAGGATCGTCTTGATGACCTCCGGGTCCGGGTCCTCGCTCTCGGGCGCGAGCACGACGATCGACCGCGCCTGGTGCGGGTTGACGATCTCGAGGTCGTTGAGGTTCAGCGGGCTGCCGGTGCGGCAGATGATCTTGGTCTTGCCCGTGCCGCCGATCTCGTCCCGGATCTCGTCCTCCATCTCGATCTTGTCCTTCTCGGCCAGGATCACGATGCGCGGCTTGTGCCGGTTCTCGTTGGCCAGGACCAACTCGGAGAGGACGGTGAAGATCTTCGGCGACCAGCCGAGGATGAGGGTGTGGTCCTTCTCGATGACGAAGGACCGGCCCTTGCGCAGCTCGTCGAGCTTGCCTTCCAGGCCGCTGTTGAGGACGCCGATGAGCGCGCTGACGATGAAGATGCCGCCCAGGGTCACGAAGAGCATGGTGACCCGGAAGCCGCGCCCTTCGTCGCCGCCCATGGTGCCGGAGTCCAGGGTGCGCATGAGGCTCAGCCACATGCCTTCCGCGAAGTCCGGCGTGCCGTCGGCACCGCCCGGCACGACGTGCAGCACGATCATGACCAGTGCGGCGATCATGATCAGTGCGAGAGAGGCGAGAGCCAGCAGCGCGATCAGGGCCGGGGTCCCGCGCGACATGACGTTGTCAAAGCCGTAGCGGGCACGGTGCGTCCAGCGGATACCGTTCATGCAGTTCTCCTGAGGTGGTCGAAACCCCAGGAGAATATCACGGATCAGCGGACGACGATGTTGACCAGCCGGCCCGGGACCACGATGACCTGCTTGACTTCCTTGCCCTCGACGAACTTGCGGGCGCCCTCGCTTTCGAGGGCCAGGCGCCGGGCCTCGTCGTCGGCGATCCCCACGGGCACGGTCACCCGGTCGCGGAGCTTGCCATTGACCTGGACGACGAGGGTGATCTCCTCGGCCGCGGCGGCCTTCTCGTCCACCTCGGGCCAGAGCTGGGTGTGGATCGAGCCCTGACCTCCGAACCTCTCCCACAGCTCCTCGGCGATGTGCGGCGCGACCGGCGCGAGCATCTTGAGGTAGATCTCCTGCGCCTCCTTCCAGGCCGGCGTGCCCGCGGCGCCGTCGGTCCGTGACTGGGACATCTCGTTGTGCAGCTCCATCAGGGCCGCGACCACGGTGTTGAACGAGAAGTCCTCGAAGTTCCGCGTCACCTGCTTGAGCGTCTGGTGGAGCTTGCGGCGCAGGCGGTCGATCACCTCCTGGGATGCGGTGCCGCCTTCCGATTCCTCGATGAACATGGACCAGACCCGGCGCAGCCAGCGGGAGGTGCCTTCGATGCCGCGGCTGTTCCATGGGCCGCCGAGGTCCCAGCGGGCGAAGAACATGAGGTAGGCGCGCACGGTGTCGGCGCCGTAGCGGTCCACCAGCTCGTCCGGGGCCACGACGTTGCCGCGGCTCTTGGACATCTTCTCGGAATCCTCGCCCAGGATGATGCCCTGGTTGCGGAGCTTCGTCATGGGCTCGTCGCCCTGCACGATCCCGATGTCCCGGCAGGCCTTGTGGAAGAACCGGGTGTAGATCAGGTGCATGGTGGCGTGTTCGATGCCGCCCGTGTAGGTGTCCACCGGCATCCAGTAGCGGTACTCGGCCGGGTCGAACGGCCCGTCGTCGTAGTGCGGGCTCAGGTAGCGCAGGTGGTACCAGGACGAGCACATGAAGGTATCCATGGTGTCCGTCTCGCGCTCGGCCGGGCCGCCGCACATCGGGCAGGTGGTGTGCTTCCAGGTGGCATGGAGCTTGAGCGGGCTCTCGCCGGTCGGCAGCCACTCGACATCGTCCGGAAGGAGGACCGGGAGCTGGTCCTCGGGCACGGCCACGGCACCGTGCTCCGGGCAGTAGACGATCGGGATCGGCGCGCCCCAGTAGCGCTGGCGCGAGATGAGCCAGTCGCGCAGGCGGAAGCTCACGGTCCCCTTGCCCGCGCCCTTCTGCTCCAGCCAGGCCACAGTGCGGTCGAACGCCTCCCCGGCCGGCGTGCCGGTGAGCGGCCCGGAGTCGAACATGGCGCCCTTCTCTGTAGCGGCTTCGGTCATCTGGTCGCCGGTCACCGGGCTGGCGCCTTCCGGCAGGATCACCGGCCGGATCTCCAGGCCGAACCTGCGGGCAAACTCGAAGTCGCGCTGGTCGTGGGCCGGCACGGCCATGATGGCGCCGGTGCCGTAGCTCATCAGCACGTAGTCCGCGATCCAGACCGGGATGCGCTCGCCGTCGGCCGGGTTGATCGCGTAGCCGCCGGTGAAGACGCCGGTCTTCTCCTTGTCCGCGGCCTCGCGCTGGAGGTCGGTCTGGCGCGTGGCGGTCGCCACGTACTCGTCCACTTCAGCTTTGCGATCCGGGCTGGTCAGGCTCGGTACGAGCGGATGCTCGGGCGCTATGACCAGGAAGGTGGCGCCCCAGATGGTGTCCGGCCGGGTGGTGAAGACCTCGATCGGATCGCCCTTCTCGGTCTGGAACACGACGCTCGCCCCTTCGGAGCGGCCGATCCAGCGGCTCTGCAGGGTCTGGACGCGCTCGGGCCAGTCGATCTTCGAGAAGTCGAGCAGCTCGTCGCTATAGCGGGTGGTGCGGAAGAACCACTGCGCCAGCTCCTTGCGGATGACGGGCGTGCCGCAGCGCTCGCAGCGCCGGTCGTCGCCGATCACCTGCTCGCGGGCGAGGGTGGTGTTGCAGCTCGGGCACCAGTCCACCGCGGCCTTCTTGCGGTAGGCGAGGTCGTTGAGGAAAAACTGGAGGAAGAACCACTGGGTCCAGCGGTAGTACTCGGGATCGGCCGAGACCATTTCGCGCCGCCAGTCGATCATGTTGCCCATGCGCCGGAGCTGGCCGCGCATGCGCTCGATGTTGGCGTAGGTCCACTGCTTGGGGTGGATGTTGCGCTTGATGGCGGCGTTCTCGGCAGGCAGGCCGAAGGCGTCGAAGCCCATGGGAAAGAGGACGTTGTTCCCCCGCATGCGCATGAACCGCGCCTGGGCGTCGGACGGCGAGATCGCGTACCAGTGGCCAATGTGCAGCTCGCCCGACGGGTAGGGCAGCATGGTGAGGGCGTAGTGCTTCGGCCGCGCCGGGTCGATATCGGAGCGGTAGAGGCCGGTCTCCTCCCAGCGCTGCTGCCACTTGGGCTCTATGGTCGCCGGGTCGTAGGCCCGGGGGTCTTTCTCTTTTTCCATGGCGGCGGATTGTAGCCGATCGGTCAAGGACCTCAAGGACTGCAGGGACGTCAAGGACCAAAGGATGTTAGGCAGACTCCCTCTCCCCCGGGACGGGGGAGAGGGCCGGGGAGAGGGGGAACGGGATCAATTACAGCGGAGGCACGGCCGCGCGCAGCGCTTCGAGGAACCGCAGGAAACGCTCCATCTTCTTGGGGATGTCGTCCTTGAGCTGGGCGGGGGTGAAGTCCTTGCGGCGCAGGTCGGTGCAGTAGCCTTCGAGCTTCGTCACCGCCTCGTCCGTGATGCCCTGGAACGGCGTGATCTGGCGCAGGTGGGGCACCAGCCGCTCCTGCACGTCGCGCACGAAGGGGTGGGTCGATTCCAGCATGGCCGCCGGGATGCGGTTGTGCTTGCTGAGCATCCGCTGCGCCATCTTGAAGGAGTTGAGGTTCGAGTTGCCCGTGCCCAGCAGCTCGTTGAGAACGCTGGACACCGTCTTGAGCGCTACTCGCTTGTTCGCCGCCGACACGGGCGCCGGAGGCGGCTCGGGCTCCGGCTCGGGCTGCGCCCAGTCGAGCACCGACGGTGCGGCCGTGAGCCACGAGTCGGCCGTGGGCTCGGGCTCGGGCTGCCAGGAGCCGGCCGCAGGCGTGGCCCAGGACGGCTCGGGCTGCCAGGGTTCTACCGGGCGCGGCGGCTCCGGGGGAGCGGTCCAGTCCATGGCGGGCTTCGCCGGCGGCAGGGTCCACTCATCCACCTCCGCCACGATGGCTTTGGGCGGAGCCGGCTCCACGACCGGCGCGGGGGGTGGCGGAGGGGGCGGTGGCGGAGCGGCCTGGACCGGAGGAGGCGCCGGCGCCGGCTCGGCCTCTCGCATGGTGACCGTCAGCGAGGCGCGCCGCATCACGGCTCCCAGGAGAAGCTCCAGGAAGATCCGCAGGTCGTCCTCGGCCAGGAGCGGGATCAGCGAGTCCAGGCCGGCGCCGGGGGTCGAGGCCGTGGACACCGGCCGCGTCCTGGCCGAGGTCACCCGCGCCCGCAGCCCTTCGACCTTCTTGTCGCCGATCAGGTCCTTGAGGATGGTGACGTCCAGGATGCAGGCCATCTCCAGCGTGAGCTGGACGAGCCGGGCGAAAGTCGGGCTGAGATCCAGTCCGAGGTTACCGCCGTGGTCCGTGGACCAGGTGCGCTGGTGGAGCGTCTCCATCTCGTTGATCCGCTCGGAGAGCAGGACCTCGCGGCGGCTGATCTGGTGATAGTCGCCCGAGTAGAGGGCGCGGCGGGTGCGCTCCTTGAGGAGCTTGGCGATCTTGCCGCGCAGGCTCGGCAGGTCGGCCAGGGCGTACTGGTCCACGCGGCGGCCCTGCTGCCAGCCCTCCATCAGCTCCTTGAAGTGGACCAGCTCGGGGAGCTGCTTGATGGCATCGCTGACCTCCTTCAGAAGGTCCACCAGCTCGCGGGTGTTGCGGAACTCCTCGGCCTTCTCCGGGAAGAGGATGGGCTCGACCTCGACCCCGTTCCACAGCCCCTGGGCGATCAGGCTCGCGGCGGCGCCCATCATGGAGCTGGAGTACTTGCCCTTGAGGTCGGCCGAGAGCTCGCAGAGGAGCTGCCGCTCGTCGCCCGTGGCCGAGCCCCGCTCCCGGACGGGTGCCAGGGTGGTGGTCAGCCGGTTCAGGTCGTGCGCCACCATGTGGTGGATACCGCTGAACATGAAGCGGATGTCCTCGCGGGTCGGCTCGTCGTCCGACGCCGGAGCCCCTTTCGGCACCTTGTTCATGGCCGCGGCCACGCGCTTCGGGATGCCCTCGATCAGCTCGAGGAGCGACGTCAGGATGCCGACGAAGGCAGCCTGGTCCTCGGGCGGGTAGTAGAGGACCCTCCAGGGGGCGACCCGCTCGAACTCGTCCACGGAGGTGCGGACGAGGTCGTAGACCGCCAGCCGCGCGAGGCCGACCTGGCCCAGGATCTCCTCGCGGGTCGCCGGCGGCGGTCCCAGGCGCGCCGGGGCCGCGGGAGACAGGGTCTCGCCGCGCTCCTCGTCGTCGTCGGGCAGCGCCCAGGAAAGCTCTTCGTCCATGCCGGGTCTCAAACCACGGAGTATAACTTCAGAAGCGGACCCGGAGGCCGGCTCCCCCTGAGCCTCCCATGGTATCCTCTCTGCCATGAAGAATGCCATGCAGACAACCATTGATTCCGCCGGACGTCTGGTCCTGCCCAAGATGATCCGGGAGGAGGCGGGTCTCCTGCCCGGCATGAGCCTCCAGGTTTCAGTGCGAGAGGGGCGGATCGAGATCGAGCCCGTGCCGCGCCAGGTGCGAATCGTCCAGAAGGGGCCCCTTCGCATCGCGGTGCCTGTTGAGGAGGGCCCGGCGCTTTCAGGAGCGACCGTGGAGGAGGTCCGCAGGGGGATTCGCGAACGTGGGGAGTGAGAGAACGCCCCCGGCTGCCGCCCTCGACACGAGCGTGATCATCTCGGGCCTTCTGTCCTGGCATGAGAACCATAAAGCGGCCTCGGCCTATCTCACCGAGCTATTCGAAAGCCGAGGCGAGGTGGTTCTCCCCCTCCACAGCCTCGTCGAAGCCTATGCGGTGATGACCCGGCTGCCTCCGCCGCATCGGCTCAGCGCGAAGGAGGCCTTCGACATCCTGGAGGGTTCGTTTCAAAGTCGAGCCAACCTCGTCGGGCTGGCCGGAAACGAAGGCTGGGGCTTCTTGCGGGCGCTCAGTTTCCGCAACCTCGTCGGGGGAACCAGTTACGACAGCCTGATCCTGGAGTCCGCGCGCAAGGGAGGCGCGCAACGGATACTCACCTTCAACCGCGCTCACTTCGAGCGGGTCGGGAACGAGGGCGTCGAGATCGTAGTGCCCGGCGGTGAGCGGCACTGAGTCCACTGGGACCGCTGGCGTCTCGCCGGCATTCTCAAGAAATTGGGCCGAAGGCCCGGCCTTTTGAACTGGCGCCGTGGCTCACCGAAAGGGTGGGCCGGCGAGACGCCGGCGCTCCCAGTGAGCGATGCGTTGCCTTCGTGTAATTCTGGAACCGTTGTTCTATGAGGGGCTCTCAGATTAGCACAGCCGCTTCCGCTATCTCCTGGCCCATTCGGTCAAGGAGGGTCTCGTCGCTCATGCCCGGGATTGGCCGGGCGTCCATTGCGTGAGGGAGATCCTGGCCGGAGAGCCGATCCGCGGCCTCTGGTTTGATCGCACGCAGGAGTATGCCGCCAGGAACCGTGGCGAGGACTTTGGTCGGCTGAAGTACGCCACTGAAGAGGTCTTCGAGCTGTCGCCCCTTCCCTGCTGGGCTCATCTCCCGGCCGACACCTACCGCGAGAGGGTCGCGGCGATAATGGGGAGGCCGTCGGCCTGCCCTGATCTGAAGAAAGGGGCTCACCGACAGCTGTCTTTTTCGAGCGCTGATCGAGCGGCGGAGGGCGGAGGTGTGCGCGGGCGCCAGATGAGAGCGAGCAGCGGAGAGTTTTGGTTACTTGCCGGCGATCATATGGCGCCATATTCAGAGCGCGCTCACCTGCCAGAGGTCAATCCGCCTGCAAAAATGAGCGC
>DATANP010000052.1:0-23192 GCA_036266195.1 Thermoanaerobaculia bacterium | reverse complement strand
CCCGGATATTGCGGGCGTGGGTGAAGATGATGATCTCGCCGATGAGGCCCAGGGAGAGCGTCTGCACGCCGAGCACCATCAGCAGGACGCCGAGGAGCAGGATCGGCCGGTCGGCCAGCCCCTGCTCGGCCACCGCGCGCTGCACCACGGCGATCAGGTCGATCATGAAACCGAGGAAGAAAAGCCCCGTCCCCAGCAGGCCGAAGAAGCGCAGCGGCGTGCGGGTGAACTTGGTCAGGAAGAAAACGGTCAGGATGTCGAGCAGGCGTCCCAGGTAGGCGCCGGTGCCGTGATAGCGCGTGCCCCGGTCCTCGTCGCGCTGGCGCAGCGGGATCTCGCGCACCGTGAAGCCGCGGCTCAGCGCCAGCAGCGGAATGAAACGGTGCAGACCGCCGTAGAGGTTGAGCTCGCGCGACACCCGCCGCTTCATCAGCTTGAAGCCGCAGCTGATGTCGTGGAACCGCGTGCCGGTGAGCCGGCCGACGACCGAGTGGAAGAGCCGCGACTGGAGGCGGTTGAACTTCGAATCGATCCGCGGGTGCCGCCGGCCGACCACCATGTCGGCGCCCCCCGGCCCGTCGAGCGCCTCGAACGCGTCGGCCAGCCCGCTCGGATCGACCTGGAAGTACGAGGCGAGCGTGAGAATCCTTTCTCCCCGCGCCCTTTCCATTCCCAGGGTGAGGGCCGCCGATTCGCCGAACGCGCCGCCCAGCGCGAGAATCAGGATCTCGCCACCCCCTCCGACCTCATTCTGCAGCTCCCGCAGCAGGGGCAGGGCGCCGCGCTGGCTCTCGTCCACGACGAAGATGAACTCGGCGGGCTTGTCCAGGCGCTCCAACTCGGCCGCGAACTCGTGGTAAAGCTGGCGCAGATCCCCGTACCGCTCCACCACGGGAATGACGACAGAGACTTCAGGCTCCCCGCGCAGCTTGGCTATCCGCATGACTACCTCCGAATTCGGCCGTGGCGAGCACGGCTTCAACTTCCTTGAAATCTCCGACCTTGACGACCAGCTCCGCCAGGAACCCGATCACGATCAGGTGCGCGAAGGCGAAGGCGAACAGAATGGTCGCCGAAGGAAACACCAAGGGATAATCGTTCTGGGGCACCCAGACAAAATGGATGTACACGCTCGTCGCCAGGGCGAGAAGCGTGCCCGCGAGAAAGGGCAGGCTCAGGATGGCAAACCACCGCGCCGGCCGCGTGGTGAACCCGAGCAGCATCTTGATGGTGAGCAGATCGAGAAAAACCTTCCAGATGCGCGAGATGCCGTACTTGCTCTTGCCGAACTGGCGCGCGCGATGGTTGACCACCACTTCTTTGGTGCGCGAACCGGAGAGCGACATCATGGGCGCGAGGAAACGGTGCATTTCGGCGTAGATGCTGGCCTTGCGCACGACTTCGAGGCGGTAGGCCTTGAGCGTGCAGCCGTTGTCGTGGATCGGCGTTCCGGTCAATTTTCCGATCAGCCAGTTCGCGGCCATGGACGGCAGCCGGCGGCTGAGCATCTTGTCCTGCCGGTTCTTGCGCCAGCCGGAGACCACGTCGTACCCCTCGTCGATGTGCCGGAGCAGCAGGCCGAAGTCGTTGGGATCGTTCTGGAGGTCGCCGTCGAGCGTGATCACGACCCGGCCGCGGGCCTGATCGAACCCGGCCTGGAGCGCCGCGGTCTGGCCGTAGTTGCGGCGGAAGCGCACGACCTTCACGCGCGCGTCGCGGTCGCAGATCGCGCGCAGCTTCTCGACCGTTCGATCCCGGCTGCCGTCGTCCACCAGGATCAATTCGTATTCGCGGCCCAGCTTTTCAGCAGCAGCCGTGACCTCGGCGTGGAGGGCGTCCACGCTCTCCTCCTCGTTGTAGAGGGGAATGACAATCGAGAGGTCCATGGCTCAGCGCTCCCCGTTCTCGCGCATCCTCAGGCGCGAGGCTTTCACGCGCAGCTTCTGCGGCTCCAGGTGCGACGGCCTTGCGGCCTCCAGAGGCTCCGGCGTGCGTTCGGGCGGCGTCGTCCGGAGGTGCGCGCGATCCAATCGAACTTTTCTCATGGGATTGGCCTCATGGAATACGCCTGATAATCCTTGGACCCACGAGACGTGTGATCGGCAGAGGAAGTCTCTGCCACACCTTGATCAGAGCCTGGTATTTCGGGTTCGCCGGGCTGACGTTCGGAAGCTTCTTCGCCTTGACCAGATGGTACTGATAGGCGAGCGGAACCTCTTCCATGCCCCATCGCGCCTTGAACGCGTACGCGCCGGTGCCGCGCTTGCTGCGGCCGAAGTCGAAGGTGCGGAAGCCATGGTCGCGGCCCCATCGCAGGATCGAAAGGTAGAGGTAGTCGTCCACGCCGCGCGGACGGTGGTCCCGGTCCGCGCCCGCGTAGAACGGCATGATCACGTCGTGCCACATCAGGTTGAGCACGCCCGCCACGGGGCGGCCTTCGTGGTAGACGAAGAAAAGGTTGGTGTCCGCCGGGTGCCGGTCCAGGATCTCGTGCAGGAAGAGGCGCGGATAGACCGGCGTGCCGTGGTGCCGCATGCTCTGGCAGAAGAGGTCGTAGAAGAGCGGCAGCTCCTCGATGCCCGCGACGCGGTGCTCGAAGCCGGCTTTCGAAACGTAGGTCATCATCTGCCGGCGCTTGCGGTCCATCCGCTTGAGCAGCGCCTCTTCACCTTCGGAGAGATCGGCGCGGAAGGTGACGTAGAGATCCTTCGTCAGCAGGTCGTCCGACACGGGATGCTCGGAGCGCAGCTCCAGGTAGTCGACGCCGCGGTCTTCGGCCAGGCGGCGCGCCGCGTCGAGCAGGAGCTGTGCCGCGTCCTCGTCGTCAGCTACGATACCGCCGCCGATCGCGAACGGGATCGACACGAGCGAGTGGCCGAAGAGCCGGCTTTTGAGCTCGAACATCGGGAGCACGCCGGCGATCCGCTCCCCTCTCCGGGCGAGCAGGTAGTGGGCCTGGTGACCGAAGACCCGTTCGACCAGCCAGCGCCAGCCGAGCTGATGGAAGAAGGTGGAGCCGGGGGTCTGCCGGACATAACGGTCCCACTTCGCCTCGAAGGCCGGACGCAGGGTTTCGAGGACGAGCGGCTCCGGTCTCGCGGCAATCCACGGGCCTTGCAGGGCCTGCTTCTGGACGAGAGGCTCGGCGCTCATAGGCCCAGGACCTCCCGGCAGGACCTGAAGGTGTACTCGGAGAAGAGCCGCGCCAGCCGGTCCTCCGTCTGCTCCAGGTTGCGGTAGTGCCGGATGCGGGTGAGCCAGCGAACCGGCTGCCGCGGCTGCTCCGGATCGAGCTCCCACGGATGGATGTAGAGGATCGCCGGGCGCCGCTCGAAGGCGTTCAGCCGCCGCATGCCCCAGCGGATGAACGACAGGGGGAAGTGCCTCAGATATCCACCGCCCACGAACGGCAGGTTCATGCCGGCGAGGCGCACCGTGGAGATCGGGAACTCCTGGAGCGCCGTGCCGTTCGAGCCCCGCACCGGCCGCGGGAAGCGCGGGAAGTCGGGGATGCCGTAGCGGTCGTGATGGATCGGGAAGACGCTCGAATCGTAGCGGAAGCCCTCTTCGAGCAGGATGTCCATGGCCCAGAGGGTCTCACGCACGATCGAATAGTTCGGCGCGCGGTAGCCGATGACCTCGGCCCCGGACACGTCCTCGATGGTGTTCTTGGAGCGGCGGACGTCCTCGCGGAACTCCGCCGGGGTCATGGTGGTGACCCTGCGATGGTCCTGGCCGTGGGTGCCCAGCTCGTGGCCGGCCTGGCGGATGTCCCGCACCAGTCCGGGCCAACGTTCGGCGACCCAGCCCAGGGTGAAAAAGGTTCCCTTGACTCCATGCTTCGCGCACAGATCGAGGAGCCGGCGCGTGTTCCGCTCCACCCGTGGCTCGTACTGACTCCAACGGTCGCGCGGGCAGGCCTGCTCGAAAGCCCCTACCTGGAAGTAATCCTCGACGTCGACCGAAAACGCGTTCAGCAAGATTCCACCTCTCCCATAGCTGCGACAGCTCCCTGTCTTTGCTGGATTCGTGCCACCATCTCTTCGACGCGGCGGGCGTTCTCCTCCCACAGATACCCCCGCTCCAGGAGCGCCTGCCGAGCGGCCGCGCCGAGGCGCCGGCGGCGCAGCTCCGGATCGCGGGCCAGCCGGAGGACGCCGTCGCGCAGGTCTTCCGTGGCCGGATTTGGGCCTCCGGGGCAGAGCAGGGCGGTCTCTCCGTCGACGAGAAGCTCGCGCACGTTGTCCGAGCCGGGGGCGACGATCGCCAGCCCGGCCGCCATGTATTCGATGACCTTCATGGGGCAGGCGTACGAGGTGACCGCGGGCTGGACCGCGATGTCGAACGAGGCCAGGGCCGATTCCACCTCGTCCCGCGGCACGGTGCCGCAGAGGTGGACCCGGCCTTCCAGCCCCAGCTCGGCGTGCATGGCGCGCAGGGCCGGCATGGCCGGGCCGTCCCCGGCGAGGACGAGATGGAGGCCAGCCTCGCGCCACTCGGGGCTGGCCGCGGCCTCCAGCATCCTTTCCAGGCCGTGCCAGGCCCGGAACCAGCCGACGAAACCGGCGACCACGGCGTCCCGCGGGATGCCGAGCCTGCGCCGGAACGCTTCTCCATCCGCCCCGGCTCCAAAATCGCGCCGCACGCCGTTCGGCATGACCACGACCTTGCCTTGCGGGACCCCTTCATCCTCCAGAATGCCCGCCAGGACGCGGGTCACCGCGATCGTGACGTCCGCCTGGCTGCACAGCCGGCGTTCCACGGACCGGGTGAGCCGCTTGAAAAAAAGTCCATCGTGCTCGGCCTTTTCGAGCGCGAGCGGGGAGTTGACCTCCAGCACGAACGGCACGCCGTGGCGCCGGGCCGCGACCAGGCCGGCGAAGGTGTTGGCGGCGTAGCGCTCGTAGACGAAGTCCGGACGAAGCCTCCGGATCGCCTTCGACAGCCGGCGGTAGGCCACGGCGTTGTAGGCCAGCTCCAGGATCTCCTTCGCGGGCAGAGGGAGGGCCTCGGCCAGGCGCGAGACGATGCCGGCCAGACCCTTGGCGGAGCCGCCCTTCTTGTCCGCCTTGGCCTCGGCCCCGGCCTCGACGAGCGCCACCTCGACCACCTCGTGGCCCCGGTTGCGGAAGGCGCGCTGGATCTCCGCGATGTGGATGCCCTGGGCATCGCCGGCGCGGGTGCGGTGGTGGTAGAGGATTCTCATACCCCTCACCCCCTGGCCCCCTCTCCCATCGCACTCCCACCCTCCCGGGAGAGGGGGAACGCTGCTGGAGCGGACCGGCTTGATCTTGGCAACTCGGTGGATGAGGGTTCCCCCTCTCCCGGTGGCGGGGAGGGGATGGGAGAGGGGGCCAGGGGGTGAGGGGCCGCCGCCCTGATCTCCTCCATCACCTCGCGGCCCACAGCCTTCCAGGTCCGCGGCTCGATGCGCGCGCGGATGGCCTGCCGATCCCAGTCGCGGGACAGCGCCTGCCCGATCGCCTCCGCCAGCTCGGAAACCTTTCGTTCGGCCACGATCCCTACATCCGGCGTCACCAGCTCGGCCACGTTCCCGACCGGCGTCGCCACCACCGGCGTGCCGCAGGCCAGGGCCTCCAGCACCACGTTCGGGCAGCCTTCATGACCGCTCGCCAGCACGAACAGATCGGCGGCGCTGTACCAGGAGGCCAGCTCGGCGCGGCTGCGGGGACCGGCGAAGATCACCCGGTCTTCGAGACCAAGCCGGGCCGCGAGCGATCTCAGCTCCGCTTCCATGGCCCCTTCGGCGCCGTCGCCGCCGACGATCGCGAAACGGAGGTCCGGCCGGAGCTTCGTCATCGCCTCCATCACCAGGTGAAAACCTTTCCTGGGCGAGAGCGTGCCGACCGAGACCAGGAGCGGACCCTCCACACCGAGAGAGCGGCGCGCCTCGTTTCGATCGAGCGGCCGGAACAGCTCGGGATCGATCCCGTTCTCGATCACCCGCACCCGGCCGGGATCGATGCCGAGCCGCACCGCGTCCTCCTTGAGCGAGCTCGAGACCGCGATGATCCGCGCCGCCTTGCGCAGCGCGTAGCGGAGCTGCGGCCGCCGCAGACGGTAGGGCATCAGGAGCGGCAGCATGCCGCGCAAGGTGATCAGCACGGGCACCCGGAAAACCTTTCCGAGCAGCATCGCGGCCAGGCCCTCCGGATAGACGAAATGCGCGTCGATGGCGTCGAAGCGGAACTCCCGGCGCAGGCGGATCAGCGTTGGCAGGGAACCCAGGAAGAGAAAAATACCGTCCAGGCTCTTGGCGAGACCCGGAATGGAAAGGAATTTCGGATGGAGGACGCGGACGCCGTCCTGGATCTCCTCTTTGGGGACCACGGGGCGGAAGCCCGGCCGGAGGCCCGAGACGAACGGGAACCAGGGCGCGGGGGCCACGACGCGGACCTCGACGTCATTCGGGACACAGCGCGGCAGGCCCCGCATCCGCTCGCGCACGAAAACCCCGTGGTGCGGCTGCGCGGCGTTCGGAAACACCGTGCTGAAGACCAGCAGCCGGACGGGCTCAGACGACACTCGCCACCTCCAGCTCCGTATCGCCGACCCGGGCCACCTCCCTGCCCCACATTTCGAGCATCAGCAGCGTCCAGATCGCCCAGCCCGCATCCAGCCGTCCGGTTTCGTGATCGTCGAGCAGCGATGCCACCTGGCGATGATCGAAAAGATCGCGGGCCATGGCGTCCGGCCCGAGCAGCAGGTCGCGCGACAGGTCGCGCAGGTCCTCGCGCAGCCAGCGCGACACCGGCGGCGCGAAGCCGCGCTTCGGGCGGGACAGGATCTCTTTCGGAAGACGCCGCTCCGCCACGCGGCGCAGCAGGATCTTCGTGCTTCCGCCGGCGAGCTTGAGCCGCGACGGCACGCGCGCGGCGAACTCGACGAGGCGATGGTCGAGCATCGGGCAGCGCACCTCCAGGGCGTGCGCCATGCTCATGCGGTCCACCTTGACCAGGCCGTCGTCGGCGAGCCACGTCTTGAAATCGAGATAGAGCGCGCGGGCCAGAGGATCCTTCGGCGCGCGGGCGAGGTGCGGCTCCAGCGCCACGAACGGATCGAAACGCCGGCGCCGCTCGCGCAGCCCCTCTCCGAAGAGGCGCTCCTGGATGTGCGGCTGGATGTGCGAGCGGTCATGAAAATAGGCCCGGTCGCGATCCACCGAAACATTGCCAAGAAAGCCGCCGATCCGGAGCGGTCGCGGCAGCCTCGCCGAGCGCGGCCAGCTTTTCGCGAGCGGAGGCAGCAGACCGCGGCGGACCGGTCCCGGAATCAGGCCGCGCACCCGATCCTCGATCAGGGCGCGTCCGTAACGATTGCCATAGCCCGCGAACAGCTCGTCGCCGCCATCGCCCGAAAGGGCCACGGTCACGCGGCGCCGGGTCTCCCGCGAGACATACCAGGTCGGCACGGAGGACGGATCGGCAAACGGCTCGTCCAGGTGCCAGGCGATGCGCGGCAGGACATCCGCCAGATCGGTATGGACCTCGGTCGCAACATGATCGGTTCCGAGCGCCCGCGCCACGGCCGCGGCGTCTTCGCGCTCGTCGGTCCCGCGATCGGAAAACCCGACGGTGTGCGTCATCACCGGCCGGTCCATGGCCTCGCCCATGAACGACACGATCGTTCCGGAGTCGATGCCTCCCGAAAGAAAGGCGCCGAGCGGTACGTCGCTCTCCAGCCGCGCCTCCACGGCGTCGGACAGCAATGCTTCCAGCTCCTCGACGAGCCTCCTCTCGTCTCCCTCCTCGGGCCGCATATCCACATCCCAGTAGCGCTCGACGCGCATGCCCTCAGCGGAGACCACGGCGAGATGGCCGGCGGGCAGCTTGCGCGCGCCGCGGAAGATCGTCCAGGGCGTGGGCACGTAGCCGAAGCAGAGATACAGGTCGAGCGCCTCCGGATCGATCTCCGCTCCCGCGAGCCCGGCGTTGGTGAGCGACTTCAGCTCCGAGGCGAAGCCCAGGCGGCGGCCGTCGTCCGCGATATAAAGCGGCTTCTTTCCCACGCGGTCCCGCGCCAGGAGCAGCTTCCCGCCCCGGAAGTCGGCCACGGCGAGCGCGAACATGCCCGCGAGCTTCTCGACGCAGCCGGCGCCCAGCTCTTCGTAGAGGTGAGCGATCACCTCCGTGTCCGAGCCGGTGGCGAAGCGGTGGCCGCGCCTCTCCAGTCCGCGGCGCAGCTCGCGGTGGTTGTAGATCTCGCCGTTGCAGATCACCGCGACCGACCGGTCCTCGTTGAAGATCGGCTGGTGGCCGCCGTTCAGATCGATGATGCTCAGGCGGGCGTGCGCCAGGCCGAGCGGACCCGAGAGGTGAAAGCCCTCGTCGTCCGGCCCGCGGTGGTGAAGCGGCCGGATGAGCTTCTCCAGCGTCTCGCGGCGGGCGAATCCACCTTCATAGAGGAAGAGTCCGGCGATGCCGCACATGGGATCTATACCCTCCCCACGGCTGGAGTCTGCGGCCGCTTCCACCAGGGCAAATCCTCAACGGCTTCCTCCTGGGTCACTTTCGCCATCGCCTCCGCCTCGGCAACCACCTCCAGGCAGACGGTGAGGCCGACGAGGTGATAGATCACCTCGTTGTAGGCCATGTTCAGGAACATGCTGCCCGCGAGATATCCCAGGATCGAAATCTGGAACATCCGCGCCTGCACCTCGATCCACGGCTGCGTGGCCTGATTCCTCAGCCTCTGCATGCGCCAGAGCGCCGCGCCGATGGCTCCGAGGAAGAGCAGCAGCGCCGGCAGGCCGCACTCGGCCAGGAGCTGGAAGTAGGCGTTGTGCGCCACGCGGAAGCGGCCGGGCTCCGGCGAATAACGCTGGAACACCGCGGCCAGGTTGTTCGGACCAACACCGAAAACCGGATAATCGAGGAACACGTACCAGGAGGTCTTCCAGGCGTTGATCCGGCCCATGGCCGAGCCGTCCTCCTGATAGTTGTCGATGGTCTCGGCCCGCTGCATGTACTTTTCAGTCAGGGAGTCGGAGGTCAGCGCCACGAGGCCGACGAGCGCGACCGCCATCACGCCGGCCACGAGCCAGCGGTTTTTCGAGCGCCAGATCAGCAGGCCGGAGACGATGCAGAGCGTGAGCAGGCCGCCGCGCGAAAACGTGAAGAGAATCGTCGGCACCGTGAGCGCGGCCATCACCGACGCCGTGATCCGTACCCAGCGCCGCGGGTCGGTGGTGGCGATGCCCACCAGGAGCGGCAGGCTCATGTTGAGCATCAGGGCAAAGCTATTGTTGTCCGCCATCATGCCGCCCGGTCCGTCGCTGTACTGCGCGCCGCCCTGCAGCAGTCCGACGAGGCCGCGCTTGGCGCCGAGAAAACCGAGCGAAAAGGCGATCACGATCACCAGCGTTCGGAACCGCTCACGGTCCCGCACCAGACCGGTGGTGAAGACGGCGATCAGAATCCCTTTCCAATAGTGGCCGTAGACCTCCTTCGCCATCTCGGGGATCACGGCGGTGAGCACGGTGACGCTGATCCAGAGCGCGAGCAGGACCATCAGCACCGTCTGGAGCTTGAACGTCGCGATACGCTCCCGGCCGAGGGTCACGACGATGCCGGCCAGCATGGCGAGCGCCACCCACAGCGAGAGCGGCAGCACGCGGCTCATCCCCCAGGTCATGTCCTGCGGCCGCATGTAGGCCAGCCAGGAATAGATCACCAGACCGAAATACGGCCGGAACAGGATGACCGGCAGCGAGGCGAAGACGATCGCCAGGACGATCAGGTCACGCACGGATTCCGGCCTTCTTGCCGACAGGCCCGACCTGCGCCATGGCCGGCTGGGCCGGAGCGGCCGAAGCGGCCGAAGCGGCCGAAGCGGGACGCCGCACGGCGGAGGTGAGGATCTCCTCGAACCGGTCCATGTTCGTCGTCCACCGATAAGAGACCGCGAGGCGCTGATGCGCGCACTCGGCCAGGCCGGCGCGCATCCGCGCGTCCTCCAGAACGCTCGTGATGCAGGCCTCCAGCCCGTCGTCGTCGGCCGCGGCCAGCAGGTCGCGGCCGTGGCGGAAGCCGCCTTCGGAAAGGCCCGCAAGCACCCGGTCCGTGCAGACCACCGGCAGGTTCATGGACATGGCCTCGAGCACCTTGTTCTGCACGCCCTGCGCGATCCGCAGCGGCGCCACGAAGGCCCAGGCGCGCTCCAGGAACGGCCGGACGTCGCCCACCGCGCCAGTGACGTAGACGCCGGGCACCTCGGTCAGGGCGCGCACCGCGGGCGCCGGCGAGCGGCCGACGATCACGAGCTCCAGGTCCGGGAAGCGCCGGCGCAGGCGCGGCATGACGTTGCGCGAGAAATGGACCACGCCGTCGATGTTCGCGAAGTAATCCATCTGGCCGGTGAAGACCAGCGACGGGTGCGGGATCTTGGGCAGGTCCAGCGGCCGGAAGAAGTCGAGATCGACGCCGTTCGGGATCGTCGCCGCCTTCGCCTCCGGCGCGAAATCCTTGAGCAGCCGCGTCTCGTTGCCCGTGGCGAGCACGATGCGCTCGAACCGGTTCGAAAGCGAGGCTTCGTAGGCCTGAAGCCGGCGGGACTCCAGGGCGTAGACCGGGCGCAGCGGCAGAGCGGCGAAGCGGGAGTACTGGGCCCACTTGGCCGAGTCCACGTCCACCATGTCCAGCACGGCGGGGGTGCCCTGGAACGGCTCGGCATACGGCGCCATGGCCGAGCTGTAGACGACGATCAGATCAAATTTCTCGGTCCGCGCCAGCTCTTCGACCCGGTTCTGCAGTTCAACCGATTCGAAAAACGAAAGCGTGAGCGGCCGCGACCGGACCAGGCCCAGCGCGGCGCGCGCGTAGGCGGCCCGGCGCCGCAGCGAGAAAACCTCCACGCGCTCGCAGAGCTGCTCCAGCGGCCCCAGGTCGGGGACGTCGCCGTCGGCCAGCGTCAGGAGGTGGACGCGATGGCGCCGGCCCAGGGCCCGGAGCTCGTGGAACGCCCGGATCTTTTCGCCCTTGTCCGGCGGGTAGGGCACGCGATGGCACAGGTACAGGATGCGCATCTTCGGCTTCGGCTCGCGGGACAGGGTGTGCTGCCGGAGATCGACGAGGGTATCCAGCGGGGGCAGCGGGGGAGCGGACAGGACGGTCATCGGGCACCTCTTCCCAGGAGAACGATCCGGGCTGTGGAGAGCAGGATCGAGATGTCCAGGAACAGCGACATGTTCTTGATGTAGTAGAGGTCGTACTTGAGCTTCTCGATCGATTCCTCGAACGACGAGGCGTACGGCGCCTTGATCTGCGCCCATCCGGTCAGCCCGGGGCGGACCACCAGGCGCTGCCCGTAATAGGGGCTGGTCTCCAGGAGCTGCCGCACGAACATCTCGCGCTCGGGCCGCGGGCCGACGAGACTCATGTCGCCGACCAGGACGTTCCAGAGCTGCGGCAGCTCGTCGAGGCGCGTCGTGCGGATGAATTTTCCGACCCGGGTGATCCGCGGGTCGTCCTCGGTGGCCCACTGCGCGCCGTCCTTCTCCGCGTCGGTCCGCATGGAGCGGAACTTGGCCAGGGTGAACGGCTTGTGGGCGCGGCCGACGCGCTCCTGGCGGAACAGGATGGGCCCCGGCGAGTCGAGCTTCACCGCGATCGCCACCAGCGCCATGAGGGGCAGGCCCAGCACGAGGCCGATCGAGGCCGCGACGATGTCGAGCAGGCGCTTGGTGAAGAGCACGCCGCGCGAGACCACGAAGCCGTCGGAGAAGATCAGCCACGACTTGCGCAGCCCCTCGACCATGATCTTGCCGGTGAGCTGCTCGTAGTAGCTCGACCCCTCCTGCACGCGGATGCCCGAGGTCTTGCACTCGAGCAGCGAATCCATGCTCACCCGGCCGCGGTAGTCCAGGGCCGCCACCACCACCCGGCTCACGCCGTGCTGGCGCGCGAGCTGGCAGGCCTGGGCAGTCGTGCCGATCACGCGCGGGTTGAGCAGGCTCACGCCCTGAATCTTCGGATCGTCGTCCAGGAAGCCGACCACGCGGAAACCCAGGTGCTTGCGGCTGAGCGTCTCGCGCGCGATATCGATCGCTTTTTCGTCCGTGCCCACGATCAGCACGCGCTCGGCGAACTTCTCGGTGTTGAGCATCCAGCGCAGGATCACGCGCCAGGCGGTCACCGCCACGACCGCGAAAAGAAACGCGATCGCGAACACGCCGCGGCCCAGGACGAGCTTCGGGATCAGGAAATAGACCCCGGCCAGGGCCAGCGCACCGAGCGTGAAGGAGCGCAGCAGGTAGATCGTGATCTGCCGCACGGTCCGCCGCTCGCCGAAGTCGTACAGGCCGTTGATGTAAAGGCTCAGCAGGCCGACCGCCATGAAGGCCACCGACTCCATGACCACCACCGGCCGGGGCGGCGGCGCACCAGGGCCGAGCACCAGGCGGAGGAAATTGGCGAACGGCACGGCCAGATAAAGGAGAACCCCCTCGATCACGAGCGAGAGAGCGGCCGGCGCCGACCAGTAGCGGCTGAACAGGCGGATCATGATCAGTAGTACTTCCTAGTAATACTGCCGATAGCCCCGCTTCGAGCGGACACCGTTGAGAACCAGTCCGATCGTCTTCTCCGGCCCGACCGTCGAGAGCGTCTTCTCGACCGCCCGGCGCGGCGTCTGACCGGCGCGAACCACGACAACCACCCCGTCCGACCGGGCGGCGATCGACCGGGCGCTGGCCAGGAAGGCCATGGGGGGAGAATCGATCACCACGATCTCGTAGGCCGAGCGGGCCTCGGTGAGGACCTCCGACATGCGGCGGCCGGAGATGAGGTCGCCCGCCACTTCGTGCGAGCCGGACAGGAGCAGGTGGAGGCTCGTCCCCGCCACCGGCAACGCCATGTCCTGAAGCGCGGCCTGCCTCTCCAGCACCTGGCGCAGGCCCTGGATCCCCTCGGGCTCGCCCTCCAGGTAGGTGTGGAGCTGCGGCCGCCAGAGATCCGCTTCGATGAGCAGCACGCGCCGCTCCTCGCCGCGGGTGAGCGTCAGCGCCAGGTTGAGGCTCGTCAGGGTCTTCCCGGCAGACTCCTCCGGACTGGTCACCGCCAGGGCATAGCCAAAGGTTCCGATCGGATTGAGCCGCTCCTCGACATGAACCGCGAGGGTCCGGTACTGCTCCGCCGCGAACGAGGGCGGATCGAGGTGGAGGAACAAGGGAGCGTCGCGTTTCAGGCGCACGGGAGTCCTCGCGAGGGTGGCTTCGCGTTCCGGCCTCGGTTCGCGCAGCGGCAGGTCCATGGTGTCAACTCCTCCTGAAGCGGCCGTAGGCCGTGGCGCGGTCGTCGCCGGTCGGGCTCAGTTGCGGGATGGTGGCGAGCACCGGCACGCCCGGGAAGGCGTGCTGCAGCGCGTCGCCCTCGGCGAAGGTCGAATCCGTCTGGTTGCGCAGGAAGGCCGCGATCACTCCCAGCAGCGCGCCGCCGGCCAGACCGATGGCGAGGAGCAGGGCCTTGTTGGGCCAGTACGGGTCGGCCGGCGGGATGGCCTTCTCGAGAATCGTGAACTGCTCGCTCTGCCGGCTCTTCTCCAGGTTCTGGGCGAGGCTCGCGTCGATCCGCTTGGCGAGCAGCGACTCGTAGGATTTCTGGATGTTGTCGTAGTCGCGGGTGAGCGACAGCAGCTCCTGCTCGACCCGCGGCACGTCCTCCAGGCGGGCCTGGTACTGGCCGGTATCGGCGAGGATGCGCGCGCGCTCGGCCTGCAGGCCACGGATCTCCACGTCCACGGAGTCGAGCTGGGCGCGCAGGCCCGGATCAATCCTGGGAGCCGCCGGAACCGGCGCCGCGGCGCTCGCCTGGGTCTGGCCGCTCTCGATCTTCTTGAGCTGCTCGATCTCGGCCTCCAGGCGGACGACGTCCGGGTGGCGGTCGGTGTAGCGGGTGCGCAGCTCGACGAGCTGGGCCTGGAGCTGCTCCAGGCGGCTCGGCGCGGCCGGCGCCGCGGGCGTCGAGGGGGGCGGCGGCACCGCCATCTGGCTCAGCTCGGAGATCTGGCGCTGGAGGAAGATCTTCCGCGTCTCGGCCTTGTCGAGCGCCTCCATGTTGATCGCCAGCTTGTCCTGGAGCTGGCCGACCTGCTGGAGGTTGGTGTCGCGCTGCTCGGGCAGCTCGCCCATGTGGAGCTGCTTGAAGGCCGCGATCCTGGCCTCCTGCTGCTCGAGCTGGGCCTTGGTCTGGTTGAGCTCCGCTTCCAGGAAGGTGGAGGTCCCCTGCGCCTGGTCCTCGCGCAGCTTCAGGTTCTCCTGGATGAACAGGTCGGCCACGCGGTTCGCGGTGTTGGCGGCCTTCACCGGGTCCGGGTGCTTGAAGTAGATGGTGAAGACGCTGTCGCCCTTCTTGGCCACGGTCAGGTTGCGGCGGGCGACCTCGACGACCTCCTCGATCGGCTCCTGGGCGCGCAGCTCGGGATAGAGGTCCATCTCCTGGATGATCTGCTCCAGGTTCGAGCGGTTCGTGATCTGCTGCTCGATGGTGCTCAGCCGCTCCTCCATCCCCATGGTGACGGTCGGCTTCACGTAGTCCGCGGGCACCTTCTGCTTCTCGACCATCACCAGCGTGCTGGCTCGGTAGACGGGCGTCAGCACCTGGATGGCGCCCCAGGCCGCGGCCAGCCCGAGCACGATCGGCACCAGCAGCCAGGCCGGCCGCCGCCAGACGGACTTGACCAGGTCACTGAGCGTCAGGTTCGTCATCGTCGGTCTCTCCTGCATCGGCCGGATCCCGCGGCTCTTCACCGGAGCGGTAGAGCTGCAAGGCCAGGCCGAGGAAATATCGCGAGTAGGAAAGGTCTTCGAAGGGCTCGACCTGCGAGTCCTGCTTGATGTAGGAGTAACCGCCGTTCAGCGCCGCCACCTGGCTGAAGTGCCAGTTGAAGCGGGCCGTGCCGGCCAGCGCCTCGATCAGGCGGGCGCGTTCCGGCTGGAGCAGGGGATCGTTCGGATCGGTCCCCTCGTCAGAGAGATCCTGGTGGCGGGAGCCGTTGGCATCCAGGCCCAGGGTCAGGCTGCGGCCGATGCGGGTCGAAACGCCGGCAAAGGCGTTGTCCACCTGCACGGCGCGGCCGAAGCCGGCGCCGGCCGACACGTCGTGCCGGTAGCCCAGGTTCCAGTCGAAGAGCTCGAGCCGGCGCGAGAGGTTGACGGCGCCGCGCCAGCCGGTGTCCTCCTCCTCCACCCGCACCTCCTCCAGGGGCTGGCCTTCGACGTCGGAGCCCAGAGCCACGATCCGCTGCGAGTCCACCGAGAACACGCCGGCTTCGACCCGGAACTGTCCTTCGCGCAGGAAATCCTGGCTCCAGCCGAGGCTCAGGGTCTGCACGTCCGCCTCGCCGTTGCGGCCGAGCCGCCGGAGCCCCACGTCCCCGGAGCTTCGGCCGTCGCCGAAGTCGTAGGTGCCCTGCGTCGCCGTGATGTCCAGCCGCCGGTCGGGCGCGAGCTGGAAGCCGAGGCCTGCCCGGCCGCTCAGGGTCTCCGTATCGGCCAGGTCCCCGCTCTCGAAAGTCCGCAAAGTGTGCGTGGCGCCCAGGAGAACCGAGGTCCGCCGCGTGATCTCCTGCGCGGCCGAGACGTCCAGCGCATGGGAGAGCTGGTCGCCGCGCCGGGTCACCGCGATCGTCTCGGGCTGGTCGAAGGGGGCGTAGAGGTCGATATTCGGGCTCGACACCAGCCGCTCCCGCACGTTGAGCTTCAGCCGGCGGGTCACGTTGCCAGTCAGCCCCAGGTTCAACCGGTGGGTGGTGCCGTTGACGCCCCCGTTGTCGAGGACCCACTCGTAGGACGGGCTGTAGCCCAGGGCCAGGAGCATCCTGGGCAGCTCATAGGACAGCCGCAGGTTGAACCCGCTGCGGGCGATCGACTCGTCCGACTGAACGTCCGCGCGCTCCAGGTTCTCGACCTGGGCATAGTTGCCGTCGCTGCGCACGCCGGCCTCCGCGTCCAGGATCACCCGAAGCTCACCGGCCGTGACAGGAACCGCGAGGAAACCTGCAAGCGCCGCCCACACGAGCACGGACCGTCGAGGTTGTGAAGGGTTCCCCATAGCTGTTCCTTTCATCGAGCACGACCCATGCACTAAACGGCCCGGAATCTCAAGCAGATTCGACTCCGATTCTCAACTACGCCGGACCTCCCCACATCAAAACGGCGGTCACGAAGTGGTGGCTGCAAGAGGAGTGCCACTGCGGGCTTCCGCTCGAACGGCCGGTTCCAGGCGGGTTTCAGGAAGGTTCCAGCGTGTAGGTTTTTCAGGGGAAGATCAGCGTGTCGCCCGGCTGGAGCACGATGTTGAACTCCGGCCGCTTGCCCGAGATGATGGCGTCCAGGTCGTATTCGAAGCGGGTATCTTCCTTGTCCTTGTCGTCTTTTCCGGTGGCGCCGTCGCGCAGCACCACCACCTTGCGCTTGGCGTAGGGGGTCAGCCCGCCGGCCATGGCGAGGACCTGCATCAGCTTGGTCCGGGGCTGGAGATCGTAGGCGCCCGGCGTCGCCACCTCGCCGGTGACGAACACCTTGCGGGAGTGGATTTCCTTGATCACGACCGAGACGCTCGGGGCGGTGACGAACTCCTTGAACCGCTGGGTAAGGTCCTCGGTGAGCGCCCGCGGCGTCATGCCGGCGGCCTGGATGTCGCCCAGGAGCGGTACCGAGACGCGGCCGTCCGGGCGTACGGGGACGGTCACGCTGAGCTCCGGGTTCTTCCAGACGGAGATGTCGATCACGTCGCCGATGCCGATGGCATAGGCGTTCGGGGGATCTTCCTCACTGCGGACCACCACCTGCGCGTACGAGGAGCTGGCGCTCGCGACCAGAAGCGCAGCGATCAAAACCGGTTTCCAAAGGGCCAGGGCCTTCATCTTCGAATCTCCATGACAGACGGACAGCGTCCGCGGTCGTATCTGGAACAACCGACTCCCGGAACGTGCAAGAAGCATTCCGGCTGGCCCGGTCGTTGCATCGGCGCCGGGGCATGAAGAAACGTCTCCTCGATTGGATCGTCTGCCCCAACTGTGGAGAGCGACCCAGGCTCCAGGTGTTCCGGGAGGAGCGGGTCGAGCTGCCCTCGCCGGTCAGTTCGCCGGCCTGTTCCTTCTACTGCGGCCGGCACGACGTGAGCCGCCCCCAGGCCATCACGCCTCCGCCGGACTGCAACACCTGCTACCAGGAGGAGATCCTGGAAGGCCTGCTCGCCTGCACCTGTGGCCTGGATTATCCGGTCGTGGACGGCATCCCGCGGCTGATCCGCACCGCGCGGCAGGAGTACGCGGAGTTCTACGCGCGGCATGGCCTGACCGGTGAAACAGTTCCCGCTCCAAAGCCGGCCGCGCCGGTCGCCGACCGCCGCAGCGCCCGCAGCTTCCGTCTCCAGTGGCAGATGTACCAGGAGGGGGACGCCACCTGGTTCAAGGACGATCACGATCTGAGGAAGCGCGAGTTCCTTTACAACCTGGGCACCACGCCCGAGGAACTGGCCTCCTCGACCGTGCTCGACGGCGGCTGCGGCAACGGCGAGCTCACGCGCTCCTTCGCGGAGTACGGCTGCGAGGTGGTGGCCATGGATTTCAGCCGGAGCGTCGAGGGCGCGAGGCGGCGTTTATTCCAAAAGGGGATTCCGGTTTCCCATCGCGTTCACTATTTACAAGGCAACGTCCTGGAGCTGCCGCTCCTGGCGCGCAGCTTCGACATGGTTCATTCCTCGGGCGTCCTGCACCACACGCCGAGCACCTACCGCGCATTCCGATCGATCAGCAAGGCGGTGAAACCGGGCGGCAAGCTCTATATTCAGCTTTATCGCATGCGCCCCACGTGGATCCATCTGATCAACGTCGGCCTGCGCGCCGCGACCACCCGGATGCCCATGGGCCTGCTCTACTGGCTGTGCTACGTGGCCTCGCCGGCCCACTCCGCAATGTCGCGCCTGATGCACCGGGTCCGCGGAGAGGCCGCGCCGCCGAAGGCCACGGCCCGCGAGCGCGCCGTGCAGATGTTCGACAACTACAGCCCGAAGTACCAGTACCGGCACACAGTTCCCGAAATCATGGAGCTGTTCCGCAGCGAAGGTTTCGAAGACCTCAGGGATGTGACGTTGGCCAATGAAGCCCGGCACATGCTGGCGGTGCTGGGGCGGAAGGCGGTCACACCCGAGCTCGTCGCCGAGTCCGTCACCCAGACGGCCGCACACTCGGCGGCGTTCGCGCAGCAACCAGCCAGTGCCTGATGCTCCCAGGGAGCGGTGCCCGTTCGGGCCGCTCCCGGCCTCCCACTCAGTCCACAAACTTCCGGTGCCACTCCTCCAGGACGAGGAGCTGCCAGAGCACGCGGTGGTGGTCGCGCTTGCCTTCCAGGTGCTCGGCGACCAGGCTGCGCACGGCTTCCGGCCTGAAGTAACCGCGGCCCAGCGAGCGGTCGCTGTCGAGCACCTCGGCCACATAGGGGCGCATCTCGTGCTGGAACATGCGAGCCAGCGGCGTGGGAAAGCCCATCTTGCCCCGGTGCAGGATCTCGTGCGGCAGATAGGGCTCCATGGCCTTCTTGAGAATGTATTTCGTGGTCCAGCCCTTGATGCGGTAGCGCGCCGGAATGCGGCCTCCCAGCTCGACCACCCGGTGATCCAGGAATGGCACGCGCAGCTCGACCGAGCTCGCCATCGTCATCTTGTCGGCCTTGATCAGGAGATCGTCCGGCAGCCAGCTCTTCACGTCCAGATACATCATCTGGTGGAGAGGATCGAGCCCCCTGGCCTTGTCGTAATAGGGCTGGATCAGACCCGGCATGCCGTGGCCGTTGAAAAGGTTTCGGATCTCCGGCCGGTAGAGCGCCTCTTTGAGAGGTGTCTCGTAGAACGAAACCCCGAGATAGCGCTCGCGGAGCGGCAGATCGGAGAGCCGCGTGTACTTGTTCCACTTGCCGCCGAGACGGTCGAGCGCGGGATTGATCAGGTTCCTGCGCAGCGCCGCCGGCAGCCTGCGGTAGCGCTCCAGCGTCTGCATGTACTTGTAGATCGGATAGCCGCCGAACACCTCGTCCGAGCCTTCGCCGGAGAGCACCACGACCACGTCCTCGCGCGCCATCTTCGAAACGAAATACAAGGAGATCGCGGCCGACTCGGTCACCGGCTCGTCCATGTGCCAGACGAGCGACGGGATGAATTCCTGGAACTCCCGCGGCGTGACGAACACCTCGCGGTGCCGGGTGTTGAATTTCTCGGCGATCCTCCGGGCGTAGCGCGTCTCGTCGTACTCCGGCCCGAAGTCATAGGCGACCGTGAACGTGCGGATGTCACGGATGCCCATCTCGTGCATCAGCGCCACGACCGCGCTCGAATCCACGCCGCCCGAGAGGAACACGCCGAGCGGCACGTCGCTGCGGAGCTGGATGCGGACCGAATCGCGCAACAGCTCGAGCGCCTCCTGCACGCACTCCGCCTCGCTCAGGTCCTCGGGCTCGGGCTTCAGGTCCCAGTACTGGCGCAGGCGCGGGCCGTCGCGATCGATGGTCATGCACCAGCCGGGCTGAAGCTTCTCGATGCCCTGGAACAGCGTGCGCTCGGTCGGCACATAGCCCACGCTCATGTAGGCGTCGAGCATGTCGAGGTTCACGCCCGGCTTGCGGTCCGCGGTGGCGAGGAGCGCCTTGACCTCGGAGGCGAAGCGGAGGCCGTCCGCGTCCAGCGTGTAATAGAGCGGCTTGATGCCGAGGCGGTCGCGGGCGATGAACAGCGTCTGCCGCCGTTTGTCCCAGATGGCGAATGCGAACATGCCGTTGAGCCGGTCCAGGCAGGCTTCGCCGGCAACATCCCAGAGGCGGAGGATGACCTCCGTGTCCGTGGTGGTGCGAAACGTGTGCCCCTGGGTCTCCAGCTCGGCGCGCAGCTCGACGAAGTTGTAGACCTCGCCGTTGAAGACGATGCACGACTCCCCGTCCTCGCTGAACATGGGCTGGCGCCCGCGCGACGAGGTGTCCAGGATGGTCAGCCGCTTGTGGGCGAGCCCCAGCGGCCCCTCGGTGAGATACCCCTCGTCATCCGGCCCCCGGTGAGCCAGGCAGGCGCCCATGGTCCGGACCTCCGCCGGCTCCACCGGCCGCGCCGACCGGAAACGGTAGATCCCCGCGATGCCACACATGCTGTCGTCTCCTTGCGGTTTGGGCGGACTCCGGCCCTGTGGAGACGTCTAGCAAGATCGGCGCCTGGACGGGGTCAGGTCCTCTCCCGGCTCAGAAGAACCGCGCCGAGCACGAGCACCGCCGCGAAGAGCGCGCGGACGTTCGGAGCCTCGTCGCCCACGGCCCAGGCCAGGCCGAGCGCGATCAACGGATTGACGAACGAATAGGTTCCGACCACGGCCGGCGTGCTGACGCGCAGCAGCCAGGTATAGGCCGCGAAGGCCAGGACCGTACCGCAGACGATCAGGAACGCGAGCGAGAGCCAGCCCCGGGCCGACACCTGGCCCGGAGACCAGCCATGCGGCTCGCCGAAGACAAGGCTCGTCGCGAGCAACAGGAGCGCGCCGCAGGCGAGTTGCATGGCCGTCGACTGCACGGCCGACTGCGTCCGGGCGCCATACCGTCCGACGAGCGAGCCCGCGGCCCAGGACACGCCGCTCAGCACGGCGATCAGTTGGACTCCGAGCGGAGCCGAGCCGCCCTGGTTTCCCCAGGTCAGAACGGCGATCCCCGCCACGCCGAGGCCGATCCCCAGGAGCACGCGCCCGGACGGGAGCCGCCGCTCGCGGGCCGCACTCAGAAGAACCAGCGAGAGCGGGATCGAGATCATCAGGAGCGCCGCCCGTCCTGAGCTGACGCTCTGCTCGGCCCAGGCCATGACGCCGTGGCATCCCAGGAACAGCAGCGCTCCGGCCAGCGCCGCCACGCCCCACTGCGCCCGCGTCGCTTTCTCGAGCTGTCCGCGAACCGCGAGCCACGCGAAGAGAATCACCGCGCCGCCACTGCAGCGCATCGCCATCATCAGCAGGGGCGGCACATCCGCGACGGCATAGCGGATCGCGAGGAACGTCCCGCCCCAGAAGATATAGATCGCCGCAAACGCCGCGACGAGCCGGGCGCGGCTTACAGCCACTTCACGACCTCGAAGTGATCGACGCGCTCACCCCTTTCGATCAGAAAGCGGTCATCCTCCGGATAGAACACGGCGCGCTCGATGTCGTCGCCCGCGAACTTCCGGATCGCCTCTTCGGACTCCCAGAGCGTCACGAGCAGGAACTCCGCCTTGCCGTCAACCACACGCCGAAGCCCGAGCACGCCGCGGTTTCCCGGCGTTGCGCGATATTCATGAAACCCGGTTTTCTCCAGGTATTCGAGATAGACGTCCGCATCTTCCGCCTTCGTCGTTCCCCGCCAGGTGCGCGCAATCATGATCTATCCTCCTTGCACCGGTATCAGCGCCTTTACCGGTGCAAATCTATGCCACGCTCCTGCACCTGTCAAGCCCCGAATACTGGTGCTAGAATATTTCCATGGAGGATGAGCTGCCGTTCAAGTACGTCGGAGGCGACCTCAGCCTGGACCTCGTGAACACGGTCGATTGGACCGCTCACGGGCCGATCCAGGAGCGCCTCACCGACTACGCCCGCCTGACTCGCTGGGCCGAGGGCGCCGGAGTGATCTCCAAGGCCAACGCCCAGGCGCTGAGACGGACGGCCACCGCGAAACCCGCCGAAGCGAAGCGGGCCTACGAGGCCGCTTTACGTCTGCGTGGCATCCTCCAACGGCTCTATGCCTCCGTCGCGGCCGGCAAACGGTCCGACCCGGCCTGGGAAGATCTCAACGAGCTCCTCGGCGAGGCGTTGCGCTGGCTGCGGATCTCGCCCCTGCGCAAGGGAGACACGATTGCGGACCTGGAGTGGCACGGCCATGGCGAGGTTCTGGAGTCGGTCCTCTGGCCGGTAGCTTGGTCGGCGGCGACCCTGCTGACCTCGGACGAGGCACGGCGCATCCGGGTCTGTGGCGCGCCGGATTGCGGCTGGGTCTACGTGGACCGCAGCCGCAACGGGCTGCGCCGGTGGTGCCAGATGGAGACGTGCGGGACGATCGAGAAGTCCCGGCGTCGGTCGGAAAGGGCTCGGATGGCGTGAGTTGATCAGGCTGAGTGCAACTCGGCCACAGCGGAGTTGATTACCTCTTCAGCCACCCCTTGACGGCGCAGGCTCTCGATGATCCGCTCGATCCCAGGGGTCCGGGAGAGCTTTTCCACGTCTTGCCTCATACCTTGCCCAATGTAGGCCCGAATCAGGGGCTGGTACCCCGAAAATCCGAGTAGAGGCGCGATCCGTTTCAGTTCTTCGACGACATCCTCGGGCATCCGAATGCTGATCGTCGTCATCGGGCGGTCTTTGCGGAGTCGCTCACGGAGTTGATCCATCTTCATAGGCCCTTCTCTCTGGTGAGGTAGCAGGTCTGGCTGAGATGAGACGAATGCGTCTCCTCACCAGGAGATCATTGACTGACACTACCCCGAAGAGGAAGTATACCGCAAGACAGAACTTTGCCCGACGACCCGAGACCCAGGAGCCTGCCACCCATAACACCGTTCCCAGGCTCGTTCGGAGCGGGTCTCCAAGCCGTGTGGTAGCGTGCACCCGTCCTTCAACAGTGATCCAGGAGAACAGCGATGAACTTAGACGAGCCGTCGGGAACCGCCGTTTCCTGAAAGATCAGGAGCCGCCCGGATTTCTTCAGAGCGTGCGCCTGTCCGCTCAGGAATCACGCCGCTGCGTTCAGGAGCCTCCGGTTCCGGTTCAGGAAGCCCATCGATCCGATCAGGAGCCTCAAAGATCGCGGCAGGAGGCGCACAGATCCGGACAGGAGCCTCGCGGACCGGAGCAGGCGACGCAGAGACTCGGACAGGAGACGCACAGATCCTTGCAGGGGCCTCACCGACTCGCACAGGAGGCGCCGGGAACGCTTCAGGAAGACCGCCTGCTCCGACAGGAAGCGTGCAGGTCTGTTCAGGGCCTTCAGCGACTCTTTCAGGAAGCGCGCAGGTCTGTTCAGGGCCTTCGGCGACTCTTTCAGGAAGCGCAGGGGTTCGTTCAGGAAGAAGGGAGAGCCGCCAGCGCCCAGGCGCAGAAACCACGGCACATCGTTTGAGCAACGACACCGACAACGACAAGCTGCCATCGACTCTGCCTACCGACGACAAAAGGCTACG
>DATANP010000051.1:0-3922 GCA_036266195.1 Thermoanaerobaculia bacterium | reverse complement strand
ACGAGGACGCGGTCCGGCGCATCCTGGAGGCGAACCTGCCGGTGCCGCCCCAGCCGGACCGGCTCCCCCCCTGGTGGGCGGGGAAGCCGGCGCAGCCCAGGCCCCTGGCGTCCGGCGAGGAAGAGCCGCTCCTCCATGACTTCGAGGCCCTGCTGGCGACCTGGCTGCAGCCCTCCTAGAAGTGGATCGCCTGGCCGTGAGCGGCATGGGCCGCCTCCATGACCGCCTCCGACAGGGTCGGGTGGGCGTGCATGGTCCGGAACAGCTCCTCGTCGGTGCCTTCCATCTGGAGCGCCACACAGGCCTCGGCGATGAGGTCGGTGGCATGGGCGCCCACGATGTGGACCCCGAGGATCTCGTCGTACTTCTTGTCGCGGACGATCTTCACGAAGCCCGCGGTCTTGCCGAGGATCTTCGCCTTGCCGAGGGCGGTGAGCGGGAACTTGCCCACCTGGACGTCGTAGCCCCGCTCCTTGGCCTTGGCCTCGGTGAGCCCCACGCTCGCCACCTCGGGCTCGCAGTAGGTGCAGGACGGCACGCGGTCGTAGTTGATCGGCTTGACCGGCAGGCCGGCCATGTGCTCGACCGCGAGGATCCCTTCCGCCGACGCCACGTGCGCCAGCCAGGGGGTGTTGACCACGTCGCCGATCGCGTAGATGTGCGGCACCGCGGTCTGCATGGTGGGGTTCACCTTGACGTAGCCGCGCTCCAGCTCGACGCCGAGCGCCTCCAGGCCCAGGTTCTCGGTGACCGGCTTGCGGCCGACCGCCACCAGGAGCATCTCGGCTTCGACGGTGTCGGTCTTGCCGTCCTTCTCCAGGTTGAGCCGCACGCCGCCGTCGGTCTTCTCAAAGCCGGACATCTTGGTGCCGGTCATCACCTTGATGCCGCGGCGCCGGATGTTCTTCTCGAGCTCGGCCGAGACCTCCTCGTCCTCGATCGGCAGGACGCGGGGGAGCATCTCGATCAGGGTGACCTTGGAGCCGAAGGAGGTGTAGATCGAGGCGAACTCGGTGCCCACGGCGCCGGCGCCGAGCACGGCGAGCGAGGCCGGGATGCGACCGAGCTCCAGGATGTGGTCGGAGTTGAGGACGCGCTCGCCGTCGGACGGGGCGATCGGGATGTCGCGCGGCACGGAGCCGGTGGCGATCATCACGTGCTTCGCGCCGTACGTGACCTTGCCATCCGGACCCTCGACTTCGACCTCATGGGCGCCGGTCATGCGGCCGAAGCCGCGCAGCCAGGTCACCTTGTTCTTCTTGAACAGCCCTTCGATGCCGCGGGCGTTGCTGTCCACCACCTTGCGCTTGCGCTCCTGGGCGCGGCCGACGTCGAGCTTGGGCTCGGCCACGTCGATGCCCAGGCCGCCGGCCTCGCGGATCTCGTCGAGGACCGAGGCCGTGTGGAGCAGCGCCTTGGTCGGGATGCAGCCGCGGTGCAGGCAGGTGCCGCCGAGCTTGGGGTCCTTCTCCACGCAGGCGGTCTTCAAACCGAGCTGACCGGCGCGGATGGCGGCGACGTAGCCGCCCGGACCGCTGCCGATGATGATCAGGTCAAACTCTTCTCGCGCCATGTATCTCCCTCGGGAGAAGGAGCTCCGGGGTGGCCTTGTAGCGCCCGGGCTTCTCCTCCACCAGCCGCGCGAACGGAACGTCCGGATCGTGCTCGAAGACGCAGAGCCACCCGCCCTCGGCCGCGCGCGGCAGCCAGATTTTCTTGTTTTCCAGCGTCGTCAACGGGTACAGGTCGTAGCCCATGATCCAGGGGTAGGGGACGTGCGCCGTCGTGGGCACCAGGTCGGCCCAGTAGACCGCCTTCGCGTCCTCTCCTCCATCCATCAGAACAATGCACATGTCCGCGTTGTGCCCGGGGGCGCGTACGGCCTTGATCCCGGGGAGCGGCTCGCCCTCGTCGCCGAACAGCTCGACCACGCCGGCCTCGAAGAGCGGCTCCCAGTTGCGCGGGTCGTAGCTCGCCCGGTCGCGCTCGTTCGGATGCCGGGCGTGCTCGACCTCCCCCCTCTGCATCCAGTAGCGGGCCTTGGGAAAGGTCGGCACGAGCCGGCCGCCCCTCTCCCGGGTGCTCCACCCGCAGTGGTCGAAGTGCAGATGGCTCAGCAGGACGTGGGTGACGTCCTCCAGCTCGTAACCCGCCTGCCGGATCGACTCGGGCAGCCGGGTGGCTCCCGCCTCCATGGCGAAGTTGGCCTGGAACCTGGCGTCGTGCTTGTCGCCGATTCCGGTGTCGATGAGGAGGAGGTCGCCGCCGCGCTCGACCAGCAGGCAGTTGGTCGCCATGCGGATGCGGTTGCGCTCGTCGGGCGGACAGGGCTTCTCCCAGAGCGTCCGCGGCACGACGCCGAACATCGCGCCGCCGTCCAGCCGGAAGCCGCCGTCGCTCACCAGCGACAGCCGGAAGTCGCCCAGTTCCATCACGGGGCAGAGTCTATAACGAACCTGGGAACCTAATGCTCGTGTTCGTGGGAGTGCCCGTGCTCGTCCGCCTCGCCGGTCTCCCCCGCGGCCGTGGCCGGGATGGGCTCCTCCAGCCCGACCTCCTGGACCATCTTCTGGTACTCCTCGGGCGAGAGGTGGGGCATCTTCTGGAGGAAGGCGATGATGGCCCAGATCTCCTGGTCGTCGTGGGTGACCCCGAAGGCCGGCATGCCGGTCATCTTGATGCCGTGCTTGACGATCCAGAACCATTCGCCGGCCTCGTCCGGCTCGGCCTTCTCGGCCAGCTCCGGCGGGTAGGGGTTGAGCCCCTGGGCGATCTCCGAGGGCTTGACGCCCGGCGCGCTGTGGCAGACCACGCACATCTCGTAGTAGTGGATCAGGCCGCGCTTGATCATGTCCGGATCGTCGAGCCGGGGCACCTGGATGCCTTCGGAGCGCCGCTCGATCGAGCTGTGCGAGGCCCGGCGCAGCATCGAGCCGACGAACCCGCTGTCCGGGGTGCTGGCGGCCACGTCGTAGATTCCGGAATGGACGAAGGCGATTCCGGCCAGGAAGAGGATCACGAGGACTGCCAGGACGGTCAGAGCGGTCTTCATCGGGACGCTGCCTCCTTGAACGTGGCGCGGTTCATGCTATAGGAGAAATCGCGATGGGATCAAACGGCGAGGGGGCCAGGAACGGGAGGGGGGACGCGGCCGTCGTGATGTCGGGGGGTGGCGCGCGCTCCGCCTACCAGGTGGGAGTGCTGCGCGGGCTGGCCCGGCACCTGCCCGAGCTCCGCTTCCCCATCATCGTCGGGGTGTCGGCGGGGGCGATCAACGCCGCGTTCTTCGCCGCTCATTCGGGCGGCCTGCGCGAGGCGGCCGACGAGCTCGCCGCGCTCTGGGCCCACCTGCGCGTCGAGGACGTCTTCCGCCTCGACACCTCGTCGCTCGCCCGGAGTCTCCTGGGCTGGCTGCGCTGGTCGAGCCGCCTGCCGTCCGGCCCGCCCTCCCCCGGCCCCGAGGTGCGCGGGCTGGTGGACACCGAGCCTCTCCGGGTCACGCTGCGCAAGGCCGCGGCCACGGTGGACGGCGAGATCGTGGGCATCGGCCGGAACCTGGAGCGCGGCACGCTCAAGGCCGCCGCCCTCATCACCCTCAACTACACCACCGGCCAGACCGTGACCTGGGTGCAGGGCAAGGACCTCTGGCCCTGGAACCAGCCGGAGCGGCGGACCTTCCACACCCGCCTGACCATCGAGCACATCATGGCGTCGTCGTCCCTGCCGCTGATCTTTCCGGCGATCCGCCTCGGCCATTCCTACCATGGGGACGGCGGCGTCCGGCTCTCGGCCCCGATCGCGCCGGCGATCCGGCTCGGGGCGAGCCGCATCCTCGCGATCTCGCCGCGCTACGAGCCGAGCTTCGAGGAGGCCGACAGGCCGCAGATCCAGGGCTATCCGCCGCCGGCCCAGATCCTCAATC
>DATANP010000050.1:0-13290 GCA_036266195.1 Thermoanaerobaculia bacterium | reverse complement strand
TCATGCGGACCGGGTCCTCACGGAAGCGCTTGTCCGGATCGCCGATGACGTGGATCAGCTTGCGGTCGAGGTCGTCGATGCCGCCGACGTAGTCGATCACGGCGTAGTCGCCGATGCTGTAGAACAGCGCGTTGACCGTGAAGTCGCGCCGGAAGGCATCCTGCTCCGGGGTGCCGTAGGCGTTGTCGCTGGTGATCAGGAGCTCGCCGGGCTCGCCGCGCTGCTCCTCGGGGTCGGGGTCGCGCCGGAAGGTCGAGACCTCGACGATCTCGCCGTCGTGAAAGTACACGTGGACCAGCCGGAAGCGCCGTCCGATGATCCGGGAGTTGCTGAAAAGCCTTCGGATCTCGTTCGGCTTCGCGTCCGTGCTGACATCGAAGTCCTTCGGCCGCCGGCCGAGCATCAGGTCCCTCACGCTCCCCCCCACGAGGTACGCTTTGTATCCGGCGTTGTGGAGCCGGTAGAGGACCTTGACGGCGTTGGCGGATATGTCTCTTCGAGAGATCGGATGCTCGGATCGGGGGACAATCCGAGGCTCCACCTCGGTATCTACGCTCACAGGACGATTATACCTGCGGGAGGAGCCACGGATGGGTTGGAGAAAAAAAGAGGGGCCGAGGCGGGCGGAGGGCTGGGAAACCCGCCCCGGCACCGGAGGGAGAGGAGTTCGGTTCGTTCGCTTGTCAATCCCGGGCCGCCGACGGCTCGTCTCTGTCCTGCTGTCCCACGCGGCCCTTGTCTTCTCCTGATTCCATGAAGCGTGCCAGGCCCTGGCCGTGGAGAGAGATTGTTGATTCCAGAGGGTTTATGGGAAAAGTCGCGAGAGCAGAGGGTCCCGAGGGCCCGGGGCTCGTCTCCGCGGGAGGACGCGGGCGTGATCTGGAGAGGGCGCCGCGGCGCTGTGCTAGTGTTTTCTCATGAACATGCTCGCCCGTCCCCTTCTTTTCGCCACAGTCTGCTGTCTGTCTGTCCCGGCCTTCGCACTGCCACGCGGGCCTCTCCCATGCGAGGGAGGGATGGCGGGGCCGTATCCCTGCCACGCGGTCGACCAGGCCAGCTTCGTGCCGTTGACCGAACTTTCCCGGGATTCGAACGCCAATGCAGGCAGGGTCCTGGGTTGGCGGCACGAGGCGAGTGGCCGCGAGGTCGCCATGGTCTCTCTGGCCAGGGGGATCTCCTTCGTCGAGGTGACGGACCCCGAGAGCCCCGAGCCGCGCGGCGAGTATCGACGGGACGGGACGGCCATCCTCGGCGCGAACGCGGTCTATCGGGACTATCTGTATGTATTGGTCCTGGACGGAGGCGAGGCGACGCTCGACATCATCGACATGACCCGCGTGCTCGAGACCGAGGGCGCGTCGACCCGCATCCAGGCGGATGTCATCGTGCCGGTGTCCGTCTTCGGCGACCTCTCGATCGTCCCGGAGACCGGTCATGCGTTCCTGATCGCGGGCCGCATCGCGGGGCTCGATCTGAGCGGGGACCCCAAGGCCCCCGAGGAGATCCTCGCCTGGGATCCGGGGCCGCCGTATACGGGCCGGTTCGAGTGTGTCCTCTATCATGGACCGGACAGCCGCTTCTCGGGTCACGAGGTCTGCACCGCGCCGGCTGGACGACGCTCGATGGTCCTCTATGACGTGACCCCGGAGCATCCGGCCAAGCTCTCGCGGACGTTCTACAAGCGCTACAACAACCCCTGGCACGCCACGTTCAGCTCGGACCATCGGGTCGTGCTGCTCTCGGACTCCCACGACGAGTTCAACCCCGGCTTCAACACGCGGACCTTCCTCTTCGACGTGACCAGCCTGACCTCGCCCTCGTACTTCGCGAGCTACGACGGTCCCGCGAAAGGCCGCGACCTGCACATCGAGGTGCGGGGCCGCTACGCCTTCCTCGCCAACGGCACGGCCGGAATGCGGGTCCTGGATCTGCGCCAAGTCGCCCAGGGGCGAATCCGGGAGGTCGGCTTCTTCGACGTGGAGCCGGAGCTCAACTCCGCGAACTGGTTCGGAGCGCACAGCCTCGACGTCCTGCCGAGCGGAACCGTGGTCGTGGCGAGCCTGAGACAGGGCCTTTTTGTGCTGAGACCTCGGCTGTAACAGGCGTCGTCCTCCCGAGGTGACGGGTGTCCTTTCCTCCAGCATTGGAGACCGCGGGCGTATCCAAAACGTACGGCGACGGCACGTCGGCGCTCGTGGACGTGAGCTTGGCGGTCGCGCCGGGCGAGACGGTGGCGCTGGTCGGCGAGAGCGGGAGCGGCAAGACCACGCTTCTGCGCCTGTTCAACCGGATGGTCGAGCCCTCCGCCGGCGAGGTGCGGGTGGAAGGCCGTCCCGTCTCGGACCTGGACCCCATCGTCCTCCGGAGGGGAATCGGCTACGTGGCGCAGGACGGCGGGTTGCTCCCCCATTGGCGCGTGGAGAAGAATGTCGAGCTGGTCCCCCGCCTCCTCGACTGGGACGAGGGCCGCCGGAGGTCCCGGACCCGGGAGATGCTGGAGTTGGTCGGCCTCTCGCCGGACGTCCACGGCCCGCGCTACCCCGCCGAGCTTTCCGGAGGACAGCGCCAGCGGGTGGCGCTCGCGCGAGCCCTGGCGGCGGACCCGGCGATCGTCCTCCTGGACGAGCCGTTCGGCGCGCTCGACGCCCTCACCCGGCTGGACCTGCATGGCAAGTTCCTGGAGCTGAAGCGGGCCCTCGGCAAGACGCTCGTCCTGGTGACGCACGACCTGGCCGAGGCGTTCCGGCTGGCCGACCGCATCGCGGTCCTGCAGGCCGGCCGGATCCTCCAGGTCGGTCCGCCGCAGGAGCTGGCGGAGAGGCCTGCGCATCCGTATGTGAAGGCGCTGCTGGGGATGCGGGATGCGTAGGCTTCTCGCACTGGCGGCCCTGATCGCCTCTCCGGCCCTGGCGGCCGACCGGATCGCGGTCGGCTCGAAGAACTTCGAGGAGAGCCGGCTGCTGGGCGAGACCTTCGCGCAGCTCCTGGAGAGCCGGACGGACCTCCAGGTGGAGCGCCGACTCGGGCTCGCCGGCACCCAGGTGTGCTTCGAGGCGCTCAAGAGCGGCGCGATCGACGTCTATCCGGAGTACACCGGCACCGGCCTGGTGTCGATCCTCGGCGAGGAATCCAAGGAGGGGACGGCCGGGACGCTGAACCGGGTGCGCCGCGAGTTCCTGTCGCGCTGGGACCTCTGGTGGATCTCGCCGCTCGGCTTCGAGAACTCGTTCGAGGTGGCGGTCCCGAAGGAGCTGGCCGGGCGCGAGCATCTGAGGACGATCTCGGACCTCGCCCGCATCTCGCCCCGGCTCAGGGGCGGCTTCGGCCACGAGTTCGTCGGCCGGGAGGATGGGCTGCTGGGTCTCGAAAAGGTCTACGGTCTCCGCTTCGCCTCGGTCCAGCCGCTCCAGCACGCCCTCAAGTACCAGGCAGCCGGCGGGCGCCAGGTGGATGCGATCGACGTCTATACAACCGACGCCCGGCTGATCCTCTACAACCTGGTGGTCCTCCAGGACGACAAGGGCTTCTTCCCGCCCTACGAAGCCGCCGCCCTGGTCCGCGGCGAGACCCTGCGGAAGCACCCGGAGGTGGGCTCGGTCCTGGGCCTGCTCGCCGGAGCCTTCGACGAGGATCGGATGCGGGCGCTCAACCTCCGGCTCCAGGAAGGAAAGGAAGACGAGGCCGTGGTCGCCCGCGACGCCCTGCGCGAGCTCGGACTGGTGAAGGGCGGGGCCGCCGAGGAGTCTCGGACAATAGAGACGCCGGGTCTCCGGCATTATCTCTGGGACGAGCGCCAGGCGCTGCTCCGGAGGACGCTGGAGCACCTCGGCCTCTCGGCGGTGGCGCTCCTCGCGGGTATCCTGGTGGCGGTGCCGCTGGGCCTGGCCCTGGAGCGGAATCGCGGCGGGGCGGAGACGGCGATCCGGCTCCTGGGCACGACCCAGACGATCCCCTCGCTGGCGCTCCTGGCCTTCTTCATACCCTTCCTGGGAGTGGGCCGGGTGCCGGCCGTGGTAGCGCTGTGGATCTACTCGCTGTACCCCATCGTGAGGAACACCTACACGGGCGTCCGCGACGCGGACCCGAGGGCGGTCGAGGCCGCCACGGCCCTCGGCATGACGCCCGGCCAGGTGCTCACCCAGGTCCGGCTGCCCCTGGCCGCGCCGGTCCTGCTGGCGGGGATTCGCACGGCCGCGGTGCTCACGGTGGGTACCGCCACTCTGGCTGCGTTCATCGGCGCCGGGGGTCTCGGCGAGCCGATCGTGACCGGCCTGCAGCTCGCCAACTCGGCGATGATCCTCTCGGGCGCGATCCCGGCGGCGGTGCTGGCGCTGGTGGTGGATGCGCTGCTGGGATGGGTCGAGCGGGCACTGCGGCCCCGGGGAGTTGAAGCGCGGACGCCTTGAGGTATACTTCGAGCATGGCCCGAGAGTACGCAGTCATCCCCGAGGAGAACTGGCTGATTCCATCGGAGGCCTTCACCTTCGAAGGCTTCCAGCGTTGGGTCGAGTCCGACGGGTTCCCCGAAACCGGGCGCATCGACTTCCTGGCGGGGCAGGTGGAGAGCGAGATGAGCCCGGAGGATCTGCACACCCACAGCGTGGTCAAGACCGCCATCGGGCTTGTCCTCGGCACGCTCATTTATGAAACGGGGCTCGGGGACGTTTATGTCGACAGCACCCGTCTCACCTCGAAGCCGGCAGGCCTGTCCGTCGAGCCGGACCTTTTTGTGGTCCTTCGGGAAACCCTGGAGGCTGGCCGGGCGTCCTTCGTGCGGTCGTCCCGCGGCCGGCCCTCCCGGGTGGAAGGGATCTCTGACCTGGTCGTCGAGATCGTGAGCGACAGCTCCGTCAAGAAGGACAACCAGCGCCTGCCCCGGCTCTACGCCCGGGCCGGTGTGCCCGAGCTCTGGCTGGTCGACTGCCGCTGGGACGCCGTGCGCTTCGAGATCCGCACGCTGGAGGACGACCGCTACGTCCTTCAGCAACCGGAGGTCGACGGCTGGACCCGTTCTCCCCTCCTGAACCGGTCCTTGCGCCTCATCCGCTGGTCCGAGCCTCCATTCCCCTGGCGCTATCGCCTCGAACAGCGGGCCTAAGCTCCGAACGTCGCCCGCCAGCCCCGGCTCTGCCGGAGCAGCTCCAGTGCCCGTTCCAGGCGCGCCTGGTTTTCGGGCTTGACCAGCCAGGTGCTCCTGCCGGAAGGGTGCGGCAGGGGGATCACGTCGAAGCTCAGCTCGCCGCGGGTGCCTTCAAACACCTGCCCCACCCGCTCGGAGAGCGGCGCCGGGGCAGGCACGAACTTGGCGATGGCGTGCTGGCCGACGGCGATCACCGTGAGCGGCCGGATGAGTTGGATCTCCTCCTCCATCCAGGGCGCGCAGTTGGCGATCTCCTCGGGCCCGGGCGGCCGGTCTCCTCCCTGGGGCGCCCGGCCGGGAAAGCAGCGGAGCACCGAGGCGATCCAGACGCGGCGGCGGAATTCCTCCTCGGGCGCGCCGAGGCGCTCGAACCAGGAGAACAGGCGCGAGCCGGCGGTGAAGGCGAACGGCCGGCTCAGGTCGCGCTCCCGCGGACCGGGCGCCTGGCCCACGAGCATCAGGCGCGGCCAGACCTCCGGCCGAGCTACGACTGGAGGCGGCTCCACCCGGGGGCAGATCCGGCAGCCGCGAAGCTGATGAATGTGGACGTCGAGCCCTTCCCAGTCGTACACCAGGGTGGACTGTACCAGCACCGGCGGCTATCATGGATCTGCTAAACTGCTTCTTCGGTATGGATCAAAAGCATTTCTTCCTGCACGGCAAGGACGATTCCCCCCTGGTCGCCGCGCTCCATGCCGATCTCGTGGAACGGTCCGCCTGCCTGACGGTCGATGCCCGCGACGAGATGTTCAATGCCTTCTACTACGGCCGCGGTGAATCGATCGATCTCGCCCTGCACATGTACCTCGAATCCGGAAGGCACATCTGGAGGTCTCTGCGCCGCGTGCTGGAGTCGCACTTCGGGCGGCTCGGCGCGATCGAATCGGTGCTCGATTTCGCCGCGGGATATGGGCGCGTGACCCGCCACATGGCGATGGATCTCGCGCCGGACCGCATCTGGATGTCGGAGATCGATCCGGGCGCGGTCGAGTTCCAGGAAAGGACGTTCGGAGTGCACGGCCTGCAATCGACCTTCGATCCCCAGGCCTTCGACCCCGGCCGCGACTTCTCGTGCGTCCTCGTCTCGTCCCTGTTCACCCACCTCCCCGAGGCCCGCTTCGTTCCCTGGCTCGAAAGGCTCCTCTCCCTGGTGCGGGAGGGCGGCCTTCTCGCGTTCAGCGTCCACGACATGTCGCTCGCCCCGGAGCCGGCCTCCAGGTTCCTGTTCCATCCGTCGAGTGAAAGCGGATCTCTTTCCCACGAGGAGTACGGCTCCACCTGGGTGACCGAGAGCTTTGTCCGCGAGGTGCTCGCGCCGAGCGGATTCCAGGTGTGCCGCGTCCCCCGCGGGCTCGCCAGCCTGCAGGACCTCTATGTCGTGAGGAAGGCCTCGCCGAAGCCTCTCGCCTTCCGCGGCGGTCTCGACGGATTCGTGGAGGAGTGCCGGCTGGACACCCGGCGACGGCTTCTGCTCCAGGGCTGGGTGATGGACCGTCACACCAAGGAAGCGGTGCGGGAGGTCCGATTCCTCGTCGACGGCGACCTCGCGGGGAGGACGGAGGCCCTGTCCGACCGGCCCGAGATCGCAACCCTGTTCCCCGGCGACGCCGGGGTCGGGCAGGACTGGCAGGCGGAGATCGCCCTGCCCGACCGGTGCGATCCGTCCAGGGCCAGGCTGTGCATCGCCGCCGTCGGCAGCGACGGCTTCCTCTCGACCCTTGCCGAGGGGTCCATCGCCTCGTTCCTCACCCGCGTCGCGCTCTACCGGAGACTGGAGAGCGAGCACGAGAACGCGGTTTTGAAGGAGATGCTCCGGAGCGAACGGGAGCGCTTCGCGGAGCAGCTGGCACTGGCCAAGGAGGAGAGCCGCGCGACCGCGGCGCTGCGCAACGAGATCCTGGATCTCGAAATCCGGATCGCGGCCATGAAGTCAAGCCGCTTCTGGAAGCTCCGCGACCGGTGGTTCGCCCTCAAGCGCCGGCTGCGCCTGACGAACGAAGCCTGAAGGTCATTGCCAGGATTCCTCGCGCGCCCACGGCTGCTCGGCGAGCACGTCGAGGAAGGCATCCACCACCATCGGATCGAACTGGTACCCCCGCTCCCGGCACAGCTCGGCGATGGCGCTCTCGACCGGCAGGGCCTCGCGGTAGGGACGGGTGGTGGTCATGGCGTCGAAGGCGTCCACCACGGCGATGATGCGCGCGCCGAGCGGGATCTCGTCGGCGACCAGCCCGAAGGGATAACCGGGGTGCCGGGTCCCCTCCATCAGCCCGTCGTAGCGCTCCTGGTGGGCGCGGACGATCGGCGCGGCGTCGCGCAGGAGATCGAGCTTCTCCAGCAGCCGGGCCCCGATGTCCGGGTGGCGGCGCATGACCTCGGCCTCCCGATCGTCGAGAGACCCGGGCTTGCCCAGAATGCCCTCGGGGATCCCGATCTTGCCGATGTCGTGGAGCATGCTCGCGAAGTGGACCATCTCCAGGTCCTTGCCGCGCAGCCCCAGGCGGCTGCCGACCGTGACCGCGTACTCGCACACCCGCCGGAGGTGGCCCTCCGTATACGAATCCTTGGCCTCCACCGCCTGCGTGAGCGCCTGGGTGACCCGCAGCAGGTCGCGGCGCAGCAGCCGGTTCGAGCTTTCGAGCTCGTCCCGCAGCCGCACCTCGTTCTCGCGCGAGCGCCCGACGAAAGCTCCGACGAGCGAGAGGATCAGCAGGTCCGCGGACCACGCCCAGAGGTCGGCCGGCGCGCCGGCGTTCGTGGAAGCCAGCCAGCCGATGCCGGCGAGCCCGCCCAGATAGCAGAGGCCGCTCGCCGAGGTGGCCAGGAGCCCGCCGCGCAGGCCGTACTCCAGGGCCGCCCAGAGGATCGGGACCACGTAGAGAAGGACGGCCCAGGTCCCGGCCCGCGGCAGGAACAGGGAGAACGGCACGGCGGTCAGCGTCAGGCCGAGCACCAGGCTCCCGAGCAACAGGATGCGCCGGCCCTCGGGCGCCGCATGGTTGGCGAGGACGACCGTCTCCTCCCCGGGCGATCCCAGGGAGGCCGGAGACGTCTCGGTCCCCGCGGCCAGGAGACGGCGGGGCCGGCGGGCCGGCTTCTCCCCGGGGATCTCGGCCATCCAGCGGCGCAGGTGGCGGTCGGCCAGCAGCAGCGCCGGCGGCGCGAAGAGGAGGATGCTCACGAAGCTCTCCGCGGCCTCCGTCCAGTAGAGGGGGCCGGGGAACGCGTCGAGCGCGAGCGTCCTGACCAGCGCGGTCAGCAGCCCGCCGAGGACGCCCGCGAGCAGGAGCCAGAGGTAGGAGCGGAGGGTCGGAATGCCCCGCCCGATCCCCGGCACATGGCAGAAGACGAGGTAGGAGGCGGCTCCCGAGAGGGCGACCGCGAACGCGAGGCCGAGCCCGGTGAAGAAGCTCCCCTGCGCCACCCAGGCGCCGAGGAGCTGGCCGGCGGAGGCGCCCGCCACTCCCGGCCAGCCGAAGAGCAGGCCCGCGGCCCAGGTGGCGAACGGGTTTCCCGTCCGGACCACGCCCGCCACCATCCCTGCCGCAAGCGTGGCGAGGACGATGCCTCCGTGCAGCCGCGACCACCCTGTGGCCAGGATTCGGTAGAGGGCGACTGCGCCGGTGGGCACCGACGCGGTACGGGACTCGGACAGTACGCTCATCACCGCCTCCTCAAGGGCAGGTCAAGGCGGGGTCCCCTGGCTCCCGGCGGCGGCAGGCTCGGCCGCGATGGGCAGGACCTCGACGGCCGGCTCCCACCAGGGCTCCGCCGGATCGAAGACCTCCCCCTCGTGCGCGCACGTGGAGGAGATGTGGTCCTTGCCGTACATCGGCTTGCCGCTGTGTCTCGACCGGTGCAGGGGGTAGATGCTTCCGCACGTGTGGCAGAACCGGCCGACCACACGCCCTCGCCGCTCTTCGGCGATCTGACTCTGCGGAGCCGCTTCGGAGTGCCGGTAGACCATGGCGTCCTCCTACCGGGCGGCCAGCAGCTCGGTCCGCGAGAAGAAGAAGGAGAGCTCGATCGCCGCGTTCTCGGGCGAATCGCTGCCGTGGATGGCGTTGCGCTCGATCGACGTGCCGAACAGCGCCCGGACCGTGCCCGGGGCCGCCTTCGCCACGTCCGTCGCGCCCATCACCTCGCGCAGGTTGCTCACCGCATCTCCTTCCTTCTCCAGGGCCACGGGCATCACCGGTCCACTGGTCATGAACTCCACCAGGCTGCCGTAGAACGGCCGCTCCTTGTGGACCTCATAGAACGCCCGGGCCTGCGTTTCCGTCAGACGAAGCATTTTGATCCCGCGAATCGTGAAACCGACTTCCTGCAACTTTGCAAGAACCTTGCCTGCATTCCCGGCCTCCACGGCATCGGGCTTGATGATCGCCAGCGTCATGGCCATAAATAGTCTCTCTCCTTGGTAAAATTTACTGATCAACTCTCGAACGCAGGCCCTTCCAGGACCTCCATCTCCCCGCCCGGGCCTTCGACGTAGAAGGCGGAGCCGACCACCTCCACGGCGCCGGCCGGACCGAGCAGCACCGCCGACTCGGCCGGAATGCCCAGGCCCCAGCGCACGCCCTCCTGTTCGAGCAGCTTGCGCAGGCGCCGGTCGTGGCCGGGGTCGAAGTTGGGCTCGATCACGCCGTCCGGCAGCCAGCCGAAGCCGGGGATCAGCCGTCCGGGCGCGATGCTGCGCACCACCCGGCCGGCGGCCTGGGCGGCGGCGGCGATCGCCACCACCACGCCTCCGGTCTGCAGCTTGCGGGTGAGCGCCTCGGCGGCCGGCGTACCGGCGAGCGCGTCGAGGAGGTGATCCGCCACGCCGCCGCCGAGGTAGACCGCCGGCACGGCCGCGATCCGCTCCGCGTTGCGGCCGCGACGGGCATCCCGGCCGCGGTAGACGGGGATGAGCTCCGCCTCCCGCTCCAGCTCTTCCTTCAGATACTCGCCGAAGTGCCGCGCGTAGTCGTCCGACCCGCTGGCAGCCGGGATGAAGCCGACGGGCCCGGGCGCGGCCTTCGCGACCCAGGCCTCATCGGCGTCGAACGTCTCCCCGAAGGTGAGCTCGCCGCCGCCCAGGAGCGCCAGCCAGCCGTCGCCGGGGATCCGCGAAAGCCCCCTCACCCCCTGGCCCCCTCTCCCATCCCCTCCCACCGGCCGGGAGAGGGGGAACACGCCCGGAAAACCAGGGCGGGGGCGCCCCTCTCCCGGCGGAAGGGAGTGCGGTGGGAGAGGGGACGGGGGTGAGGGGCCATTCTCATTTCCCGAGCGCCTGCGCCAGGGTCTCGCCCAGTTTGGCCGGCGACTCGACCACGTGGATGCCGGCGGACTTCATGGCCTCCATCTTCTCGGCCGCGGTGCCCTTGCCGCCCGCCACGATGGCTCCGGCGTGGCCCATGCGGCGGCCCGGAGGGGCGGTGCGGCCGGCGATGAAGCCAACCACCGGCTTCTTCATGTTGGCCTTCACCCACTCGGCGGCTTCCTCCTCAGCGCTGCCGCCGATCTCGCCGATCATGATGACCCCCTCGGTGGCGGGGTCGGCCGCGAACTGCTCCAGCACGTCGATGAAGTTCGTGCCGTTGATCGGGTCGCCGCCGATGCCCACGCAGGTGGACTGGCCGAGGCCGAGGTTGGTGAGCTGCCAGACGGCTTCATACGTCAGGGTGCCCGAGCGGCTGACCACGCCGATCGAGCCCTGCTTGTGGATGTGGCCCGGCATGATGCCGATCTTCGCCATGCCCGGCGAGATCACGCCCGGGCAGTTGGGGCCGACCAGGCGGGTCGGATGGTCGCGGAGGAACGCCTTGGCCTTGATCATGTCGGCCACCGGGATGCCCTCGGTGATGCAGACCACCAGCTCGATTTCGGCCGCGGCGGCCTCCATGATGGCGTCGGCGGCGAACGGCGGCGGCACGAAGATCATCGAGGCGTTGGCGCCGGTGGCCTCGCGGGCCTCCTCGACCGAGTCGAAGACCGGGATGCCCTCGACCACCTCTCCGCCCTTGCCGGGCGTGACGCCGGCTACGACCTTCGTGCCGTAGTCGCGGCAGCCGAGGGCGTGGAACGTGCCCTCCTTGCCGGTGATGCCCTGCACGAGCAGGCGCGTGTCGTTGTCGACCCAGACGGCCATGACTAGGCTCCTCCCTTCGCAGCAGCCACGGCCTTCTCGGCACCATCGGCCATCTGCTCGGCGACGATGAACTGGAACGGGGCCTCCCTGAGAATACGGCGGCCTTCTTCTACGTTGGTACCTTCGAGGCGGACCACCACGGGGACCTGGACGTTGCCCAGCTCCTCGATGGCGCCGACCACGCCGCGCGCAATGCGGTCGGTGCGGGCGATGCCGCCGAAGATGTTGATGAGCACCGCGCGCACGGCGGGGTCGGAGATCAGCAGGCGGAACGCGTTCTTGACCGCCTCCTGGCTGGCGCCGCCGCCGACGTCGAGGAAGTTCGCGGGCTCGCCGCCGTAGAGCTTGATGATGTCCATCGTGGCCATGGCCAGTCCGGCGCCGTTGACCATGCAGGCGATGTTGCCGTCGAGCTTGATGTAGTTCAGGTTGAACTTGGAGGCCTCGACCTCCATGGGGTTCTCCTCGGCGAGATCGCGCATCTCGACGATGTCTTTATGCCGGTACAGAGCGTTGTCGTCGAAATTCATCTTGGCGTCGAGGGCCATGACGTCGCCGTCCCGGGTTACCATGAGCGGGTTGATTTCCGCCAGGGAGGCATCCGTGTCAAGATATGCGCTGACCAGGGCGGAGATGAGCTTCGCCGCCTTCGAGGCCGTCTGGCCCTTGAGCCCCAGGTTGCGGGCCACGGCGCGGGCCTGGAACGGCTGGATGCCCAGGTTGTGGTCGACCCAGGCGCGGTAGATGGCCTTGGGATCGCGGGCGGCGACCTCTTCGATGTCCATGCCACCGGAGGCGGAAGCCATCACGACGTGTTTGCCCTTGGCGCGATCCAGGGTGATCGACAGGTAGAGCTCCTGGGCGATGTCGGCCGTCTCCTCGATGAGGACTTTGCGTACGAGCTGGCCTTCGGGGCCGGTCTGATGGGTGACGAGCTGCATGCCCAGGATCTTGCCAGCGAGATCGCGGGCCTCCTCGGGGGACTTCGCGAGCTTGACGCCGCCGCCCTTGCCGCGGCCGCCGGCGTGGATCTGGGCCTTGACGACGCAGCGGCCGCCCAGCTCTTCGCAGATGCGGGCGGCTTCGCCGGGGTCCTCGGTCACCTTGCCGCGCGGGGTGGCCACCCCGTACCGGCGCAGGATCTCCTTGGCCTGATACTCGTGGATCTTCAAGACGATCTCCTCCGGAAGAAAGAGTTCCTGGGGGAACGGATTCAGAGATGGAGCCCCGAAGGGGCGTGAGCGCGGCCCGGAACGGCCTGGGCCGGCGGAAGCATATCAGAGGGTCTGGAATGGCAGCTCCGGACCCACGGAGGTAACGGCCAGCATGTCGAGAACACTCGCCGCCGTCCTTGCGGACCGCGTGCCGTCGCGGGTCCGCCACCGGGGACAGCGCTATTTTCAGCAGGGCCGGGTCCGGATCCTGTCGATCGACGTCCAGAAGGTGGAGGCCCTGGTCTCCGGCTCCGCCCGCTACAAGGTCCGGCTGGTCCAGGAGGGCGGCGACGTCCGCAGCACCTGCACCTGCCCCTATTTCGACCGCAGCCGGACCTGCAAGCACATCTGGGCCACCGTGCTCGCGGTCGATGCCCGGAGCAATCGGATCGATCGGGCCGAGCGCGGTAGACAGGAGGGCCAGCAGGGGCAGCGCGGGCCGAAGGGACAACGGGGACAGCGCGGCCGGCGCGGACCCAGGAACAACCAGAACCGGAACGAGGCCACCCAGACCCAGACCGAGGCGCAGTCCCAGCCCCAGGATACCCAGCCCCAGGCCGAGACGGCACCGCGTCCGGCAGGCCATAGAGGCCAGCAGCGCCGCCGGCTCCCCAGGAAGGGCGCTCCGGTCCGCCGCCCCCGCCGGAACATCCCGCTCTGGATGGAGGTCCTCGAAACCCTGCCGCCCGACGCGCCGGCTGACCTGCCCCGCGAGGCCCTGCTCTACGAGATCGACGAGGCCGCGACCCGGGAGTCCGGCCGGCTCGCGTTGACCATCCTCGAAGGCCGCAAGCGGACCGACG
>DATANP010000049.1:0-9268 GCA_036266195.1 Thermoanaerobaculia bacterium | reverse complement strand
CCCTCAACATCGCCACCGCCGCCGCCGCCGTCCTCTACGAGGCTGTCCGCCAACGCTCCGCCTCCTGAATATGTTTCCTCTTGCGCCGATGGATGTGTTAGACTGGTAAAATCACATCGGGTATGTTGTCTTTGTAGTCATTGCTGTTTTGTAACGAATCACGGTGCAAGACGCCCAACAGGTCGTATTGGCCTTTGGGAAGGAGGATGACATGAAGAATTGGTCGAAGATTTTGGTGCTGGCTGCAGTCCTGTCGGTGATCGCCAGCGGTGTTCACGCCGCCGCGGGCGATTTTGCGAAGCCGATCTTCGAGGCGGCGCGCGTACAGTGGGACACCCACTCCCCGTACGACCGCCTGGTCCTCACGGTCTCGACGCCGGAAGGCAAGGTGGTTCGCCAGGAGGTGGGTGCGGGGCAGATGCCCGCGTTCGACCTCTCTTCCGCAGCCATGGATGGGGCCTACACCTGGGAGCTGCGTCTCGTCCCGAAGTTCGACGCCGAGGTCCGCAAGGCCCTGGCCGAGGCCCGTCGTACCGGTAACGACGCCGCCATCGAGCGCATGCGCGCCGAGGGCAAGATCCCGGTCGAGCGCGTTCAGTCCGGCAGCTTCGTGGTGGAGGCCGGCTCCATCGTGAATACCGAGGAGACCGAGAAGGCCTCCGGCCCCAAGGGCGCCAAGGCCGCCAGCGGCATCAAGAACACCACCGCCGCCGACCAGGTGATCCCGGACGACCTGATCGTCCAGGGCAGCGCCTGCGTGGGCCTCGACTGCGTGAACAACGAGAGCTTCGGCTTCGACACGGTCCGGCTCAAGGAGAACAACACCCGGATCAAGTTCGACGACACCAGTTCCTCGGCCGGCTTCCCGGCGAACGACTGGCAGCTCACGGCCAACGACTCGGCCAGCGGCGGCTCCAGCAAGTTCTCGATCGAGGACATCACCGGCTCCAAGGTGCCCTTCACCATCACCGCGGGCGCTTCGACCAACTCGATCTTCGTCGACAGCACCGGCCGCGTGGGCCTGCGGACCTCCACCCCGGTCCTCGACCTTCACATCAATACCAGCAACACCCCGGCCATCCGGCTGGAGCAGAACAACTCCGGCGGCTTCACGGCCCAGACCTGGGACGTGGCCGGCAACGAGGCCAACTTCTTCGTCCGTGACGTGACCGGCGGCTCCAAGCTGTCGCTCCGCATCCGTCCCGGCGCGCCCACCAGCTCGATCGACATCAGCGCGGCCGGCGACGTCGGCATCGGCACCGCTTCGCCGGATTCCAAACTGCACATCGCCAACAGCTCCGGCGGCGACGCGCATCTCCACATCCAGGAGACCAACGGCACGGCGGCCACCCGGACGATGGTGCAGCTCTCGAACAACGGAGCCAGCCGGCTCAACTTCGAAGACACCGGCGCCGCTACGGCCTGGGGCATCAACAACGTCAGCGGCAACATCAACATGGTCAAGAACGGCGCGGGCCTCACGGCCTTCACCCTGACCGGCGCCGGCACCCTGACGGTCGTGGACGTGATCGAGACCTCGGACCGCAACATGAAGAGGGACATCGTCCCGGTGGAGCCGGAGTCGATCCTGGCGAAGGTCGCCGGCCTGCCGATCGCTACCTGGCGTTTCAAGATGGACGAGTCGGCTGACGTCCTGCACCTCGGCCCCATGGCCCAGGACTTCAGCGCCGCGTTCGGCCTGGGGCACGACGACCGTCACATCAACCCGCTCGACGTGGCCGGCGTGAGCCTCGCGGCCGTCCAGGCGCTCAACAAGCAGGTTTCGGAGAAGGACGCCGAGATCGTCAAGCTCCAGGAGCAGAACGCCGAGATGGCCAAGCGGCTCTCCAACCTGGAAGCTCTGGTCAATTCCCTGGCCTCGCAGAAGCAGTAACCCCTCGCAGGAGGCGCGGCGAACCGCGCCTCCTGCATCTTGCGCCCGAAGAAGAGAGCGGCTACACTCTCCCGGCTCCTGGCAACGGGAGTCGCGCCGGCATAGCTCAGGGGTAGAGCTACTGTCTTGTAAACAGTAGGTCCCCGGTTCGATTCCGGGTGCCGGCTCCAGGACCCGGCGCAGGACAGGCTTTGAAATCTGGAGGCGTACCCGAGTGGCCAAAGGGGGCAGACTGTAAATCTGTTGGGCTACGCCCTACGGTGGTTCGAATCCATCCGCCTCCACCATATTCTCCTTGCGGGAGTAACTCAGGGGTAGAGTCACAGCCTTCCAAGCTGTTGGTCGCGGGTTCGAATCCCGTCTCCCGCTCCATCCTCCCTTGAATCCAGAGCCCTCCACCCCGCCGCCGCGCCGGGGACGACTCGGGCTCGCCCTCGCCGCCGTCCTCTGGGTCCTCCCTCTCTGGACCATCCCCTTCCCGCCGATGCTGGACTACCCCCAGCAACTCGCGGTGGCCGCCATGGTGCGCTGGATCGGCGACCCGGTCCGCGGCTTCGGTCAGGCCTACGAGCTGGCCCTCTGGCACCCCCAGGGGCTGTTCGAGATGGTCACCGCCGGCCTCGCCTGGCTCCTGCCCATCGAGGTCGCCGGCAAGCTCGTGGTCTCGCTGTCGATCGCGGCCATCCTCCCGGCCGCCATGGCGCTCTGCCGGCGCGCCGGCCGGCCGGAGTGGTACGGGCTCCTGGCGCTCGCCGTGACCTACAACCACGTCTTCTTCTGGGGGTTCGTGGACAGCCTGATCGCCGCCCCCCTGTTCCTGGGCGGGCTCGCGCTCGCCGACCGGATCGTCGAGGAGCGGCCCGGGCTCCGCGGCTGGTGCCTGCTGGCCGGGCTGACTGTCCTCTTCTATACGGCCCACCTCCAGATGCTCTTCCTCTTCGCCGGCGCGGTCGGCTGGCTGGCCCTGGTGCGGCGGCCGCCGGTCCGCACCCTGGCGTTCCATCTCTCGGCGCTCCTGCCCGGAACCGCCCTCGGAGCCGGAGTCCTGGCCTGGGTCCACATCCACTCCGCCGAGGTCATGACCGGCTTCCAGCGCTACCTGGACGGACAGGCCACCATCATCCTCGCCACCGGCGAGAAGGCGGGCCGCGTCCCGGGCCTCCTGTTCGGCGTCTACAGCGACGGCACCCAGGAGGTCCTGGGGCTGATTCTCGCCGCGGCCGTCCTGATCCTCGCCCTGCACAGGGTGTCCTCCGGGGCAGATCGCACGGACCTGCTCGTGCGGACCCGCTTCGCCACGCTGGCCGGCTGGATCCTTCTCCTGTTCTTCCTGCTGCCCGAGTTCTCGAGTGGATATCTCGTGTCAGAGCGCCTGGTCCCCCTGGCGGCCATGGTGATGGTCGCCGGCCTGCCGCGGCCGTCCCTGGCCCGGCGCCGGTTGGCCGCGGCCGCCACGGTCCTCCTCCTGGGGCTCCAGCTCTCGTCGGTCCTCGACGGGTTCCGGACCTTCGGCGTCGAGACCGCCGGCCTGCGCAAGGTGCTGTCCGCGGCGGAGCCGGGGCAGGCGCTCGCGGGCCTGATGTTAGAGCAGAGCAACTCCACCTGGATGGCGCCGGCCGACCTGCTGCGGCACTTCCCGGCCTACTACCAGGTGGAGAGGGGCGGCCGGGTGGCGCTCTCCTTCGCCCTGTTCTTCAACGCGCCGGTCCGCTACCGGCCCGGAGCGTGGGAGGACGAGGTGCTGGCGCGCTGGCCGGAGGCGGATGCCTGGCGGTTCGATCTCCCCCGGGATGGAGACCGGTTCCGGTACTTCCTTGTCCGGGGCGGGCGCGACGACCTGCGGCGCGTCTTCGGACCGCGCCTGGCCAAAGCCCGGGTGACCTCCTCCGTGCGCTGGCACCTCGTCGATCTCAGTCCTGACCTCGACAAGCGCTGACCGCTCTGTCATCGTCTCGCGCGTGAATTCCCGAGCCTCCGCCAAGCTCCTCTGGATCGTCTCGGTCCTCTGGATCGCCCCGCTGTGGGTGATCCGCTACCTGCCGATGGTCGACTACCCGCAGCAGCTCGCGGTGGCCTCGATCCTGCGCTACTACGGCGACCCTTCGCGCAACCTTCAGGAGGCCTACCAGCTCGCCCTGCTCCGGCCGCAGGGTCTGTTCGAGATGATCGTCGCCGGCCTCGCCTGGGTCATGCCGATCGAGACCGCCGGCAAGATCGTGATCGCCCTCAGCCTGGCCCTGGTGGTGCCGGCCACGGTCGCCCTCTGCCGCCGCACGGGCCGCCCGGACTGGTACGCCCTCTTCGCCCTGGCGGTGACCTACAACCACGCCTTCTACTGGGGCTTCGCCGACAACCTCCTGGCCTATCCCCTGGTCCTGGCCGGCGGCGCGCTGGCGGACCGCCTGCTCGACCGGCGCTTCGGCCTGCGCGAGTGGCTCCTGGTGGCCGGCTGCGGCCTGCTCTTCTATACGATCCACCTCCAGTTCCTGCTGATCTACGTCGGCCTGGTCGGCTGGCTGGTGCTGGCCCGCCGGCCCGGCTTGAGAGATCTGATCGTCCGGCTGTCGGCCCTGGTTCCGGGCCTGGCGCTGGGGGCGGGCGTCCTGGCCTGGGCCCACCTCCATCACGCCGAGGTGATGACAGGCTACCAGGACCGCCTCCAGGCCTCGCAGTCTTACTACGAGACCCTCTCCGTGAAGACCGGGAAGATCCCGGCCGACCTGTTCGGCACCTATGAAGGTGGAGAGCACTACATGCTCTTCGCGGTCCTGCTGCTGGCGGTCCTGGCCCTGGCCGTGCCGTTCCCGCGCCGGCCGAATGCTGACTGGCGCGAGGGCCTGCTCTTCCGTTCGCGGTTCCTGATCCCGGCCCTGGGCCTCCTGGTCCTCTTCTTCATGCTGCCGGAGTTCGCCAGCGGGTATTTCGTGTCGGAGCGGCTGATCTCGCTGATCTTCATGCTGCTGGTGCCCTGCCTGCCGGTCCCGGGCGTCTCGCGCTGGCGCGCGGTGGCTCTCCTTCTGGGAGGCCTCCTGGTCCTGCAGCTCGGCCAGACGTTCGCGAGCTTCATCCGGTTCGGGTTCGAGAGCGCCGGACTCCGCGAGCTGCTGGAGAGCGCCGAGCCCGGCCAGCCGCTGGCCGGGCTCATGTACCAGAAGGCCGCGGTCGACTGGGAGTCGCCGCCGGTGATGATCCACTTCCCGGCCTACTACCAGGTGGAGAAGGGCGGGAGGATCCAGTTCTCCTTCGTGCAGTTCTTCAACTCGCCGGTGCGCTACCGGCCGGGCCGGAACTGGGAGGACAAGCTCCTCGCCGAGTGGGACGAGTGGAGCCCGCAGAAGTTCTCCTATCCCCGGCACGGCCGGTACTTTCGCTACTTCCTCGTCCGCGGAGGCCCGGAGAACCTGGCCGCCGCCTTCGGGCCCTACCTCGCCGAGCTGCGCGTGCGCTCGGCGGGCCGGTGGTATCTGGTGGAGCGGTTGCCGGGACGGTGATCCGGCTCAGCCGGCGCGGCGCAGGACGATCGGGGCGGGGGGCGGGGGTGGGGCGTCCTTGCGGCCTTCGAGGGAGCTCCAGGTCTGGCGGAGAGTGGCCTCGCCGGAGCTCGCGATCTCGAAGACCTGGTCGAATTCGACCGTCTCCTTCTGGCCCGGCTTGTACTGGAATTCGCCGCGGGTGCGGAAGCGCAGCACGTTGCCGGTGATCCTCGGGTCGGTCACCTCGGCGCGGACCTTGTCGGTCTGGACCGAGCCGTCCTCCTGGCGGCGGTTGCGGAAGAAGGTGAGGTCGACGGCCGGCTGGCCTCCGGCGTCGCGGATCTGCATCTCGACCCAGGGCAGCGGCTTGTCGCCGGGGTTGAGCGGATACTCGGCCTTCCAGACGCCGACGAAGGGCTGGAGGCTGCCGGAGGAAGCCGCCGAGGCTTCGAGCGAGAGGCCGGCGGCGAAGAGCGCGACCGCTCCTAGGATCAGGACGGCGGCGGCGAGGGAGGCGCGCGCCTTGCGCGCGCCGGGGCGTGGAGTCGGATCCACGAGTCTTCTCATACGCACCTCCAGGATGTCGGCGTCGAGGGCGCCGAGGGTGTACGCCGGTCTGGAATGGCCGGCGAGGGTAGACGCGAGGGCGAGGAGCGAGCGGGCATACGGTCGTGCTCCGATCAGCCGCTCCACGGCGGCTTCATCGCAGGCCATCTCCCGGCTCTCGGCGAGGCGCCGCCGGAGCCAGCGGGTGGCGGGGTGGAAGGCGATCGGCAGGAGCAGGACCTCGCAGAAGAGGTTGACCAGGAAGTCGCGGCGCCGGATGTGAGCCATTTCATGGCCCAGCGCGGCGGTCACCTGATCTTCAGGCGAGTCGAGGAAGCCAGGCGGCAGAACGATCGCCGGCCGCAGAGCGCCGAGGGTAACCGGACCGCCGACGATGGAAGAGGTCAGGATCTCGACCGTCCTCAGACCGAACGCCTGAAGGCAGCGCTCCACCAGGGCCGCGTCCGGGATGGAGGCCGGCGCGGCGTCTCTCGCCAGCTCCCGGGTCCGGAGCCAGGCCCGGCCAAGCCGGAGGAGGTGAGCGGTGACGGACAGTCCGAAGACTGCGACCGCCATCCAGGCCAGGGTGGAAGGGATCTGGGTCGCCTCGTGGACCTGCGGCGTCCACGCGGGTGTGCCCGGGATGGCTGTGATGATCGGAGCCGGTCCGGAGACGACCGGAGCCTCTTGCGGGATCAGACTCCACAGAGGAAGGAGGACCGAGAGCAACGTGGCGCCGAGCCAGAGGGCATGTCGGTGGCGGGCCGGGCCGCGGCGGAGGAGCCGGTCTCCGAGCGTCGTGGCTGTTACGACGGCCGTCACCTGCCAGAGCGCATTGAGAAGGAATGTCAGGATCAGGCCGTCAGGAGTCCTCATGGCCTTCTCCTTCCTCCAGCATCGCGGAGAGCCGCGCGAGCGTCTCGGGAGTGAGCTGACGGGCCTCGACCAGGCTCAGGACCAGACTCTCGGGCGAGCCGTCGAACATCCGCTGGACCAGATCGCCGACCGCCTGGGTGGCCGCCTGGACACGGCTGATCGCGGGCTCGTACACGAAGGCGCGCCCCTGCATGGTCCGGCGCACCCTGCCTTTGCGGTGGAGCACGTTGAGCATCGTCTGCACCGAGTTGTAGGCGAGCTGCCGATCTCCGGAGAGCTTCTCCTGCACGGCCTGCACGGAGGCGGGGCCGGTCTCCCAGAGGACTTTCATGATCTCCAGCTCCAGCGGAGTGAGCTGCTCGGTCGGCTTGCCTGCGGGCCTCGGCATCGCGCCACCTCCTAATAATTTAGGATGATAGGAGGCCAAGCCGGGTTCTGTCAACTAAAATTTTCGGACTTGGTGGGCCGGAAGATTCTGTGTTGCAACTGAAGGTGGAATTGCAACACAGAAGTTGACATTGCAACAGAGGAGGTTGCGTTGCGACAGGGAAGGTTGCATTGCAACGGAGAAGGTTGAGTCGCAACGGAGAAGCCGACATTGCGACAGAGAAGCTTCCGTCGCAACAGGGGACGTTGAGTTGCAACACAGAAATCTGCATTGCAACAGGGAAGGTTGAGTTGCAACGGAGAAGTTGACATTGCAACGGAGAAGGTGGAGTCGCAACAGGGAAGGTTGAGTTGCAACAAGGAACCTTACATTGCCACAGGGAAGGTTGCAACGCGATACAGAAGTCGGAGTTGCAACAAGGAGGGTTACCGGGCCTCCAGGAGTGGTATCCTGTTCTCAGAGAGGTGAAGGCTCGCCTTCTCTCTTTCTTTTACCAGGAATGCGGATTACAATCGCTCCCGCACACGACGACGAAAGGGACCATGCCATGAGCCAGCCAGCCTTCTCGGCGCTCTCGCCGCTGCCCTTCGAGATCATCTACGAGGACGGGGAGCTCTTGGAATCCGACTGGCACGTCAAGCAGGGACCCCTTCTGGATGAGGGGATCGTCCGCGCCATGCAGGCCCAGAATCGGACCGACTTTCACGTCGGCGTCAATCAGGGCGTCTACTACTCCGTGGAGCAGGCGCGCGAGGTCCATGACGAGGAGACGAAGGGGCTGCCGAAGAAGGCCTTCCGGGGGCCCGACCTCTTCTGGATCGGCGGCGTCTCCAATCATCTGCGCACCGCCTGGATCTCCTGGGAGGAGGGCGGCCGGTTGCCGGAGGTCATCGTCGAGCTGCTGTCGCCGAAGACCGCCAAGATCGACCGCACAGTGAAGAAGGATCTGTACGCGCAGGTTTTCGGCACGAGCGAGTACTTCCTGGTGGACCCCTCCACCCGAAGGGTGGAGGGCTTCGACCTGGTCGGCGGCGTCTACCAGCCAAAGACCCCGACGACGCAGGGTCGCCTCTGGTGTCGCCAGTTCGACGCATACCTGGGTTTCCGGCACGGTGTCCGGTTCAGGGTGGAGGGCGACTGGGTACGACTCTTCGACCGCGATGGGAACCTGTTGCTGACAGGAGAGGAAGAGGCCGAAGCGGAACGCGGGCGGGCCGAAGCGGAGCGCCGACAACGCCTGGAGGCTGAAGCCGAGCTGGCGCGCGTGCGCGCCCGGCTCAAGGAAGCCGGCCTGGAATAAACCGCCCGGAAATCGCGGTTGAGGAGCTTCACGTGGGGACTGGACAACCCGGTCCGACCCTGGCATAATCCTGCTCCTTCTTCTCGGCGCTGCAACTCCGGGGAGGAATCTCGTCGGCTCCCTGCATTCCAGGCTGTTTCCCGCGAGTGAAGGGTCTTTACACGAGGTGAGGGTCAGAGTAAGATCGCGCGGTTTTGACCGTCGGAGGCCGCCCGGGCACTGGCACGGCGCGAGCCTACGGGTGTCTCAAGCCCACGTGGCTCAGGGGTAGAGCACTTCCTTGGTAAGGAAGGGGTCACCGGTTCAAATCCGGTCGTGGGCTCCATCACATCAATACCAAAGCTTGAGGAGGCACTTGAAACGCCATGGCCAAGGAGAAGTTTGAGCGTTCGAAGCCGCACGTGAACGTCGGCACCATCGGTCACGTGGACCACGGCAAGACGACCCTGACGGCTGCGATCACCCGGGTCCTGGCTTCCAAGGGGCTGGCCAATTTCGTGGCGTTCGACCAGATCGACAAGGCCCCCGAGGAGCGGGAGCGCGGTATCACCATCGCGACGGCGCACGTCGAGTATCAGAGCGACAAGCGCCACTACGCGCACGTGGACTGCCCCGGCCACGCCGACTACGTGAAGAACATGATCACCGGCGCGGCGCAGATGGACGGCGCGATCCTGGTGGTGTCGGCCGCCGACGGCCCGATGCCGCAGACCCGCGAGCACATCCTGCTGGCCCGCCAGGTGGGCGTTCCGTCGATGGTCGTGTTCATGAACAAGTGCGACATGGTCGAC
>DATANP010000048.1:0-2377 GCA_036266195.1 Thermoanaerobaculia bacterium | reverse complement strand
CGCGGCTTCGATGATCCCCATCGGCCGGCCCTATGCGAACAACGAGGTCTACGTCCTGGACCAGCGCATGGAGCCGGTGCCGATGGGCGTTCCCGGCGAGCTGTTCCTCGGCGGCGCGGGAGTCGCGCGCGGTTATCTCGGCCGGCCCGATCTGACGGCCGAGCGGTTCGTGCCTCACCTTTTCAGCAACGAGCCTGGAGCACGCCTGTACCGCACGGGCGATCTGGCTCGCTGGCTACCCCTGGGCATCGTCGAGATGCTGGGCCGGGCCGACAATCAGGTGAAGGTGCGGGGCTTCCGCATCGAGCCGGCCGAGATCGAAGCCGCGCTCGGCAGGCATCCGCGCGTGAAGCAGGCCGTGGTCCTGGCCCTGGAAGCGCGGCCGGGCGACAAGCGCCTGGTCGGCTACGTCGTGCCGGAGGATGAGCCTTCGGGTCTCATGGACGAGCTGCGGAGCGATCTCCGCGGCCGGCTTCCGGACTACATGATCCCGTCCGCCTTCATGATCCTGGAGTCCTTTCCGCTCACGCCGAACGGCAAGGTGGACCGCCGCTCGCTGCCGATCCCGGACTGGAACCGGGCGGACGATGACGGCCAGTTCGTCGCGCCCCGTACGCCTGTCGAGCAGACGCTGGCGGAGATCTGGACCGCCGTCCTGCGGGTGGCGCGCATCGGCGCGTTCGACAGCTTCTTCGACCTGGGCGGCCACTCGCTGATGGCGACCCAGCTCGTTTCGCGGGTCCGCGCTGCGCTCGGGATCGAGCTGCCGCTGCGCACGCTGTTCGAAGCCCCGACCCTCGCCGAACAGGCGCTGGTGATTGAGGAGCGGATGCTCCTTTCGATGGCGGGTGAGGGCGTCGAGGAAACCTCGACCATTTCGGTCGGGGTGGTTGAGCGGGCTCCGGAGGACCTCCCGACCGTCTGGAGCGGCCCCTCGGTGCCATACCAGGCCGAGCCGGTCCACGTCCTGTTCGAGGCCTGGGCGGCGGAGCAGCCGGACGCGCCGGCAGTCGTTTCGTCAGGGCTCGTGCTGAGCTATGGCGAGCTCGACCGCCGGACCAACCGCGTGGCGCGGCACCTGCGCGCGCTCGGCGTGGGACCGGGAACGATCGTGGCCCTCTGCCTGCCGCGCTCGGCTGAGCTGGTGATGGCTGCGCTCGGCGTTCTCAAGGCCGGCGCCGCGTACCTTCCCGTGGACCCGTCGAACCCGCCGGAGAGACGGTCCTACGTGCTGAGCGATTCGGGCGCGCCGATCGTCCTGGCCTCGCTCGACGCCGACCCGTTCCCGGAGGAGAGCGATGCGCGGGTAGAGCTTCTGGTTGGACCGGACGAGTTGGCCTATGTGATCTATACCTCCGGTTCCACGGGCCGTCCGAAGGGCACGGCGATGCGCCACGCCGGCCTGTCGAACCTGGCTGCGTGGCACCGCCGGATTCATGACGTGCGGCCGGACGACCGCGCTACGCTGGCGGCCGGGCCGGGCTTCGACGCTTCGGTCTGGGAGACGTGGGTCTATCTCACCGCCGGAGCGTCGCTGCACGTGGTCCCCTCGGAGATTCTGGCGTCGCCGCCGGCCCTGCTGGCGTGGTTTGCGGATCAACGGATCACGCTGAGCTTCCTGCCGACGCCGCTCGCCGAGGCGGTGCTGGCCGAGCCGAAGCCGGCAGATCTCGCGCTGCGGACGCTTCTGACCGGCGGCGACCGGCTGCTGCGGCGCCCGGACCCCTCCTGCTCGTTCACGCTGGTCAACCACTATGGGCCGACCGAGAGCACGGTGGTCACGACCTGGTCGCGGGTGGCTCCGGAAGGCGATCGGCCCCCGGACATCGGAGTGCCGATCGACAATCTAGGGGTTGCGTTGGTGGATGGAGAGCTGTGGGTGTCCGGAGTCGGGCTCGCACTCGGCTATCTGCACCGTCCTGATCTCACGGCCGAGCGCTTCGTGCCCGATCCCTTTGGGGAACCCGGTTCCCGGATGTACCGCACCGGCGACCTCGCGCGCCGGCTGCCCGATGGGAGCCTGGAGTTCCTCGGGCGGATCGATCACCAGGTCAAAATCCGGGGCTTCCGCATCGAGCTGGGCGAGGTCGAGGCCGCGATGGCCCGGCATCCGGACGTGCGCGAGGCCGTGGCTGTGGTGCGTGAGGATGAGCCGGGCGAGAAGCGCCTCGCGGCCTACGTGGTGGGGACCCGGGACACAGCGGCTTTGCGCTCATTCCTCCAGGAGAGGCTCCCCGAGGCCATGATCCCCTCGGCGTTCGTCTTCCTGGAGGCGCTGCCGGTCAACGCGAGCGGCAAGGTGGACCGCGGCGCCCTGCCCGCGCCGGGCCGGGAGCGACCGGGCTCGGAGGAGTCCTACGTGGCTCCGCGCAGCGCG
>DATANP010000047.1:0-11916 GCA_036266195.1 Thermoanaerobaculia bacterium | reverse complement strand
ACGGGGTTCTGCTGCCGCAGCTCGACCATGCCCAGGGTCTCGTAGGCGCGGGCGTTCTTCGGATCCTTCTGGAGGACGCGCTGCAGCACGGTCATGGCCTCCGGGTTCCGGCCGGCGTCGGAGAGGGCGATGGCGAGCGCGTTGAGCGTCGGCGGCTCGCCGGTCTCGGCCAGGGGCTGGAGGAGCGCGATGGCCTCCGCGGTGCGGCCGGTCTCGGAGAGGGAGAGCGCGGTCTGGCGGCGCAGGGCCTCGCTCGCCCGGCCGTCGGCCACGGCCTTGCGGCCGATCTCCAGAGCGGCCTCGGAGTTGCCCTGCCGCATCTCGATCTGGGCGAGGAGGTCGTTCGACTCCTGGGGGTACTGCTTGCGCGCCAGCTCCACGTGCTGCCGCGCCTCGGCGAACCGGCCCAGCTCCAGGAGCTTGGTGGCGGTGGCGAGGGCGAGCTGCGGCGAGCCGCCGGAGAGCTTGAGCGCCTTCTCATAGGCCACGGCCGCGTCCTCGTCGCGGCCCACCTTGTGGAGCGACTGGGCGTAGAAGGCCCAGACGTCCTGCATGTCCGGGTTGGCCGCGAGCAGCCGCTCGAAGGAGGCGATCGCCTCCTCGTGGCGCTGCGCCTGGGTGGCGGTGAACGCCTTGTCCAGGTCGGCGATCACCTGGCGCTGGCCCTTGGGATCGGGCAGCGGCCCTTCGTGCTCGGCCATGGAGCTGCCGATGTAGCCCAGCGCCGCCAGCTTGGCCGAGGTCTCGGGATCGACCTCGGCGGGCGCGGCGAGCCGGCGGTCGAACCCCTTCATGGCCTGGCGCAGGCCGGACACGGAGCGGCGCTCGGCCGTGGCCACCACATTGCGGGTCTCGCCCGGGTCGGAATCCAGGTCATACAGCTCGGGCTCCGGCGCCTCGATGTAGTGCAGCCTCCCCTCGACGAGCGACGCGAGGTCGCTCCAGCCGAAGTGGATGCGCGGATAGAACGTCTCGGCGTAGAGCTTGCGCGGCGGAGCTTTCGGATCGAGATCGACCAGGGAGGAGCCCGGCAGCTCGCGGGGCACCTCGGCGCCGGCCAACGAGAGCAGCGTCGGCGCCACGTCCACGAGCTGCGCGGGGGCGGAGACGCGGGTGCCGCCGCGCTCGGACTTCGGCAGCTTGAGCATCAGCGGCACCTGGAGGGTCTCGCGGTACAGGAAGATGCCGTGCTGGGCCTCGCCGTGCTGGCCCAGCCCCTCGCCGTGATCCGAGAGCACCACGATCGTCGCCCGGTCGTAGATCCCCAGCCGCTTCAGCTCGGCGAACAGGTCGCCCACCACCTTGTCGGCCGCGGCCACCTCGGCGTCGTAGGGGTCCGGATACCTGGATGCGAACGGCTCGGGCGCCGTGTACGGCGAGTGCGGCTCGTAGATGTGGAAGAAGTAGAAGAAGGGCTTGTCGCCCCTCGCCTGGATCCAGGGCAGCGCGGCCCGGAGGGTGTCGGGCCCGGAGCGTTGGACCACGTCGAGCGTCTCGCCCGGCTTGGGGTTGAACGTGCCGTCGTAGGCGTCGAACCCCTCGGCGAGGCCGGTCTGCGAGCGCAGCACGAAGGCCGACACCGCGGCGCCGGTCTCGTAGCCGGCCTGCTTGAGGAGGCGCGGCAGGTACGGGTGCTTCGCGGCTTCGAAGGGGTAGCCGGTGTTGTCCCGCACCTTGTGGTCCGGCGGGAGCTGGCCGGTGAGGATCGAGACGTGTGACGGCAGGGTCAGCGGATAGTGGCTGTAGGCCCGCTCGAACACGATCGCATCCTTGGCGAACGCGTCGAGCGCCGGGGTCTGCACCTTGTCGTAGCCATAGACCGGCAGCCGGTCCGAGCGCAGGGTGTCGATCGAGACCAGGAGGATCGGCGCCCCCTTGGTGTCGGCCCTGCCGCAGCCGAGCAGGAGAAGGAGAGAGAGAAACGGCAGGGTGCGTCTCATCCGCCGATCTCCCGGAGGATGGCCTGGGCCTTCTGGATGTCGGCCGCGAAGCGCTGGGGCGGGGCGGTGCGGACGAACTGGGCGAGCGCCTCGCGCGCCACGTCGCGCCGGCCGAGACTCGCGGCCACCAGGCCGGTGTTGAACAGAGCGTCGTACTGGCGGGGGTCCAGCTCGTAGGCCTTGCGCCAGGCGGTGAGGGCCGCCTCCGGACCTTCGAGCTGATAGAGGGCCACGCCGAGCGTGTTCCAGGCGCTCGGCAGGCTGTCGTTCAGCTCCAGCGCCCGCTGCAGCTCGGCCCGGGCCTCGGCCGCGCGGCTCATGCGGAGCAGGATGATGCCGAGCTTCTCGTGCACCTGGGGATCGGTCTCGTCCTCCGCGACCAGCCGCCGGAGCACCCGCTCGCCCTCCTCGTTGCGGCCGGCATCCGACAGCGCGTAGCCCAGCACCGCCCGGGTCTCGAGCTCGCCGGTCTGCTCGAACGGCCGCAGGATCTCGACTGCCTCCGCCGGCCGGCCGGACTCGGACAGCGCCAGGGCCAGGTGGCGCCGCAGCGACTCGTCCGCCACGACCTTCCCGAGCCCGCTCCGGAGCACGGCCACGGCCTCATCCTGGCGCTCCAGGACCTGGAGCGAAAGGGCCGCGTGCTCATAGGCCTCGGCCATGTCGGGCCGCTCGGCGATCACCTCCCGCGACAGCGCCACGGCCTCCGCATAGCGTCCGCGGGAGTACAGATCGACGACCTGCTGGAGCTTGTGGTCGATCCCGATCAGCCGCTTCGGATCGTCGTCCGGTGTATAGACCGCCTTGGCCGTCGCGCTGCCCACCGAGTAGCCGAGGCTCCGCAGCCGCCGCTCCTCCTCGGGCGAGACCGCTCCCTTGCGCGGCGGCCAGACGGCCTCCTCGGGCAGCGCCTTGCGCAGCTCGGCGACCGTGCGCCGGTCCTCCGAGGCCAGATTCTTCTCCTCCTTCGGGTCCACCGGCAGGTTGTACAGCTCGGGGATCGGCAGCTCGATCCATTTGCGGCCGCCGCGGATCACGCCGCGCAACGGCGCCCAGCCGCGGTTCAGGTTCGACGAGAGCGACTCGAAATAGGAGTCGTCGGGCTTCTCCGGCGGCGGCGCGAGGAGCGAGCGGCCCGGCATGCCTTCGGGCCGGTTCAGGCCCAGGCGTTCGAGCACGGTCGGAACGATGTCCACGTGCCGCGCCCAGCGCTCGTCCCGGCCCGGATGCACACCGGCGCCCCAGACGATCAGCGGCACGTGCAGGGTGGACTCGTAGGCGAACAGGCCGTGGGTCAGCTCGCCGTGCTCGCCGAGCGCCTCGCCGTGATCCCCGGTGACGACCACCAGCGCCGGCTTTTCCTTACCCTCCAGAACCGGTCCGAGCAGCGGCTCCAGGAACGAGTCGGCGGCCGCGACCTCGCCCAGGTAGGGCTTGGCGGCGAAGCGCGACTTGAACGGCTCCGGCGGATCGTACGAGGCGTGCGGGTCGTAGAGATGGACCCACAGAAATCGGGGCTTGCCCGCCTGCGAGCGCCACCAGGCGAGCGCGGGCGCGACCACCTGGTCGCCGCGGCGCGCGGCCATGACGAACTCGGACGGGTTCGAGCCGCGGGGGTAGTGGTCGTCGTAGACGTCGAACCCGCGGTTGAGCCCGAAGCGGGCGTCGAGCGGATAGGCGCCCACGAAGGCGCCCGTGGCATAGCCCGCCTGCTTGAGGAGCGTGGCGAGCGTCGGCACCCCGGCCGGCACCGTGAAGCCGCTGTTGTCCCGGACCCCGTGGTCGAAGGGGTAGCGGCCGGTCAGGATGTTGGTGTGCGACGGCAGGGTGAGGACGTTGTGGGAGTGGGCGTTGACGTAGACCCGGCCGGCCTTCGCCAACCGGCCGAGGAGCGGAGTAGCGGCGCCGAACGCGTCGGCGCGCCAGGTATCGATCGTCACCAGGATGACGTCGACCGCCTCCGGGGGGCGCCGGTCCGCCAGGTCGCCTTGCCCTCCGCCCTGGAGCCGCCGGCAACCGGCGGCTCCAAGGACGACCAGGACGAGCAGGACGAGGACGACGGAGAGCGGACGGCGCATGCGGGGGGCAGGATTACATCGACTTCAGGAAATCCTGCGCATCCTTGGCGTTCGGATGGTTCGGATCGAGCTGCAGGAGCTTCTGGAAGTCGGCCTTGGCCTCGGCGTTCTTGCCGGTGGCCAGATAGACGAGCCCGCGGTAGTAGTAGGCGTCCGGCAGGTTCGGGTTCTCCTTCACCACGCGGTCGAACTCGCCCAGGGCCTCCGGCATCTTGCCCTCGTTGTAGTACTTGATGCCGATGTTGAGCAGCGTGGCCGGGTCGACCGTCTCGCCCTGCGGCAGCTTGGCCATGTACTCCTGGGCTTCCTTCTCCTGGCCGCTGGCCACGAGGAGGTTGACGATCAGGCGGAGGCTCTCGACGTCGTCCGGCTTGATGGCGAGGGCCTGCTTGAGCGTCTCGACCGCCTTGGGCGTGTTCTTCTCCTGGTAGTACGTGCGGGCGATGCCGCGCAGGATCGGCGGGTGGTTGACCGGCTCGAGCTGGGCGATGGCCTTCTCGTACTCGGCGCGGGCCTCGGCGTACTTCTCCTGGCCCAGGAGCTGGTTGCCGCGCTCGAGGGCCTCGAGGGCCTCGTTGCCCTTGGCGGCCTGCTGGGCCTCCTTGGGGACGACCTTGAGGGTGGTGACGATCGGCGGCGGCGGAGCGCCCCCTTCGAGCACCTTGACCTGCCCCTCGGAGGCGAGGTAGCCGTCCTTGACGATCAGCACGCGCCAGGTGCCCTGGGCGAGGCCGAGGACCGACCACTTGCCGTACTTGGACGTGGTGACCGGCTTGGGGCCGTCGCCGGGGTTGCTGGGGTCGATCGGGTTCTCGCCCATGCGGAACCAGATCTGGGCGCCCTCGACGGGCTTGCCCTGCTCATCCTTGATCTCTCCCTGGAGACGGCCGCGTCCGGCCCAGGACTGGGCGAACACCGGCAGCCCCGCGAGGAGCAGCAGCGTCAACAGCAGAAAAACCAGATTCTTATTGCGCATCGTCTCTCCTTGGGTGTGCTCTGGTCCATGTCCCTAAACAGGGACACACCCGGGTTTATTGCGGCTCGGGAGCATACCAGAGGCCCAAACAAAAACGCCGGGGGGACGAGCCCCCCGGCGTTTCGCTACTGCTATTCCAGGTTTACCGGAAGCTCAGGCGCGCACCGATACGGAAGATGCGCGGGCTGAGGATCTCGGTGACGTTGTCCGTACGGGCGTTGCCGAGCCGGTGCTGGCGCTGCAGCACGTAGGACTCGTTCAGCGCGTTGAACACGTCCACACCCAGGGTCATGCCGAAGTCGGAGAAGGTGAACTCCTTCTCGACGCGGGCATCGAACACATGGATGTCCTGGTTCCGGAACTCGTCGGCGCCAGCGATCTGGACGCTCGTGGAGCCCGGGATGCCGTTACGGGTGACGCGGCCGAAGTAGGGGATCGGATAGCCCTGACGGCCGGTCAGGTTGCCCGCGAGGTTGAAGCCCCACGGCCGGTCCGGAGCGATCTGGTACATGCCGTTCACGCTGTAGGACCAGTTGGAGTTGATGTAGACGCCGCCCTTGGAGCCGGAGCCGGTGCCCGAGCCCTGGAGGACCGGGTCGCCGTCATGGCCGATGCCGAGAAGCGGAGTGGCGTCCTCGAGCTCGCTGTCCGGAACGTTCCAGGTCCAATCCTGCCAGGAGACGTTGCCGCGAAGCATCCAGCGGTTCGCGAGGCGCTTGTTGAAGGTCACCGAGGCGCCCTTGAACTCCTGCTCGCGGTCGCCGTTGGTGTAGAAGAAGCCGTTGCGGGTGGTGATGCCAGGCTTGAGCTCATACACCGTCACCGTGCGCTGCTGCCCGTTGGGCAGAGTGAAGGTGACGTTCTTGGTGCGGTAGTCGTTCCGGGTGTGGACACGGCCGCGCTGATCCAGGTTCGCGTCCGAGTAGGCGTTGCCGTCGAAGACAAGCCGCTCGGTCTCGACCAGGTTGGTGTACTGACGGTAGGTCAGGTTGAGGCCGACCACGAACTCCGGACGGAGAGCGTGCTCGACACCCAGCAGGAGCTCATCGGTGACCGGCGCCTGGAAGTCGGTGTCGAACTGGTTGGAAACCAGCAGACCGCCGGTGCGCGGGTCGTAGTTGCCGCTCACGCCGAACGGCTCTTCGTTGGTGATGACCTCGTTCGGATCGGCATGGCCGTTGTGATTGAGGTCGTTGTAGAAGTAGTAGACGTAGGTCGAGGCATACAGCGGGTTGGTCGCGATGCTGTTCGCGGTGCCGAGCTGGTCGGCGAAGCGCGAGTAGCTGGCGCGGAGGAGGGTCTGACGGCTCTCGCCCAGGGCGTAGGTCACGCCGAGGCGGGGAGCGATCGTCTCCCACTCGAACCCGATGTCGCCGCCGCCGTAGGACACGGACGGCAGAATGCTCGGGAACTTCGAGTTGGCGGCCACGGTGCGGGCGGTGTTCTCACCACCCTGCAGGTCGTAGCGCAGACCGGCGTTGAAGGTCAGGTTGCCAACCGTCATCGTGTCCTGGACGTACGCGCTGGTGTACTTCTGGGTGATGGCCGGGAAGGCCGCGCGGGTCAGGCCGACGATGTTGTAGTTGTAACCGGAGGCGATGTAGTAGTTCAGCTCGAGACCGAACCCGGGCCACTCGGACAGGGTCGCGACCTCGGCCTCGCGGTAGCCGGCGCCGAACTTGAGCTCGTGGCTCAGGTTGCCGGTGTTGAAGAAGGACGACGCGTCGGCCTTGAACTGCTCCTGGGGCCGCTCGGTCTGGTAGAGGAGGAAGTTGTTCTGCCAGGTGAAGGTGTCGTCGAGAGCGGTGTTCGGGCCGCTCGGGCCCGGGCCGCCTTCCGGAACGAGCTGGAAGCCGCCGTTGACGATCGAGTACATGCCCGTCAGGTAGAAAGCCGAGGAGAAGATGTGCGTGTCCTCGACCTTCCAGGCCGTCGGGTCGTCTCCGAACTTCGACTGGTCCCAGGTGGTCGCCTGGGGGCGGGTCGGACCGGCGTTGCGGCCGATCTTCACCTTGTCGCTGTTCAGCGCGAAGAGCGTCGCCGAGTTGCTCGGCGCGATCTGGGCGTTGAACTTCAGGTTGGCGGTCTTGAGGTCGGTCTTGTCGGCCACGTCGGCGATCGTGAGGAGGTCGATCTTCTGACGACCCATCGAGCCCCAGATCCACAGGCGGTCCTTGACGATCGGGCCGCCGAGCTCCGCGCCGTAGTCCTCGACCTTGACGATGCGGTTGCCCTGCTTGAACGCGGACTGCTTCTCGTTGGCGGTCGTGCCCGGAATGTCCTTGCCGAGCTTGACGCTGCCGATGTCCAGATCCGACTGCCAGTCCTGGTCGGCCGTGAGGTAACGGCCGGAACCGCGCCACTCGTTGGTGCCGCGCTTCGTCACGATGTTCAGCGTGACGCCGGGGGTGGCGTTGGTCGTATCGGAACCGCCGGTCGTGACCTGCATCTCCTCGAAGGAGTCGAAGTCGAAGTACGCCGGGGTGGAACCGAGGGCCGCCATGTCGGTGATCACCACGCCGTCCACCGCCCAAACCGACTGGTCGCCACCGGCGCCGGGGCCGACGAACGACGACTGCTGACCGCTCTCGTTGCCGCCCACGTTGACGCGGTCGGTGAGAACGCCGGGGGTCGTCTGCAGGATGGCCCAGGGGTCACGCGCCGTCGGGATCTTCTCGAGCTCCGTCTGGCTGACGCTCGCGCCGGTGGAAATCCGGCGCTCGTCGAGCAGCGGCGACTCGGCCGTGACCGTGATCACGTCCTCGACAGCCGCGTTCATCGTCACCTCGATCTCGGTGTTGCGACCGACGTTGATGACGATGTTCGGATACTCGACGCTCGAGAACCCTTCAAGCTGGGACTCCAGCTTGTAGGAACCCGGCGACAGGTTGAGGAAACGGAACTTGCCCTGGGCGTCCGTCACCTGCACGGCCGGAGCACCCTGACCCGAAAGGGTCACGGTGACACCGGGCAGCGCAGCTCCCTGATCGTCGACGGCAGTGCCGAACAGGTTACCGGTCTGCAACTGGGCAAAACCGGGAACCCCGACCAGGAGCAGCAACGCGGCGACGGCAACCACCCGTCCCCAAAGATTGATGCTCTTCATTTCAGTTGAACCTCCCATGTGTGGTTGGTGAGCCCAGCGCCGCACGCGCGAGGCCTTGAAAAGACGAAGCGAAAGAAAGCCGGATTGCTCTCTTCCCAGGCAGCACCTCCTTTCCAAATCCCCTGAAGGAATTCTGATACCCATTCGAAGGTGGAACTCTAGCCAACATGGCAAGTCCGGGTCAAGCAATCAGGGTGCCACGCAACGGAGCCCCCCGGAACAGATCCCAAACTCTTTGAAACCAGCGCGTTGAAGAATTCTGTCCGAAACGCCGGAGGCGCTCCGATCCAGCCGTTTGAACGGTTCTCATCCAATATTCTGAAGGCATTCGGGGCTTGTCACGCCGCCGCATTTTCCCTGGTATAGTTTCAGATCCCATGAGGTCCAGGACTCGCCGTCTGCTCCGTCCGCCGTCCGCCGCCGTCCTTCTGGCGGTTCTGCTGTCCGCCGGCGCCTGCGTGCACTACCAGGAGTTCGACTCGACCGGACACCTGCGGCAGCAGTATGCGCAGCAGGTGGGCCCCCAGCTCGCCGCCGGGATCGAGATCCCCTTCGAGATCACCCCGGAGCTGCGCCAGGCGCTCCAGCAGCGCCTCCGCCAGGCCCCGTCCGAGCGCAGCAAGATCAACGAGGTCCTGCGCTTCATCTTCGAGGACCTCAAGCTGAGCTACTCCCTCACCCCGACCCGCAACGCCGTCGAGACCTTCCGCACGCAGCAGGGCAACTGCCTGTCGTTCGTGAACCTGTTCGTCGGCGTGGCCCGCGAGCAGGGGCTCAACCCGTTCTACGTCGAGGTCACCGACTACCAGAAGTGGAACCACCGCGAGGGCATGGTCGTCAGCCAGGGGCACATCGTGGCCGGCATGTACCTGGAGGGGGAGCTCAAGACCTACGACTTCCTCCCCTACCGCCCGAAGGCCTACAAGAAGTTCAACCCGATCGACGACCTGCGCGCCTCGGCCCACTACTACAACAACCTGGGCGCCGAGGCGCTCATGGCCGGCGACCTGGAGAAGGCCAAGCAGCTCCTGGACATCGCGGTCGGCATCGCGCCGCGCTTCGAGAAGGCGATCAACAACATGGGGGTCGCCCTGGCCCGCGGCGGCCAGCCGGAAAAGGCCCTCGAGATGTATCAGAAGGGGCTCGAGATCGATCCCGAGAACCCCATGCTCCTGACCAACCTGACCCGTCTGTACCAGCAGACCGGCCGCGGCGCCGAGGCCGACCAGCTCCTCGCCAAGCTGGAGGAGAGCAACGCCTCGAACCCCTTCTTCTTCGTCTACCAGGGGGAGATGGCGCTCAGCCGCGGCGAGAACGACAAGGCGCTCGACTACATGGTGCGCGCCATGCGCCAGGACAGCGAGCTGCCCGAGGTCCACGTCGGGTTCGTCAAGGTCTATGTCGCGCTGGGCGACCTGGAGAAGGCCCGGCATCACCTGGAAAGGGCGTTGAAGCTGGACGCGACCAACCAGGACGCTCTCCAATACGCCCGGCTGCTCGGCCAGTGACCGCCCGCGGTCCAAGGAGGCTGCAATGAGTCGACGCATCCCGAGATTCCTCCTGGCCCTCCTCGTCCTGCCGGTGCTGCTCGCCGCCGCGCCGCCCAAGCCGCCCGAGAAGACTCCCATCGCGGAGCAGAAGTTCGAGGAAACGTCGCAGGTCGTCGCCGTCGAGGTGCCGGTCAACGTGGTGGGCCGCGACGGCCAGCCGGTGCGCGGCCTGACCGCCGCCGACTTCGAGGTTTACGACGCCGGCCAGAAGCAGACGGTGACGGGCTTCGAGGTGGTGGACCTGGGGAGCCGCAAGGCGCCGGCCGCCTGGACGCCTGGCGCCAAGGCCGCGCCGGCCGATCCCGACGAGGTCCAGGCGCCCGGCCGGCGCCACTTCCTGCTGCTTTTCGACTTCTCCTTCTCGACCCCGACGGCGATCCTCAAGGCCCGGCTCGCGGCGCGCGACTTCCTGCTCTCGTCGCTCCATCCGACCGACCTCGCGGCCGTGGCGACCTACTCGATCGAGCAGGGCCCGCGCCTGGTGGTGACCTTCACGCCCGACCGCGCGCAGCTCGCCCGCGCCATCGACACCCTGGGCCTCACCACGATGCGGGAGGGGACGTTCAAGTACGACCCCCTGCGCTTCATGATCGCGCCCCCGACCACGAACACGGTGGACCTCGCGTCGCCGCGCTCCAGCACCTCGGCGCGCGGCCAGGAGCTGCAGAACCAGCAGGACCAGGCGGCCTCGGAGTTCCTCGGCGCCATCACCCACATGGCGGACCGGGAGGAGCGCACCTACGAGCGCAGCCGCATTACGACCTTCACCAAGGCGCTGGGCGCCATGGCCAGGACGCTCGACTCGGTCCCCGGCCGCAAGCAGGTCGTGCTCTTCTCCGAGGGCTTCGACAGCAAGCTCCTGCTCGGCCGCAGCGAGACCGGCTCGGAAGAGGCGCTCAAGGACGACGCTGCGGCCCAGAACGGCCAGCTCTGGCTGTCCGACAGCGACCAGCGCTACGGCAACACCGAGCTGCAGACCGCCCTCAACAAGATGCTGGAGGAGTTCCGCCGCGCCGACTGCGTGATCCAGGCGGTGGACATCGGCGGCCTGCGCACGACCGCCGAAGCCAGCGGCGGCAGGATCCGCAACGGCCAGGAAGGTCTCTTCTACATGGCCAACGAGACCGGCGGCGAGCTGTTCAAGGACACCAACGACCTGGGCGAGCAGCTCGACGACGTGCTCGACCGCACGAGCGTCACCTACCTGCTGACCTTCGAGCGCTCCGACCTGAAGCTCAACGGCTCCTATCACCGGCTCAAGGTCAAGGCGAAGCTGCCGGCCGGCGCCCGCCTGTCGCACCGCGCCGGCTACTACGAGCCGCGGCCGTTCAAGGACCTCGACCCGCTGGAGAAGACCCTGCTCGCCTCGGGCGGCATCGTCGACGCCGCGCCCCGGCGCGATCTCGATCTGAATCTCCTGGTGGCGCCGTTCCGCTCGAACGAGAGCATGGCCTACGTGCCGGTGATCATCGAGGTGCCGGGCCGCAAGCTGCTCGAAAACCACGTGGGCGGCAAGCTCAACGTGGAGTTCTACGCCTACGTCAACGACGGCCTGGGCCAGATGCGCGACTTCTTCTCCGAGGTGGTCACGCTCGACATGGGCAAGGGCCGCCAGGGGCTCGAGGAGGGCGGCATCAAGTACTACGGCCACTTCGACCTGACGCCGGGCAGCTACCGGGTGCGGGTGCTGGTGCGCAACGCCGACACCGGCCGCACGGTCGTGTCCATGGCGCCGGTCCAGGTGCCGGCCTACGCCGCGACCGATCCCGTGCTCTTGCCGCCATTCTTCATGGAGGAGCAGCGGAGCTGGGTGCTGGTGCGGGAGAGCTCGGAGGTGAACGGCCGGCAGACGGTGGTCTACCCGTTCACGGTCAACGGCGAGCCCTACGTACCGTCGGCCAAGCCGGTCCTCCGCCCCGAGGACCAGGCGCGGCTCTGCCTGGTGGCCTATAACCTCGGCTCCGGCAAGGTGGCAGTCAACGCCCAGGTGACCGGCTCGGACGGCAAGATGATGACCGGCGGCCGGATCGACCTGGTCGAACGCACGGCCACGGGCATCGCGGGCGTGGACAAGCTCCTCGCCACCTTCGAGCCCACCGGCCTCGCCGCGGGCCAGTACGTGCTGCGCGTGGCCGTGAAGGACCCAGTCACCGGCAACGAGGAGATGAGCTCGCTGCCGTTCGAGGTGGTTCAGAGGTAAGGCGGTCCGGCCGCGCCGGGCCACGCCTCGTGGCGCGATGCCACGCCTCGTGGCGCGACGCCACGC
>DATANP010000046.1:0-15216 GCA_036266195.1 Thermoanaerobaculia bacterium | reverse complement strand
AGGTCCACTCGATCCTGCTCACCCACTCCCACATGGACCACACCAACTCGCTGCCATTCTTCATCGAGAACGTCTACGGCAAGAGCGAGAAGGCGATCGACATCCACGCCTCGGGCGCCACGATCTATGCGATCCGCAAGTACCTGTTCAACAACTCGACGTGGCCGGACTTCACCCGCCTGCCCAACCACCTGCTGCCGGCCATGCGCTTCCACGAGATGGAGAGCGAGGTGCCGTTCACGCTCGACGGCGTCACCTTCACGCCCGTGCCGGTGAATCACCTGGTGCCCACCCATGGGTTTCTCATCGAGCAGAACGGCTCCGCCATCCTCTGGTCGAGCGACACCGGGCCCACCCAGCGCCTGTGGGAGATCGCCAACCGCACGCCGAACCTGAAGGCGGTGTGCATCGACACCAGCTTCGACAACTCGCTCCAGCCGATCGCGGACGTCTCGCTGCACCTGACGCCGCACACCCTGGAGGCCGAGCTGCGCAAGCTGGAGAAGCGGGTCCCGGTGCTGGTCCACCACCTCAAGCCGCCCTGCGTGGACCGCATCAAGGAGGAGGTCCGGAAGCTGCGCAACCCGGACATCGACTTCCTGGAGCAGGGCAAGGAATACCGCTTCTAGTAGCCTGCTGACAGCCAGCCCCCAAGGGTGGTACCCTCTGACGGTGGCGCCCCAATTCGTCGAGCAGCAAGGCCTCCTGGACTTCGGAGAGCCCGTGGTGCCTCCGAGGCCGAGGCCTCTGCCCGGTCCGCCGCTGCGCATCGGGGTGCTCGGCTCGGGGAGCGGCGGCAACTCGGTCGTCGTCGAGTCCGGCCCGCACCGGCTGCTGATCGACGCCGGGTTCTCCTGCCGCGAGCTGGTGCGGCGGATGAAGCGGCTCGACTTCGATCCGTCCACCCTGAGCGCCCTGCTCCTCACCCACGAGCACGTGGACCACTGCCGGGGCGCCGACCGCTTCGCGCGCAAGTTCAACCTGCCGGTCCACGCCACGCGCGGCACGCTCCACGGCGCGAGCCTGAGGGAGGAGACGGCGCGCACCGCCCGCATCCTCCGCTCCGGGGAGCCGTGCGAGATCGCCGGCTTCGTGGTCGAGCCGTTCACCCTGCCGCACGACGCGCGCGAGCCGGTCGGCTTCCTGGTCGAAGACCCCTGCGGCCGGCGGATCGGGCTGGTCGCGGACCTCGGCTGCCGCACCGGCCTCGCCTGGGGGCGGCTCAAGGACCTCGACGTCCTGCTGATCGAGACCAACCACGATCTCGACATGCTGCGCAACGGGCCGTATCCTTGGAGCCTCAAGCAGCGGATCGCCGGGCGTCACGGCCATCTTTCGAACCGCGACGCCGCCGACGGCCTTCCGGAGCTGATGACCGACCGCCTGTGCTGGGTGGTGCTGTACCACCTCTCCGAGACCAACAACCTCCCCGCCCTGGCCGCCGCGGCCGTGGGTGAGGTTCTCGACCGGGAACGGTGCCCCGCGCGCATGGTGGTCTCCGAGCAGGACCATCCCTCTCCCTGGCTGGAGGTGACCCTTTGAAGGCACGAGTGACCGTCTATCCGCGCCGCGAGATCCTGGACCCTCAGGGCAAGGCGATCCGCGACGCGCTTTCCCGCGTGGGCTTCGCGGGCGTCGAGGACGTCCGCGCCGGCAAGAGCTTCGAGATCCGCCTCTCCACCGAGGACCCCGACAGCGCCGGCCGCGAGCTGCGCGCCATGTGCGAGAAGCTCCTCGCCAACACCGTGGTGGAGGACTACGCCGTGGAGCTGCTGCCATGAAGGCCGGCGTCGTCGTCTTCCCGGGCAGCAACTGCGACCACGACGTCTACCACGTGCTCAAGCACGTGCTGCAGCAGGAGACGGAGTTCCTCTGGCACCAGGAGGAGGACCTGAAGGGCTGCGACCTCGTGGTGCTCCCCGGCGGCTTTTCCTACGGCGACTACCTGCGGGCCGGCGCCGTGGCCTCGCTCTCGCCGGTGATGGCCGCGGTCAAGCGCCACGCCGAGGCCGGCGGCCTGGTGCTCGGCGTCTGCAACGGCTTCCAGATCCTCCTGGAGGCCGGCCTGCTGCCCGGCGCCATGCGGCGCAACCAGAGCCTTCGCTTCCAGTGCCGCGACGTCTTCCTGAAAGTGGAGCGCAACGACCTGCCATACACCCGTGGGTATGAAGTCGGCCAGGTCCTGCGCATCCCGATCGCCCACGCCGAGGGCAACTACGAGGACTTCCACGAGAAGCTCGACCGCCTCGAAGCCGCCCGCCAGGTGGTGTTCCGCTACGTGGCGCCGGACGGCTCCCCTGCGGCCGACGCCCAGTGGAACCCGAATGGCTCGGCCCGGGCCATCGCCGGCATCTGCAACGAGCGCGGCAACGTGCTCGGCATGATGCCGCACCCGGAGCGCTGCTCCCAGGAGATCCTGGGCAACACCGACGGTCTGGCCCTGTTCGAGAGCCTGGTCGAAGCCTCCGTGGGGGCGCTCCGATGACGGTGATCCAGGAGCCGGAGGTTTCGGTTGAAGTCGCCCGCTCGCATGGGATGACCGAGGACGAGTTCGAGCGCCTCAAGCGGATCCTGGGCCGCAATCCGAACCTGACGGAGCTCGGCATCACCTCGGCCCTGTGGTCCGAGCACTGCTCCTACAAGTCGTCGAAGGTCTATCTCAAGGAGTTCCCGACCGAGGGGCCGCACGTGCTCCAGGGTCCGGGCGAGAACGCGGGCGTGGTGGACGTCGGCCACGGCTGGGTGGCGGTCTTCAAGATGGAGTCGCACAACCATCCGAGCTTCATCGAGCCCTACCAGGGGTCGATGACCGGCGTCGGCGGCATCCTGCGCGACATCTTCACCATGGGCGCGCGGCCGATCGCCTGCATGGACTCCCTGCGCTTCGGCGAGATCGACGCCCCGCGCATGCGCTTCCTGATCGACGGCGTGGTCCGGGGCGTGGGCGACTACGGCAACTGCGTCGGCATCCCGACCGTCGGCGGCGAGACCGGGTTCCACCGCTCCTACAACGGCAACATCCTGGTCAACGCCTTCGCGCTCGGAGTCGCCAAGCGCGACCAGATCTTCCACGCCAGGGCGAGCGGCGCCGGCAATCCGCTGCTCTACGTGGGCAGCCGGACCGGCCGCGACGGCATCCACGGCGCCTCGATGGCCTCGGAGTCGTTCGACGCGGAGAGCGAAAAGAAGCGGCCGACCGTCCAGGTGGGCGACCCGTTCACCGAGAAGGTCCTCCTGGAAGCCTGCCTGGAGGCCATGCGCACCGGCGCGATCGTGGCCATCCAGGACATGGGCGCCGCCGGCCTGACCAGCTCCTCGTTCGAGATGGCCGGCCGCGGCGGCACCGGCATTCGCCTGAAGCTCGACAACGTACCGCTCCGCCAGCCCGGCCTCACTCCCTACGAGATGATGCTCTCCGAGTCCCAGGAGCGCATGGTCCTCGTGGCGCGCAAGGGCAGGGAAGAGGAGCTGGAGCGGGTCTTCCGGCGCTGGGGCCTGGAGGTCGCCGAGATCGGCGAGGTCACCGAGACCGGCCGCGCCGTCCTCGAATGGCACGGCGACGTGGTGGCGGACATGCCGGTTCTTCCTCTCACCGAGGAGGCGCCCGTCTACCGCCGTCCCGCCGAGCCGCCGGCCGACCTGGAAGCCCGGCAGAGTCAGCCTTCGATGCCGCAGCCGGACGACCTGCGCGGCAGCCTGGAGCGCCTGCTCGCCACCCCCGAGCTAGCGAGCAAGGAGTGGATCTGGACCCAGTACGACTGGTCGGTCCGCACCAACACCGTCCAGGGCCCGGGCGGCGACGCCGCGGTCCTGCTGCTCAAGGGCACCCCTTCGGGCCTCGCCATGACCTCGGACGTCAACCCGGTCTACTGCTGGCTCGACCCGCGGCGCGGCGGCATGCAGGCCGTGGCCGAGGCCGCCCGGAACCTCGCCTGCGTGGGCGCCGAGCCGGTCGGCCTGACCGACTGCCTGAACTTCGGCAACCCGGAGCGGCCCGAGGTCTCCTGGCAGTTCCGCGAGGCCATCCGCGGCATGTCCGACGCCTGCCGAGCCTTCGGCGTGCCGGTCATCTCGGGCAACGTCTCCTTCTACAACGAGACTGAGTCCAATTCGATCTACCCGACCCCGACGGTCGGCATGGTCGGCGTCGTCCCCACGGTCACGAACCTGCCGGTGTCCAGCTTCACGACCCGCGGCGACCGGGTGGTCCTCTTGGGGAGAGATCGCTCGGAGCACGGCGGCTCGGCGTACCTGCGCCTGCTCCACGGCATCGAGCAGGGCCGGCCGCCCGAGGTCGACCTGGACGCCGAGGTGAGGCTCGCGAAGCTCCTCCGGAGCCTGTCGCAGCAGGGGCTGATCCACACCGCGCACGACCTGTCCGAGGGGGGCTTCCTGATCGGTCTGGCCGAGGCCTGCTTCGGAAGGAGATTGGGCGTCTCGGTCGAGGTCCCGATGGCCGGAGCCGATCTCTATTCGGAGACCCAGGCGCGGGCGATCGTGGCCTGTGATCCCGGCGCGCTCGACCGCGTCCTGCGGGCCGCGGAAGACGCCGGGGTCCCCGCCGCCGGGATCGGTGAGGTCGGCGGCGAGGACCTGGTGGTGAAGAGCGGGGGAGAGACCCTGCGCGCCGCGGTGGCCGGTCTGCACGGGATCTGGTCCACGGCCCTGCCGAAGGCGCTGGGGCTGTAGGAGTTATACGCAGCTCGAATTGACCTTCACCCGCCACTCGCCGAGATCCAGCGTCACGTCCTGGGAGGTGGAGAAGAGGCCGGTCAGGACGATCATGCCCCGATACACGTCGTCCTGGTCGGAGGAGAAATCCGGGGTCTGGCAGCGGATCAGGCCCACGGGGACCGCGGGATCGTTCACGCGGGAACAGGAAAAGCCGTTCCAGAAGGACGAAGGGCCGTAGAAGGTGCCGGCGGTGTTGTCATCCTCCACGAGGAGAAGGCCGAGCCCGTTGCCGGTGACGATGACAGGCGGATTCAGGGTGTACCACTTGCCGGTATCGTTGATGTCGGGCCTGCTGCCCTGCTGCAGGCCGACCAGATATCCGCCGTTGAAGATGGCGAGCGCCCGGCGGTCCCCTTTGAAGAAGTCGAAGCTGGGCACGAAGCCCTGGGCCTGGTAGAGCTCGATCTCGGGCTTGGCGAGGAAGCCGCCGAACTCGTGCTCGGTCTCGATGTAGATCTGGGTGATCTTGAGGCACTGCGCGTGCGCGGGGGCCAGGGCGGCGAAGAGCATTCCGGCAGCGATCAGAAATCCAAGTTTGCGGTTCATGACCTCTCCTCCTTTGTGCGCGGCGGTATGCCGCTGTTCGCGGCGCCCTCTGCGCAAAGGGAGGGCCAGGAGGAAAAGGTTTTGTTGTCAGAGACTTGCAAATTGTTCCCCTCCCGAAATCGGGACGGGAGCGCCGGTCCGCGGCGGATCGGGTCCCGAAACCGGGACGGGAGCGGTTAGAATCGCGGCGTATGTGCGGCATCTTCGGAATCGACGGCTGTGACGACGCGGCCAACCTGACCTACCTGGGGCTCTATGCGCTCCAGCACCGCGGCCAGGAGAGCACCGGCATCGTCTCCTGGGACGGCGCCAAGACCCACCTGGAGCGCGGCATGGGCCACGTCTCCGACATCTTCACCGAGGACGCCCTGGAGCGCCTCAAGGGGATCCGGGCCATCGGCCACACCCGCTACTCGACCGCGGGCTCCAGCGTGGTGGAGAACGCCCAGCCCATCGTGGTCAAGACCTCGATGGGCGCCATCGGCATCGTCCACAACGGCAACCTCACCAATCCCAACGAGATCCGCGAGCGGCTGGAGCTGGAGGGCTCGATCTTCCAGACCACGAGCGACACCGAGGTCATCCTCCACCTCATGGCCCGCAAGCCGCGCAAGGACATCGTGGAATCCTTCATGCTGGCCCTGGAGGAGGTGCGCGGCGCCTATTCGCTGCTGCTCAACACCGACACCTGCCTGATCGCGGCCCGCGACCCGCACGGCTTCCGCCCGCTGGTCATGGGTGACCTGAACGGCTGCACCTGCTTCGCTTCCGAGAGCTGCGCCTTCGACCTGCTCGGCGCCAAGCCGGTGCGCGAGCTCGAGCCCGGCGAGGTGGTCGTGGCGCGGGACGGGCAGGTGGAGAGCTACCGTCTCAGCCAGACCGTGCAGCCGGCCCGCTGCGTGTTCGAGCACGTCTACTTCGCGCGGCCGGACAGCCGGGTCTTCGGCGACGCGGTCTCGCTGTCCCGCCTCCGCATGGGCGCGAGACTGGCCCGCGAGGCGCCGGCCGCCGCGGACATCGTGGTGCCGGTGCCGGACAGCGGCCTGTTCGCGGCCATGGGCTACAGCCGCGAGTCGGGCCTGCCGCTGGAGCTCGGCCTGGTCCGCAACCACTATGTCGGGCGGACCTTCATCGAGCCCAAGCAGTCGATCCGCAACTTCGGCGTGAAGATCAAGCTCAACCCCGTCCGCGAGCTGCTGGAGGGCAGGCGCGTGGTGCTGGTGGACGACTCGATCGTGCGCGGCACCACCTCGCGCAAGATCGTGCGCATGATCCGCGAGGGTGGCGCCGCCGAGGTCCACCTGCGCATCTCGGCCCCTCCCACCCAATGGCCCTGCCACTACGGCATCGACACCCCGACCCGCGAGGAGCTGATCGCCGCCCAGCACAGCATCGAGGAGATCCGCCAGTACGTGGAGGCCGACAGCCTGGCCTACCTCTCCCTCGAAGGCATGCTCGCCTGCGTGAGCGGCCCGCCCGAGAGCTACTGTACCGCCTGCTGGACCGGCGACTACCGCGTCCCCAACGGCGACCGCCGCCAGACCGAGCTGTTCCCGGCGGCGCGGGTGGATTAGGCTGTCCTAAGAACTGCCGAGAACCAGTAGCTTCAAGTCCCGGAACTGTCGGAAAGCTCCGTCAGTGGTTACCATCTGATGCCCGCCGGTCAGCGCAAGAGCGGCGAGATAGGCATCCATCCAGAGCTTGGGCGAAGCGGTATTGCGCGCCGCGAAGGCTTTCCACACGGCATCGACTCCGCGCGGCTCGTCGACTTGAAAGACGACCCTGTCATCCGCAAGGAGCGCTTCGTAAACCGACCAAGCCTCCCGGTTCGTCAACGGTTGGTGCCCATAGGCGCTGAGGACCGAGGAGTTGGTGAGCAGCCGAAGAAAGGTCTGCTGCGTTGCGCGGCAGATCAGAATCGATTCCGGTTCCTGAACGGAGTCGAGCCACATGCGCGTAGCGCCATGATGAACGTGCTCGGAGAGAGTCAGCGCCAGCAGGACGTTGCTATCGCACAGCAGCACGATGTGGCGCGGCCTCTTCGTCGAGGAGCACCTCTGCAACCCGCTCCGGGGTCATCTCTTCATCAGGCCGAGCCTCATGGGTGCACTCGACCAGGGGTAGCCTGACGCGCCTCCGTGCCTTCGGCGACGAGGCGTTTTTGTTCTTCTCATTGGCGCGAGCCGCGCGCGAAGGACCGGCCGTCATCCTCATACGGTTACTATAACATGGATCGGCTCTTCTGTCTTCTGCGGGGACGACACCCTGGCCGGTCGGCTGTTTCTCAGAACGCGTCGAGGATGAGCGCCTCCATGGCGCCTCACCGGCGTCCGAGGCGCCGGTCGATCTCCGCCTCCCAGCGCTCGACGTCCTGTTGCTCCTCGGCGAGGGCGTTCTCCAGCTCCGCGATCCTCTGCCCGGATTCCGAGGTCTGGCGCTTGAGCCGTGCGATCTCCGCCTCCAGTTGCATCCTCCGGACCTCGCCCTCCTCCGAGGCTTCGGGACTGGTGTCCGGGACCTGGAGGGCGGCCATTGCGGTTCGGAACTGGCTGAGCTTCGCGTCATCCTCGGCTTTCCGCGACCTCAGGTCCGCGAGCTCCTGGTTCAGCGGGCCCATCTTCTGAAGACCCAGCTCGACGCGCTTGAACAGGAGGTCCACCTCCTGGCGCGCGAGAACCTCGCGGAGCAGGGAGACCAGCTCCTGGAGCGACCGGTCGAGGTTGATCACCTCCTGTTCGAGCGTTCCGCCGGCCGCCGCTTGGGCCCCGGCGGTTCCCGTGGACAGGAGCAGGAGAGCACCGGCGAGCAGGATCCGGATGGTTGCGTTCCTCATGGTCCGAAGAATGACCGTTCTTCGTCTTTTGCGCACCGGCTTTCGGGGTGGGGGCGGGCTACCCGGCTGGAAAAGGCCGGATCACCCCTGGGGGTATGGAGGCGTCGCGTTGCGAGGATGAACATGGATGACGTCACAGTTTCGGTGTGACCCCTCAAAAGGAGGACGACAATGGCCTACGAGACACCGAAAGACAAGAACCTGATCGACGAGATGAAGGGCGCCAAGAAGGGCGACTTCGAGGTTGAGAAGCACCTGACCGAGGAGGAGCTCGAAGCCGTGAGCGGTGGCACGTGCCTGTGCAGGTGCGGCATCTCCCTCGACTGCGGCGGCGGCGGTGGCGGCGGCAACCTGGACTGAGCCGATCGAGCCCTGATCCCCGGGGGCCCCCCGCCCCCGGGGATATCAAGATCCGTCCGAGCCCCCGGGAGGAGACCATGCAAGCAGATCGTCTGGTTCATGCGGATTGGATCGTCCCTTCCATTCGCCAGCTCAACACCGCCGAGCGGGACGGCCGGTGGCTGTGCCTGAACCCCGAAGTCCCCTCCTGGATCTGTACGACCCGGCCCGCCGCCCTGCTCCTGCAGATGGTGGATGGCAAGAGGTCGGTCCAGGAGTATCACGACCTGCTGGGAGCCAAAGGAGTCGAGGTCCCGCTCGGCAGCCTGATTGAATTCTTCCAGTCCGCGGCCGACGCCAGGCTCTTCGAAACTCCCCGGAACGCCGATTCCGCCATCGATTCCTGGGAAACCCGCAAGCTCTCAGGCCTCTATCTGCACGTGACCGATCGCTGCAATCTTCAATGCACCTACTGCTACCGGGAATCGTCGCCCCGCCTGTCCGTCCTGCACGACTCCGCCAAGGTCTGCGCGATGCTGGAATTCCTCCAGCCGTTCTCCGTCCCCGGGTTGGAGATCACCTTCTCGGGCGGCGAGCCCCTGATGCACCCGGGCTTCCGGCAGATCGTCGAGACGTCCGCGCGGCTTGGGTATACGAACCGCCTGCTCACGAACGGCACCCTGATCCTCGACGACATGGCCGAATTCATCGCCGCTCATTTCCGCTCCGTGAAGATCAGCCTGGACGGCCCCAACGAAGAGATCCACTCCAGGACCAGGGGCAAGGGGAACTTCGCCAGGGTCCTGCGCGGCGTGGAGCGGCTGGCCGTGAGGGGGACGAACGTCGCCGTTCAGGTGACGCTCACCAGGAGCAGCCTGCCGCACGTGGCGGAGATCCGGGACGCGCTCCCGGACCTGCCGAACGTCAAGGTCCGGCACACGCCCCTGCTGCCCATGGGACGGGGAACGGGGATGGACGGCGAGTACATCGACAACGATGACTTCTACAACTTCACCCGGAGCCGGGGCGTGGGACTGCAGTTCGTCCGCGGCCAGCGCAACCGCGGCTGCCATGCGGGAGCCGGCAGCCTGAGCATCGCGGACACCGGGGACGTCTACCCCTGCCACCTGTTCCACGCGTCCCCGTACCTCTTCGGGAACATCTTCCACGACTCCTTCGAGGACATCTTCTTCGGAGAGAAGGCGAAAGCCTTCGCGCGCTCCATGGACGTGGAGGAGAACAATCCGGTGTGCCGGGAGTGCGAGCTCCGCTTCCTGTGCGGAGGAGGCTGCCACGCGAACACCCTCCACGCCACCGGCGATCATCACGGCGTGGACTCCTTCTGCTCCTACCAGAAGAGGATCGTCTATGACGCGCTCTTCGCCTCCTCGACCCCCCGGGTCTAGGAACCCAGTCGCGCGGACAGCTCGCGCACGGCCTGGGCCGTGGCCCTGCGCCGGAAGGTGGACGGGGAGATCCCGAACGCTTTCCGGAAGGCGGCGGTGAAATGGCTGTGGGAGGAGAAGCCGAGGTCGAGAGCCAGCTCCGTGAGGTCGCCGGCCGGGGTTGCGACCCGTTCCAGGGCGGTGCGCAGCCGCAATTGATTGCGATAGCCGTGCAGGGTCGAGCCCGTGTGCCGGCGGAACGTCCGGCAGAGGTGGAACATCGAGCTGCCGACCCGCCGCGCCACCACGTCGAGAGTGACCGGCTCGCGGAAGCTCCGCGCCAGGACCGTCCTGGCCGCCTCCGCCAGATCGCCCTGGATGGGACGCTGGATGGGAGAGACCGCTTCCGAAGCCAGATCCCAGGCCCGCGCCGCGCCGGCCACTACCCGGGACAGCAGCCGCACGGCCGTCTCCTCGACGAAGAGGGGATCAGCCGGTCCACCTTCGGCCAGGTATCGGACCACCAGCCGCTGGAGCAGATAGCTGTCGGTGTCGCTCGGGCCGTGGGTGAAGGAGAACGGCTGGTCCGGACGGTCCGCGGACGCCGGATCGTGCGGCCGGACCGCGTCGAGCACCACGCCCGGCGCGACCGCGAACCAGTCGCAGTGATCGCCCTCGTCGGTCACCCGCTCGCGGGAGTAGATCTGGTCCTTGTTGTAGAAGGTGACCACGTTGGGCCCGGTCAGGAAGGGTCTCTGATCGGGGTGCCGGATGCGCACGGTCGTCCGCGGGAACACGAAGATGTGGTTCTCCGCCGGCCCGGAGTCCTGGAAGCCGGTATGGGTAGGCTCCGCGCGGAAGCTGGCGATCGTCACGACCGGGCTTCGGTAGAGCAGGGTGTCGAAAGGCGGCCGATCCATGATGGCCCGACAAGTGTAGCAGGAGCAAAATTTCGATAGCGGCGCTCCCCGGCTCCGGCTACCTTTCCCTCCGGAGGGTCAAGGAGGAAGACGGCATGAGCGCCTATCGCTGGTCCATCCTGTTCCTGATGCTGGCCGGAGCCTGCGTCACGGTCGATTGCCCGGCCCAGGCCGAGGCGGCAGCTCCCGCGGTTTCGAGACAGGGGGGCGAAGGGGAGGCTTTCAGGTCGATCGATCGGAGGACACGCGGCGCCGTCAGCCTGCGGATCGCCCCCGACTCCGCAAACCTCCGGCACCGCCCCGCCGCCTCCCCGCTGGCGGGCCTCCCGTAGCGGAACGGCGGCGTCCTTGGACCCGGAGGCCGCCATTCCTCAGGCAAGTTGTCAATGAACCCTGGAGCGACTCGGGCCGAGCCCTGAGGCGCTCCCCTGCAACAGACCTTTATACGTTTCCGCCCGCCGGTCCGTCCTCCCTGCCGGCGGCCGACCCTGCGATTTCGCCCGGTAAAGTTCTCTGAGCCGTTGTAACCTTCCTTTTTCCTGGAGAACCTTGCTTTTCCGTGGAGAAGTTGACAACGGCGCAGAGAACCTTGTTTTTTCCTGGAGAACCTTGCAACGGCCCAGGGAAGCTTGTTTTCTCCCAGGGAACTCTGCAACGGCGTGGAGAACCTTGCATTTTCCCCGGAGAACCTTGCAATGGCCCAGGGGAGTTTGTTTTTTCCCAGGGAACCTGACAACGGCGTGGAGAACCTTGAATTTCCCCGGATAACTTTGCAACGCCGTGGAGAAGGTGAAATTCTCCTGGATAACTTTGCAACGTCTCCCAGCAGGTTAACGAGCCTCCTTTCGTGCCAGATTGGCACTCTCAGCCATCTTGAGAGCCCTTTTGCCCCCGGTCTTCAGTGGCCTCCCTATATAAGTTGCCGCAGACCCCCTCTTTCAGGACAACCACCGCAAACATTTCGGCCCCCTCCTGGGAGCATCCCTTCCTTGAATACTGTTCCTGGAACCAAAATGTGTGCGGCGCACACTTTTTGGTGGTCGTTGGCATCAAAAAAATCATAGACACCTGCCTTCCGTCGCCCGTAGACTCTCCTCAAGGGGAGAGTGGGGGAGGATGTTCATTGACAATTTGGAGGGATGGCGGCCGCCGAACCCAAGGACGCCGCCATCCCGTGCCTGGAGATCCGCCGTGGGGGAGGCGGCGGGCTGGCCGGAGGTGTGCGGAGGGGCTTCGCACGCCTCCGGAGCCAGGCATCCTGAGCTCCCGCTGGAGCAATTTCTTGATAGCGCGGGCCTGTCCGCCCCGGCTACGTTTTCCTCCGGAAGGACCATGGAGGAAACCGGTATGAATGCTCGAAGATGGTGCTTACTGATGTTGCTGCTGATCCTGTCCGGAGCCTGTGCCACTCTTCACAGCCCGGCCCAGCTCCGAGAGGCTGCGGGACCCTATCGGAGCCTCTATGCAGGTCCTGGGTCCTCCTCGGACGCGTAGCCACTGGTCGTATCGGTCGATTCGGATTCGATGGGGTTGGAGAAGCCCTTCTCGGGACAGGCGAGGAGCCAGTCGACCAACCCTTCATTCGCTGGCGGCGTCTCGTCGTACCCGAGGATCTCGTCGGCGCTCCGGTCGTCGAGGTCGGGTAGGGATCGACAGCGCCGGCTGATCGTCATGAGCGCCTCGGTAAGATCGGGAACGGACTGCCGGCCCTCCAAGCGCTCCAATCGCTCCTCAAGAGCGTGGACGATCGCATCCGTCAGGCTTTCCCCGGTTTCGACGGCCACCTGTCGGGCCAACTGCTCGGCCCTGTCATTCTTCAGGTTGATTCCCATGACTTGCCCCTCGGTTCCCCGCAGCGAATGTTGCCTGGCGTTCTGAGTGAGGCGCCGGTTGCGGGTAATCCGCTGCAGGGTCATCGTTTATACCTCTTGGAGTAGTGGTGCGGATGAGCCGGTGATAGGTCGCAAAAGTCCAGTTCCCTTAGTCAAGTTCCCGATAAGCATATCTCAAGAACTGCCTGAGCGTAACCGGGAGCTTCTTGAAACGCCAGGAGGATCGCGGCGCTCATGGATGAGATCGAGACCTCGATGGCATCCGAGCTCGCCAGGAGCGGCCGTGAGCCGCTCGGAGTCGCCGGAGTGCTGCGCCAGGATCCCGAGTCGCGGCCTGTCCGGAGCAAGAGGTCTCCCGCGCCGCTGTTTCACGCGGCGACCAAGGCAGTGCGCAAGGCTTTCCGGGAGGCGTTCGCCACCTTCGTCGCAGCCTTTCGGGAAGCCGCCGAGCGATTGAAGACCGGCGACCGTCAGGCGCGGTTCCCATTGGGCTCGTTTCCGCCAGGCCTGCCGTTCGTGAGCCTGGCGGCCTTTGGTCCATCCTGATCTCGAGAGGCGGGTCTCACCGACAGCTGTGTTTTCGAGCGCTGGTCGAGCGGCGTGCCGAGGTGTGCCCGAGCGCTGGCGGCGAGGGCGACGAGGTTTTCTCGCCGAACGGCGACATTTCGGCGCAGTTTTCCGACGAGCGGCTACTTGCCGAGGTCATTTAGCCTGGGGGACCGGTGCCTTCAGGTCAAAAACCTGGGACCGTCGATTCTCGCGACGGCCTTCTTTTCCCGAAACGTCAGGCAGGCACCTATTCCAGGGGCACAAGCTGCGCGTCAGCGGAAGCGCTCGGTTTGGGTTCGGACAAGTCTATGGGGAGATGGGTGTGGTGGACCTCTTCCAGAGGCGCCTGAAGAGTCCCGCGCATGCCCTCTCGTGAAGCCCGTCCGAGAGCCGGGAGATCCGCAAGTCCGGTTCGATGAGCGGCGGCGGGAGACGGAGCCAGGGTCGAGACTGAGGCACCGGCACAATGGCGAAAGCCGCCGGAAACAGCTACTCCCTCGACCTACAGCCACCGCGCCCGCCGCCGACTCTACCCTATTTCCGGGGCTGGTCTGCCGCGGCGGCAGCGGTAATGGCTGAGTCCTCTTCCGGGGTGGGGGGCACGTGGCCGGCTGCTTGGCGGTCTCTTAGTTGAGGAGCACCTTCGCAACCCGCTCCGGAGTCATCTCTTCGCCCGGCTGAGCCTCGTGGAAGCATTCGACCAGGGGTACTTTGAGCCGCATGGGGAACATCGTCTTCATGCATGCATTATAGGGTCGAGGTTTCCTCACTGCTCCTTTTCGCGAAACGCCAGGCCGCCTTCATCGGTCCAACTAGGACGATACGGCTTCTCCCAGCGCACACATGCTTCTATGCCGAGATGAGGTATAGGCCATTTAAGCCAATAAAATAAAAAATTCTGTGGTAGAACTAGCGAATCTTCGATGCCCGACATGTCTGCGCATGTTGAGACAAGGTCTCCAGTGGTCGTCCGCTCGCTAAGTATTGAGCGAATTCTCTGACGCAAACGACGCACCTTGTGGAGCATTTCATCGGCTCCGGCATCATCTGGAGCTCTACCATGCTGCTCATAGATCGTGGTTTCGGGATAGAGAGCAACCTCTTTACTTTCGAAACGAGCAGACTCTCTGTTTCTGAATTCGAGTGACATATTGGCAAGTTCATCGGGAACTACCGAAGACATTTTGAATAAATCCTGATCCAATATGACATACAGATCAAGCTCATGAGTCGGTATATCAATAGGTATGGCTATGTAATCAAATAGTGAGGAGTTGGGTTCTTTCCATTGTACGTAGTCGCGAAGCCCGATAACGACTTCTCGTGTTAGGACCCTGCCAGCAACAGTGCGAACAGGAAGGTCCGCGCTTTTGTAATTTGTGCCAAAAGTATCGATGTGAGAGCTTAGAGGATTCTGGAAGGACTCAAGATCGTCGGCATCTTTTCGCCCATTCCAGGCAGCGAAGTAGTTCAGAAGCCAGCAGTTTAGGAACCAAGTGTGTTCATCCACTCTAGGATGAATCTCGCGATGCTTTCGATGATAGTACTCACGCTTCTCGGGCTTCATTTCTATGAAGGCAGGTAGGCGTTCACGGATAGAATTTAGCTTCAAAACTTGCACATGTCGATAAAATATGTCGCCGGTTTTAGCGATGTAAACCGTATGCTGGGCGGAACGGCAAATGTAAGGAGAGTGCATCCATTCTGCGGCGGTAGCGGCAAGCATCTCTCGGATCACCGCAGAGTGGCGGCCTCGGGCATCGGAGTATCCTAGTTCGCGACCAATATCGCCAACTGCGTTCCAAAGGGCTGAGGACATGCGTATTTGGCTATTGCGTTCGTTTCGGGCTCGCATGAAGAGAGATTGTACCACTAAATTGTACTGGCAAAAATCCCCCCCCTGCCGACCTCCCGAATTCGTAGTATCTGTTAGCCTCCTCTTTCGTCAGTAAGACTAAGCTGAACCTCTATAGCTTGGTCGGTCGGGTGGCGTGGCGTTATGTAGTCATAAGGGTATTAGTCTCCGCTTGCCGTAATTTCAGTTGACAGGTGAATGAGGAACAGGAATAATAGGATTG
>DATANP010000045.1:0-1869 GCA_036266195.1 Thermoanaerobaculia bacterium | reverse complement strand
CTACACGCCGGCGCCCACAAGGGGCGGCGGCAAACCGTGCTCACCGGCCGCTCTCCTGCCTCATCCATCTGCGATATCCTCGCAGGGTCATGGAGACGATTGCCCCCGCCGCTCCCCCTGCTTCCACCTCCCAGCCGCTCGATGCCTGGACGATCGACGCGTACCGCCGGCTGGGTTATCTCTATGCCGACCTCGACCCTCTCGACCGCCTGCGGCCCGAGCCGGACGAGTTGCTCGGCCAGACCGATCCCGCCTCCGCCGAGCAGGCCCGCCGCTGGTATTGCGGCCCCATCGGCGTCGAGTTCATGCATATCGCCGACCCTGAGCGCCGGACCTGGATCCAGGAGCGGATGGAGCGCGAGGAGCCCATGCGGGCCGACCGCTCGCGCATCCTCGACCTGCTCATCCGCGGCGAGACGTTCGAGCAGATGATCCAGGCGCGCTACCTCGGCACCAAGCGCTTCTCGATCGAGGGCATCGAATCACTCCTGCCCCTCCTCGACGAGATGCTGGAGACCGCCTGCGAGCGCGAGGCACGGCAGGTCGTGCTCGCCATGAGCCACCGCGGACGGCTCAACGTCATGGTCCACACAGTCGGTGCCAAAACGGCCGAGATCTTCGCCGGCTTCGAGGACGTCGACCCCCGCAGCATCCTGGGTGGCGGCGACGTCAAGTACCACATGGGCGCCACCGGCGACTTCACCGGCCGCTGCGGCCACACGATCAACATCCACCTGGTCTCAAACCCGAGCCACCTGGAAGCGGTCGACCCCGTGGCCGTGGGGCGCGCCCGCGCCAAGCAGACCCGCCTCGGCGATCAGGACCGGCAGGTCGTGGTGCCGATCGTCCTGCACGGCGATGCGGCGTTCGCCGGCCAGGGGGTGCTCGCCGAGACGCTCAACTTCGACGGCCTGCCGGGCTACGACGTCGGCGGCACGGTCCACGTAGTGGTGAACAACATGATCGGCTTCACCACCGAGCCGCGCAGCCTCCATGCTTCGCGCTTCGCGACCTCGATCGCGAAGCGGCTGCCGGTGCCGATCTTCCACGTCAACGGCGAGGAGCCGGAGGCCGTGGCCCGCGTGGCGCGGCTCGCGGTCGAGTACCGCCACACGTTCAAGACGGACGTGGTCGTGGACCTGATCGGCTACCGCCGGCACGGCCACAGCGAGGTGGACGACCCGACGATCACCCAGCCCGTTCTCTATAAAAAGATAGCGGCCCACCCCCCGATCTGGAAGATCTTCGCCCAGGCAACTGGCGTGGCCCAGGAGGAGCTGGACCGCCGGGTGGCTGCGGTGCGCGCCGAGCTCGAGGCCGCGCACCAGGAGGCTTCGACGATCGAGAAGAAGCCGACGCTCCGCACGCTGCCCCCCTACTGGAGCAGCTTCGAGGGCGGACGGCACAAGCCCGAGCACGAGGTGAGCACCGCCGTGCAGTTGGAGAAGATCGCCGAGTTGACGAAGACGCTCACCTCCTGGCCGGACGGGTTCCACATCCACGAGAAGATCCGCAAGCTGCTGGAGCAGCGGGCGGAGATGGGCCAGGGCAAGCGGCCGCTCGACTACGGCATGGCCGAGGCGCTGGCCTTCGCGTCGCTCGTCGACCAGGGGGTGCCGGTGCGGCTGACCGGCCAGGACAGCCGGCGCGGCACGTTCAACCAGCGCCACTCGGTGCTGATCGACGTGGAGAACGGCCAGGAGCACGTGCCGCTCGCGCACGTGGCGCCGCGTACTTCATCCAATACTACGTGGATCGAGATCTACGACTCGTTTCTGTCCGAGGCCGCGGTGCTCGGCTTCGAGTACGGCTTCAGCCGCGACTTCCCGGAAGCGCTGGTGCTCTGGGAGGCGCAGTTCGGCGACTTCG
>DATANP010000044.1:0-10351 GCA_036266195.1 Thermoanaerobaculia bacterium | reverse complement strand
AACCTGGGAAGAAGTCAACCCATTCTTGATAGCGCATCCAATCCAGTGTGAACCGATTCTTGCCAGTCTTTGTCAGGTCATCACCAGAAAAAAACGAGATCAGCCACGCCTGCAGAGATTCGGCCCAGGCTGAAATGGAGCGTGAGCGCGCCCGTGAGGAGGACCGTGATACGACAGCTAATCTATTTGATGCGCGTGATTCGAAGGAACGCGAAGAGGATGCGACCCGCCGTTTCATTTGGGACTTGACGGACCGTCTGACCAAGCTGGGCGAGAAGGCATTCCCGTGGAAAAGCGCGCGTGATTTCTACGGGTCTCAAATGAAGCGGATCGCTTTCTCTCATGATAACACGCTCGCACTACTGCACGATGCGATCCGGGATCTGGTTGGTTTTGGACAGAGACCTGACGAGAGCCGTATGAAGGAATTCCATAGTTCGCATCTGGGCGATCCCCTGCTTCAACTGATGGAGGCGACGAGCCGTAATGACGGATCGATCAGTCGCGAACGCGCTGCCGAGCTTATGGCAAGGGCCCATCTGCTGGCAGAGCGAGGGTCCGGTTTGGCGGCTGTTCTACTGGGTGATGCCTACGAGCGCGGTCTGGGCGGGAATCCCAATCTCGACGCAGCCGCAGCCTGGCATCTCTATGGAGCCGCCTATGGGGAAGAATTGGCCATCAACTCCGTCGGTCGCCACTTCAAGGAAATAGGCAATACGGAGGCCGCGAAGGAATGGTGGTCATTGGGGAGTGACTTGGGTAGCCCGCAGTCGACGTTGAATCTGGCATTGCAACTGACGCAGGAAGGCCGCTACGCCGAAGCGAGAGCCCTTCGCCAGAGGCTGCGTCAATGGGGCAACGCGGCGGCCAAGCAGATTCAATTGCCGGCCCGACGTCAACGCGGAGAAGTTTTAGAGAAACAAGCCCCCTCGGTGTCCGGCGCGGCCGGTATACAGAAGGGCATCGCAGATACCGGGAGTGGTGACGCAGCTCCGGGCTCGCTCATGCCGGAGGGGAGGCTGGAATATCGCCACAACTGTTCGCCAAACAATAGCGGGTACATCATCGTCAATGGTATTCCACACAGTGGTGGGTCCGGCTTCCGGGCACCTCCCTTTGACGACCTGCGCACGCTAAGACTCAGATGGAATGTACCCCTTGAGATAACATGGTGGGGTGGGTCTAAAATAACAAAATGGCTCGTTACTCCGGAGGAGATCACGGTGGAGTGGCACGATTTTTACCGCGACAATGAAACGGCGCCCCTCATCGACGATGTCTTCAAGGAGCATTGCATGGCTGGTTGTGACGGTGATCATTGTTCGGGGGAAAGATTGCAAGAGGTGATGGATCCGTGAACGTCAGCGCGCGGGTGTGCAACATTCTCCAAGAGATTTCGACGTTGCTCGAGCGGTACAACGATTCATCGAACGCGCTGGCGATTGCGCTGCTCGGGGATGACAAGAAGATGTGGGATTATCTCGTTTCCAACGAGCTTTGGGGAGGCGCAGGTTCAGTTGCAGACGAGGGAGTGCTGGAGTTTCCAGATGCGAGGAAACAGCTTGAGGTATTGTTGATACAATTGGGACGAGAACAGATGAGATTGGGACGAGTCAACGTGCGCACCGAAATGTGGGTGTTCGCATTTGAGAAGCGGAGAGCGGAGGGCATTCGATGATGACGCTCGGCGGCGATTATCCGCGCAAGGACACTTGGGGTGAGGCGCTGGCAATGGTGTCGCACGACGAGTTTGTAGACATATGCCGAATTGAACCAGCGTTGCTGGCAAAGGTCCGGTGACAGATGGGCATGATTTTAGAAACACGTGCCGAACCAGGTTTTCTATATGCAGAGGTAACGGGGAATTTTTCTCTGGAGGAGGCGAAGAGGACCTTCCAGGAAATCCTTGAGGCTGTTGCACGGCACAGAGTTGAAAAGGTTCTCTTCGACGGACGTAAAGTCGTAGGTCGTCCTACGACCATGGAACGGTTCTATTACGGGGAATTTGTGGCAAGGTCAGTCGCGGAACTCGGAGATCGCGGTGTGCCTCCTGGCACGCAGTTCGCGTACGTTCTTACAGAGCCAACCCTTGACCCACGGAGGTTCGGCGAAAACGTCGCTGTGAACCGGGGCATGTTTGTCAAGGCATTCGACAACCTTGAAGACGCTCTCGGATGGCTCCGAATAGCACCAGCCAAAAAGCCGGGTGCAGATGACGATCGTGAAGATGAATAGATGGTGGAGGATGGACACAGGAGGTGTGGCATGCGGAGTCGGCGTGGCCCGCTATGGCTGTGCTTCCACCGGAAATAGCGGGACCTGCCGACGGCAGAGCTCTTCGACCACGCCCAGATCACGGGCAAGGTCCGACGTCATTCCACCTGGATGTCGTAGGCGACGGTCAGCATGCAGCCGGCGGCGTCGGTCACCTGGATGAAGGCGTCGAAACTGCCGGCCTGCGTCGGCTTGCCGCGCAGACCGCCAGAGCCGGTGAGGTGAACGCCGGGCGGCAGTACGCCGGCGATGACCGCGAAGTTGTACGGCTCCGTTCCGCCGATGAACTCGAAGTTGAAGTGCACGGTCTCTCCTACGTGGAGCAACGGCACGACCTCGGTGATGTTCGTGAGGGTACTGCAATCTCCGAAAGCGGACGCGGCACAGAGAAGGACCAGGGGCAGGATGACCAGGGCTTTCTTCATGTCACTCTCCTTTCGATACCTGCAGAGATGATTCTACGCCAAGCAGGCTCGAAAGGGATCGTTGAGACGCGCACAAAGATCCAGCGCGTTTCGAGTGGCGCCGCCCAGGGTGGTGTTGTCGAAGATGCACCAGACGTCCCGGCCGTCGCTGTCCGCCTGGATTCGAGCAGCGAGAGCATCGATCTCGGCCTCGGAGTAAACCGAATAGTAGATCCTGGGGGAACCGTGGAGGCGGTAGTAGCGAAACCCAGGCCAGCCTCCCGGCTCTGCGGCTTCTGGCACGCACGCGGGATCGGCGGCGACCCGCGCTGCCTGGGCGTCTCTGAGGAGCTCATCCACCTGCGGGGAAAACCAGCTCGGATGGCGCGGCTCGCAAGCAAGAGGCACGGATGTCCGGGTGCGCAGGTCCGCAAGGAAGCCGGAGACGACGGCCTGATCGAAGCTCAGGCTGGGCGGAAGCTGGATGAGCAGGCATCCCAGCTTCTCTCCAAGGCCGCCCGCTTCCGCCAGAAAGGTTTCCAGAAGCTCTCCAGCCTGCTGAAGCCGTAATCCATGGGTGATCGCCTTGGGAATCTTCACCGCGAAGCGGAAGGATGGCGGTACGCTCTGGCTCCAGCGGGCATACGTAGACGGGCGGTGTGGACGATGAAAGGAGCTGTTGATCTCCACCGCATTGAACCGGGAGGCATATCGCTCCAGATGACTCCCGGCCTCGGGAAAGTGCTCCTGCTCGGCACGAGGCAGGCTCCAGCCCGCGCAGCCTACCCGGACGCTCACTCCTCGTACTCGTCCGATCCCTGGACCCAGAGGAACGACTGGATATCGATCTGGTCGCGCGGCTTCAGGTCGCGGAGGTCCTGCCGCACGCGGTCGGCGAATTCAAGGAGATTGGCGTAGGTGTCCCAGTTCGGCCGGGACTGGTAGTGGAAGTCGAAGCCGTACTCGCGGGCCGCGGCGCGGGTGACGTTCGGCTTCAGGAAGAAGTGCGTGTCCGGCAGCGCGAGAAAGCCGAACACGGTCACGAGAGGCCAGGTGAGCACGCGCGTCTGTCTCCGCGGCAGCCCTGCGACCACGTCGCACCAGCTCTCGAACTTCCTCTTCAGATCACCCGGGCCGTAGACCAGGTCGTAGAGGCCGGCCGCGAATGAGCGCGCCCCTTCCGGCACCCTGACGGCGTCCCGCAGGGCCATCTTTTCGAAGGAGAAGAGCAGGTTGGTGCGCGACTCGATCCGCACGGCGCGCGCGGCAATCTCGGAGACGTCGCCTTGGCGCAGCAGCGAGCGGAAGGTGGCACGGTCGAGCTCCGCCTGCCAGCGCTCGTGCGCCTCCCACTTGTAGCCCCTCTCCCAATCGATGTAGGTCTCATCCTGGAAGCCGCCGGGGAAGAATCGAAGGAACTTGCGGCGGCAGCGCAACGCGTCCGGAGACGGTCGTGGTGTCCTGGATGAGCGGCGAAGAGGCGTTTCGAAGAGCTGCGTGACTGGGGCCAAGACCTTCACCTCCTCTCTGGAGGGAAGGCAGGAATCGTGCCAGCACCGGTGTGGGGATGTTATGCTGTCTGGGAACGTTGTAACTTTCTGCGGCTCGACAGAGCCTCTTGAGCGCGGAAGGAAACGAACCATGCAAGCCTTCATGCCGAAAGCGAAGCGAATCCCGCAGGCCGCCGCGACTGTCAAGACTCCGCTACCCGGCCGGGCAGGGCTTGGGCCTCAGGCCGAACCGGGGCTGTCAGAAGAAAGTACCCGGGGTCATGATTTCAACCGGATATCCATCTACTCTTCCGCGCCCGCAGGAATCCAGCCGAAGTTGACCGTGAGCACACCCGGAGACATCTACGAGCAGGAGGCGGACCGTGTCGCCGACACGGTGATGCGAGGGCCCGCCGATGGAACACCGCGGGTCGCCTTTGATGAAGGCATCCCAACGATGCGCGGCGCCGGGCGGCCCTTGACCTCGTCCGAGCGCAATTTCATGGAACCCCGTTTCGGAGCGGATTTCAGTGCGGTCAGGCTTCATATGAACCAGGAGGCCGACTCCCGCAGCCGCGCGCTCCAGGCTCGCGCTTTCACTCTGGGAAACGACATCTTCTTTCGCGCGGGGGAGTACACGCCGGGGAAAGCCGAGAGTCATCACCTTCTGGCACACGAGCTGACCCATACGATCCAACAGGGCGCCGCGGGCCCTCTCGGCGGCCGGTCGGTTGTGCAGGGAAAGTGCCCTCCCACGGTTCAACGGGAGATGAAATTTGAGTTCCAGACGAAGAACGAGATCTTCCGGAACGATGGCACGCGGGCGGAAAAGCTCGAGCGCAAGTATGGGCCCAAGGATTTCCTGGTCAAGGGCAACTCGGGCGTCACGTTGGAGTCGGAGACCAACGGGGTCCTCGAATTTGAAACGAAATGGCAGCGCAAATGGTCGAAGCTGGAAGAGCAGATTAAAGAAGCTTTCGACATGACCCAGGCGATGAACGCTGCCAACCCGGTCGCCAGCGGGCGCCAGGAGTTTCCCTTCGACGTCAGCGGCCTGAGAACGGGTACGAAAAAGGAGCTCAAGCGGGGAAAATGGAGCCCGAAGCCCGGCATGGAGGGCGGGGCTGAGAAGATCCTGGCGACAGGTGAGAACCTGGAGGTCGACATCAAGGATTCCGCATGGAACGCTGGAATTCAGTCTTCCGAGGGCTTCGCGCTCGACCAGTACGAGTCCTTCCTGAAGCAGCACGAGTTTCCCGACTACAGGGAGCCGGTGATTGCCAATGCCGAGGCGATCCTGAACAAGGCCAACACGGGCGCGATCGATGCGTCCAGGCTGGTCAACCTGCGCAACTTCCTCGAAATCATCGTGAACTACATCAAGCGTGGAGAAGGCGGACCGGCAAGCGACGCCGCGGGCGCTTTCGAGAGTGTCAAGGACATGCCTTCGAAGCAGGCGTTCACGTTGATGAGCCGGACGAACTTCGCGTCGATGTACGCGAAGCTGCTCAGCCCGGTCGAGAAGAAGATGTTCAACTCGATCGTGAGCGGCGGGATCATCCTGACCGAGATGGGCCTCACCACGGCGAGTCCGTTCTTCGTGGAAGGCTATGGAACGGATTCGCCGCAGACCGGCCCGACGGTCCACAAGTGGCTCAAGGGTATTACCAAAGGCCGCGATCTCCTCGCCCACGGGACCGGCCCCGGCCTGAGCGCGGCCATGGGCAGATACCGGGTTCAGACCAAAGCCGGCCAGAAAGACACCAAGCTGGTAAAGTTCGAAACCCGCAATCGGCCGGTGGCCGCGGGCGGCGCGTTCCGGGACGCCAGTGACTGGGTGGATTTCGCCCACGACCTCTTCAAAGAAGCGATCAGGCTGCGGCCTCGCACGGACAAAACGAGCCTCGAAGACTCATAGCCAGGCGCGCCCGGCTCAGCCCTCAAGGCAACGTCGCCTGCAGCATGAAGTGATGGCTGTACTGCCAGACGATCACGGCAACGACGGCTGTCAGCACGAAGACCGTCGCCGCCGTGGCGCGGCTTTCGGGCGTCCCCCGAAGAAAGATGGCGAGCAGGTTGAGCCCGACCAGGGCGCCTCCGAACATCGCGACCGCGAGCGCGACCGGCGGCGCGGAGAGGTAGCTGAGCGCGACTCCATAAGCGAGGCCCGCCGCGCCGAGCACGAACGGTGCCGCGATGGCGGCCGAGGTCAGCCTGTTTCCTGGAAGCCTCTCCTCGCCTCCGATGCGGTAGGGTAAGGTCCCTGCAAGGGTAACGAGAGTCGAGATGCACGGCCAGAAGAGCACCGTTGCGGCTTCGGAGATGCCGGCCAGAATCGGCCTTGGGGACTTGACGAGCCCCAGGGCATCCGCTGCCGTCGAGAGATTGAACCAGAGGAGCGCCGCGCCGGCCGTCATCGGCAGGACCGCCAGGGCGACGACGCTCCCTCGTCCCTTCGCGAGGCGCGAGTGCGCCACCGCGACGGCGAGAACCGGGTAGAGAAAGGCGAAGAGCGTCAGGGCCTTCTCATACCAGGGTGGCCAGACACAGACTGTGAAGCTGAAGTCCATAGCTGCCCCAATAGACTGCCTTCGAGGCCTTCTGGTTCCCGATGGTGCGGCCTTCCTGGGACCGCCGGCACCTCGCCGGAGGTGGGTATGTAACCGAACCGCTGCCGGTCCAGCACCGGTTTTGCTCCGGCATGCTATAGAATTACCTGGTCCTACTCTAGGAGGGAATGGAATATGGCTACGTTAAAATTCAACACCGTTGCGCTCATGCTGTCGATCGTCTTCTGGGGCACGTTGCTCGGCGGGATTGCTTACTCGCACCTTGTCTACTTCCCGGTCTACTTGTCGGATTTGCCCAATTCCGCGGCCCTGGTGCACGGCCCTTATGCATTGAACGAGGGGAGATTCTGGATGACGATTCATCCCCTCCTCCTTCTCTCCCTCCTTGCCGCTCTGATCCTGAACTGGAGAGTGAAGTCGCGCCGGAAGCTGATCGCCATCAGCTTTGTCGCCTACATCGTGGTGCTCGCCGTCTCCGCGCTCTATTTCATCCCGGAATTGTTTGCCTTCGCGCGCAGCCCGCAATCGGGTGTGGCGGCGGCGGAGTGGGCTGCACGGGCGCACCGCTGGGAAATCCTGAGCTGGTTGAGAGGGTCTGTCTGCTACGCCTTCTTCGTGCCGTTGCTGCTTGCGTTGACAAAGCCAGCCGATCCGCAGGTGCAGGACTAGCCGGCTCGAGAGGGCTGATGCGACCCAAAACCCCTGCGCAAGTCTTTGGTGGATTCGCCGCGACCTTGCCCTGGGAGAGAAAAACCCGATGACCTCACCTGATTGGTTGCCGCCGGAAGTGATTTCCGCCATTGAGTCGGGCCAAACGATCGAAGCAGTCAAACTGCTGCGGGAAAGCCGCGGGCTTGGGCTTGCCGAGGCCAAGGAAGCGGTGGACGCCTTCGTACGGAGGCAGAAGGCGCCGGAAGCGGCTTCCGCCTCCGAGACGTCTCCATCTCCGGAGGTCATGCAGGCGCTGCGGAACGGGAACAAGATCGAAGCGGTTCATCTGGTTCGGGAGCAGCGTGGATTGAGCTTGAGGGACGCGAAGCTGCTGGTCGATTCGATGGAGGCGAACCAGCAACCCATGCCGAGCGGAAGTCCTGCTCCTGCTCCCATGGCGCCGCGCAAGTTGTCCGGTCTTTTGGGGCTGCTTGTTATCCTCGTGATCGTAGCCGCTTATCTTGCCTACCGCTTCTGGGGTGGGGAGTGACCCGGCCAACGCATTCACCGGTCGAGTGCGAGGATGGCACGATGGCCGATTCTGCCGAAGTGCGGATCAGCAATCCCAGCATGACCCTGATGATGAAGTTCGTCTGGCCTCTCGGATGGCTTGGGATGATGAGCTACTTCAGCCTCCTGGCGTTCACCGGCTCTCCGAAGCTCCGATGGGGCCCGGGCGTGTCGCCTGAGTGGGGCAAGGTCATCCTCGTCGTTTTTCTGTTAATGGGAGTATTGTTCATGTATAGGGTGAGCAGGCGCCTGAAGATGGTGTGGCTCACCACCGACGGACTCCGGGTGTCAAACTATCTCTCCGAAGCATCCATCCTGTGGCCGCAGGTGCGCCGTGTTCTGGTCCACGACACCTTCGGGCACCGGCGCACGCCTCTTGTTGAGCTCGAGCTGTCGACAAGGCGCCCCTTCGGGGGCCGGATCTCGTTCTATCCGGCATCGGAGGATCTGCTCGGCAAGCTCACTGGACAGGCTGCGGCTTTTCATGTGAACGTTGAGCTTTGCAGAGATGAATAGGCTAATGAACTTCGAGCTGACAACCGGCATCGCCATCCTCGAACGTACACCGCACACCCTACGCGCCATGCTCGGCGGGCTTCCTTCCGAGTGGACCGACGCGGGCGAGGGCCCGGAGACGTGGAGTCCCTATGTCATCGTCGGCCATCTGATTCATGGCGAGCGCACCGACTGGATCCCGCGGGCGCGGATCATTCTCGATCAGGGGACGGAGCGCCGATTCACTCCCTATGATCGATTCGCGCAGTTCCGCGACAGCCAGGGAAAATCACTTGCCGAGCTGCTCGACGAATTCGCGCGCCTGCGGGCCGAAAACCTTGCGACGCTGGCCGGATGGCGGCTGACGGAGGCTGAGCTCGTCCTGGAAGGCGAGCATCCCGAATTCGGACCGGTCACGCTGCGCCAACTGCTGGCGACGTGGGTCACTCATGACCTGGGTCACGTGGCGCAGACAGCCCGCGTGATGGCGAAGCAATACCGCGAGGCGGTCGGTCCCTGGCGCGCTTATCTTCCGGTTCTCGACCGACCTTGATGCTTACGACACTCTTGCGGGAACCTTGCGCTCCTCTCTCCGCGTGGGAGAGAGGAGGCAGGCGCGCGAGTCGTTTACGGGAGCTGGAACTCGGCGTTGAGGCTCACGTTCTGCGACGGCATGGTGAAGGTGCAGACCGTGGCCCAGTTCGAGCCGTAGCCCCAACCCCAGTTGGTCGTGGTGCAGCCCTGGAGGTAGGGGTTGGTCGAGAACCACATGAACCAGTAGCCCTGGTGGATGACGGCGTCGATCCGCACCTCGGTCCCGGACGAGATCGAGCTGGGGCAGGACGAGTAGGGCAGGGTGCCCGCCTGGCGGCAACCGATCTCGAGGTGCCCGCCGTCCGTGGACGAGACGCCGTCGGTGGTCACGGTCGCGGTCAGGGTGTAGGCAAGGACCGGCGCGAAGGCGCACAGGCTCAGGATACAGGCAACCAGAACGAGTTTCCTGAAGCTCATCGGCATTTCCTCCATTGAGTGGAATGTTAACTCCACCAATACAGGTGCTCGGAGAGCCGGATTGCGATCCTCGGTTGGATAAAAAAGGGGGAGCGCGCGATAGCGCGCTCCCATCAGGAGGAGGGTGGATCAGTCCTTGTGAGGCGGGCGGTAGCGCTCGTCCCGATCGTAACGGTCGTACCGGTCGCGACCGTAGCGGTCGTCATTGCGATCGTAGCGGCCCCTGCCATTGCGGTCGTAGCGACCCATGACGCCGCCGTAGTAGCGGTCCATCTCCGACATCAGGGACCAGATGCGGTCCAGGCCCCGGTCGACGTAGGGACGGCGGTTGATGTAGCGCAGGGTATCCGTGGTGGCATCGAAGGCCCGGAGCAGGTTTTCGAAGTCACGAGCGCCGCCGATACCGCCGCGCCGGGAGTCCCGGTTGTAGCCATAGCCGTTGCCGCCCACGCTGTCGTAGAACCGGACCGCGGCCTCTTCAAGCTCGTGGAGGGCTACGGCGACCCGCGCCTCGTCGCGGTTCGGACGGCGGTTGTTGCGCTCGTATTCGCGATGGACCGCGTCCGCGGTCCGCGCCACTTCGCGGGCCAGCTCGGAGACGTTGCCATTGTTGTACCGGTCGTTATAACGGTAATCCTGGTCGCCGTGCGGGTTGCTCCAGCGGTCATCCCCCCACGCGACAGCGGACAGACTCAGGGCGAGGACGGCGGCGGTGACCAACGGTGTGCTTCTCATCGATTTCTCCTTGTGTGAAGCCGTAAAGCCTCTCGCCATCCCCAGAGAGCAAGTGGGGTGCCAGGGACGGCGCCACTGATTCCAAAGGAGTTATCGACGCGGCAGCGCCGGGGCCGTCCTCGCTGGAGGACGGCCCCGGCATCTACCTACC
>DATANP010000043.1:0-1802 GCA_036266195.1 Thermoanaerobaculia bacterium | reverse complement strand
TCGCCATGGACCGGTCTCCAGCAATTCGTCTTCGGTCTCAGTGCGGCTGTGTAATCCCGGAAGCTTGCTGATCAACGCTGTCATGGCAGTCTCTCCTGCCTGAGTTCCGCTTTCAGTGCTGAGTCTTACCCACATTTCACTTGGCTGAGGCGATGGTCTGGGCGAGTTCGTAGCCCTCGACGAGGGTCATCAGAACGGACCAGCCCTTCCATAGGGTCTGCCAGCCGGGGTCGCCATCGGACGTGCGGGCGAGGAAGCCGCCCAGCTGGGCGACCCCACGCAGAAAGGCTCGGTTGCTCTCAAAGCATTCGGCCGGCCTGTGAAGCTTGGCCGCGAGGACCTTGAGGGCCGCCGCCGGGGCGTCCGCCGGGGCGGTGCTGTCGCGCCGGGCGGCATCCCGCAGCGTCAGGAGCCGGACGGCGACGATGGCGAGCGCCCCGAGCAGCGGCACCAGCCGATCCGCTTGCGCGAGCCGACGCTCCTCGGCTCGGCACCCCGTTTTCCACGCTTTGTGAAACTCCTCCACGATCCACCGCCGGGTGTACCAGGAGATGATCTCGAGCGCCTGATCGAGGCTCTCAATCGGACGCGTCGTCAGCAGCAGCCACTCGAGCCGGTCGTTCCAGACCCGCACACCCCTGACCCGGATCGGCGCGCGCCCCCTGGGGCCGGTGCGGGGCGGCAGAAGCTCAAGCTCGCGCCAGGCCACACAGACCACGGCCTCGCCGGTCTTGGTCAGGATGCTCGACGCGCCCCTGGCGCGGGCGGCCCGCAGCGCTGTGAGCGAACCGCCGCCCTGAACCAGGCGACGATCCCGAACGGCCCGCACGACCGCGTCCCAGCCGGCATCCCGCACGCTCTCGAGATGCGCGAAGATGTCAGCGCCGCGGTCCCCGACTGAGACAAAGGCCGTGCCGTCGGGAGGGCGGCCGATCATCTCGACTGTTTCGGCCCAGACCGCCGACTCGCGGGTCTGGGGTGTGACGCCCTTGGGCGGCCGCGCCCAGATCGTCTGATGGGCGAGGCCCAGCGTTGCGCCCGAGGGCAGCACGGCCAGACAGCTGTGGGCCAGGAACCCGGTGCCACGGTCGTTGCCAACCCGGCCGGCCCCCTTGAGCGTGCGATGCGGAGAGAAATCGAGGATCGTGTCGTCGTGGACCATGAGGACGATCGGATGCCGCGCCGCCGCGGCATGGCACTGCGCGACATGCGGGTCCATGACGGCTTTGCGGGTGACAGCCCCACAGTCGAACAGCCGGTATCCGGCTTTGGTGTCAGCAAGCGAGCCCAGTTGTCGCGGCAAACTCTCGTCCGGGGCCCGCGCGATCGCCGCCATGGTGCTCACGAGACGGTGGGTGCGTCTTGCATCCCCAAGGTCAGCCGTCCCGAACTGGGTCTCGGCCCAATGACGCGCTTCATCGAGCATATCCGCTCCCTCGCTCGGCCCCGGAGGGCCGCCAAATCTGCGAGGGATATGAGGTCCTTAGCCCACAAAAGAAAAATGTGGGTAACGGTCAGGCCTCCAGCCCTGTAGGGGCCAGCCCGATCCGGCGCAGGGCGCACAGGAGAACATACGCCATCGAGGCGAACCAGAGGCGGAGTTGGTTGGCTCGCATCGTCGCGGCCGAGGTCCGGTCGGCAAACAGGTCGCCCTGGCACTCCTTGATCCGGTTCTCCATCTCGCCCCGAGCGCAGTAGAGATCCTCATAGAGCGCACGGGCGCCGAAGGCGTCGGGCTTGAGCGAGGTCACCAGAAAGCGTGGGTTCGCCTCGCCCCGGCTCCATTCCGCCTTGGCGATCAC
>DATANP010000042.1:0-16936 GCA_036266195.1 Thermoanaerobaculia bacterium | reverse complement strand
GCCGCTGCGTTCAGGAGCCTCCGGGTCCGGTTCAGGAAGCCCATCGATCCGATCAGGAGCGTCAAAGATCGCGGCAGGAGGCGCACAGATCCGGACAGGAGCCTCGCGGACCGGAGCAGGCGACGCAGAGACTCGGACAGGCGACGCAGAGATCCATTCAGGGGCTTCACCGACTCGCACAGGAGGCGCCGGGAACGTTTCAGGAAGACCGCCTGCTCCGACAGGAGGCGCCGGGAACGCTTCAGGAAGACCGCCTGCTCCGACAGGAAGCGCGCAGGTCTGTTCAGGGGCTTCGGCGACTCTTTCAGGAAGCGCAGAGGTTCGTTCAGGAAGAAGGGGGGTGGGGCCTCAGCAGAGAAACATCGGCAGCCCCATCACCCCCGCGATGTTCGCCCGGTACTGCTCCGTATCGTAGAACTTGTCGACGTCCACCCGTTTGATCCCTTCGCCCACGGTCTCGATCGGCTCGCTGGCATAGCGGCCGCCGTGGATGGCGACCAGGCGGCCGGACTTGTCTCCGAGGATCAGGTCGGCGGCGAGGTTGGCGAAGTTGCTGGCGACGAGACGGTCCAGCGAGTCCGGCGGGCCGGAACGCATCAGGTAGCCGAGGCGCTGGTAGATCACCCGGTCGCCCGTGGTCTTCTGCAGCTCCTCGCGCAGGTAGCGGCCCACGCCTCCGAGCTCGCGGTTGCCCACGGCGTCCGCCTCGCCGGACTCGAACGGCTGGCCGCCAACCGGGTAGGCGCCTTCCGAGATGGCGGCCACGGCGTAGTTGCTCGGGTTCGAACGCTTGTCCTCGGCCATCATCCCGACCACGGCCTCGGCGTCGAAGGGCACCTCGGCGATCAGGGCCCGGTCCGTGCCGGCGAGATAGGAGGCGAGGAGACAGGTCTCTCCGGAGTTACGGCCGAAAAGCTCCACGACCAAGTAGCGCTCGTGCGAGCCGGCCGCGGTTCTCAGGTCGTTGATGAAGTTGACCGAGCGGGTCACGGCGGTCGAGAAGCCGATGCAGTAGTCCGTGCCGAAGACGTCGTTGTCCATCGTCTTCGGCAGGCCGATGATCTTCACCCCCTCCTGGTGCAGCCGGCGGGCGAAGGAGAGCGTGCCGTCGCCGCCGATCGCCACCAGGGTGTCCAGGCGGAGGAACTCGAGGGTCTCCAGGGCGGCGGCGGTCAGGTCCACCTTGCCGTCCGGACCGGGCGGCGGGGCCGAGCCGCGCAGGTGCTCGGGGATGCCGTCGGGCTTGGTGATCGCCGGGTTGATGCGCGAGGTGTGGAGGACGGTGCCGCCGCTGCGGTCGATGATCCTCGTGTTCTCCCGGGTCAGGGGGAGCATCCATTTCCCATTGGCCTCGGCGTCGCGGAAGGGGAGGATGTTGAGCAGCGCCGCCCAGCCGCGGCGCAGGCCCACAACTTCATAGCCGGCCTCGCGCATGCGCCAGACGAAGGTCTTGATCGCCGCGTTGAGGCCCGGGACGTCGCCGCCGCCGGTCAGGATGCCGACGCGCTTCGACATCAGTGGTCCAGCGACGGCTTGAGCGGCCGGTCGGCCAGCGGCCTCGGATCGTCCCGCTCCGGAGGCTTGGAGATCGCCGGAAGGAGGAGGCGGAGATCGTCGAGATACTCCTCCAGCGTCCGCCGCACGGTCTTTTCGATCATCTCCCGGAGATCGTCCATCGTCAGGTCTTTCACGGATGTCGCCATCGCCAGTTCTCCTTCCTGCCAGCGCTTCCTAGCCTTCCAGGCCCCCCACCGCCACCAGCCGGTCGATCAGGTCGACGACGCGGTTCGAGTAGCCCCACTCGTTGTCGTACCAGGCCACCACCTTCACGAAGCCGTCGCCGGCCGACTTGGTCGAGAGCGCGTCGAAGATCGAGGAGTGCGGGTTGCCGATGATGTCCGAGGAGACCAGCGGCACTTCGCTGTACTCGACGATCTCCGCGAGCGGCCCCTCGGCCGCCTCGCGCACGGCCGCGTTGACCTCCTCGACCGACGGCCGCTGCTTCAACCGTGCCACCAGGTCCACGATCGAGCCGTCCGGCACGGGCACGCGCATGGCCAGGCCGTCGAGCTTGCCCTTGAGTTCGGGCAGCACCTTGCCCACGGCCCGCGCCGCGCCGGTGGTGGTCGGGATGATGTTCTGCGCCGCCGCCCGGCTGCGCCGCAGGTCCTTGTGCGGCACGTCCGCCAGGCGCTGGTCGTTCGTGTAGGCGTGGACCGTGGTGATGAACCCCTCCTCGATGCCGAAGCGCTCGTGGAGGATCTTCGCCACCGGCGCCAGGCAATTGGTGGTGCAGGAGGCGTTCGAGACCAGCCTGTGCTCGGGTTTGAGGGTGTCGTCGTTGACCCCCACCACGATCGTGGCGTCGATCTCGTCCTTCGCCGGCACGGTCAGGATCACCTTCTTCGCGCCGCCGGTGAGGTGCTTAGCGAGGGCCTCTTTCTTGGTGTGGACGCCGGTCGATTCGATCACGATGTCCACGCCGAACCTGCCCCAGGGGATCTGCGCCGGGTCGCGCTCGGCGGTCATCTCGATCCGCTTGCCGTCCACGGTCATCGAGTCCTCGTCGTAGGTGACCTCCTTGGGGAAGACGCGCATCAGGGAGTCGTACTTGAGGAGGTAGGCGAGCTGCTCGTTCTCGTAGAGATCGTTGATCGCCACGACCTCCAGGTCGTCGCGCTCCGAGAGGATGCGGAAGACGCTTCGCCCGATGCGGCCGAAGCCGTTGATGCCGATCCTGGTCTTGGCCATTATGCCGCCTCCTTCTCGAGCTGCCGGAAGCATCGGATGAGATCCACGACCCGGTGGGCGTAGCCCCAGCCGTTGTCGAACCAGGTGAGGGTCTTCGAGACGTTCTTGCCCAGGACCATGGTCGCCAGGCTGTCGTAGGTGCCCGAGTAGGGGGTGAGCAGGACGTCGGAGGAGACGATCGGGTCCGTGGCGTACTCCAGGATGTGGTTCCAGTGGCTGGTGGCCGCGGCCGTACGGACCACCTCGTTGACCGCCTCGACGGTCACCTCCCGGTCGTGCCAGCAGACCAGGTCCACCACCGAGCCGTTCGCGACCGGCACGTTCATGGCGTGGGCCGTGAGCTTGCCCTGGAGCTGCGGCAGGAGGCCGGTGATCACCTCGGCCGCTGCGGTCTCCTGCGGGATGATGTTCTCCGCGGCGGCGCGGCCCCGGCGCGGGTCCTCGGCCGGCACGTCGGCCAGCCGCTGCTGGTTGGTATAGGCGTGGACCGTGGTCAGGAAGGCGCGCTGGATGCCGAAGGCGTCCTCCAGAATCTTGAGGACGGGCGCCGCGGCGTGCGCTGTGCAGGAGGCGTTCGAGACGATGCGGTGCTCGGGCCGGAGCTGGTCTTCGTTGACCCCCATGACCACCGTAATGTCCGGCGGATCGGCGGGCGGCGTACACAGGATGACCCGCTTGGCGCCCATCTCGAAGTGGCGCTCGAGCTCGGCCCGGGTGCGGAACTTGGCCGTGGCCTCGATCACGGTCTCGACCCCGAGGTCGCCCCAGTTGACGTCGCCCGGCTTCTCGCCCGAGAGCATCTTCACCTGGCGGCCGGCGACATAGAGATTGCCGTCGCGGGCGCTCACCTCGTCCGGGAAGCGGCCGAGGATCGTGTCGAACTTCAGGAGGTATGCCAATCCGGCGTGGTCCGCGACATCGCTGACCGCCTCGATCCGCAGGTCCTCGCTCTTGTAGAGGATGCGGAAGATGTTCCTCCCGATTCTCCCCAGTCCCATCAAGCCGATTCCACCCATCCCTGGTCCTCCTTCGTCACGGTGCGCAGAATTCCACCTCCGAGGCATGCCCGGAGATTCCCAGCTCAATTGTTAACACGTTCCGTGCCACTAGGGTGCCGGGGGCGGGGGAATGGGGGGCTCCGGCGGGCTGTTGGAGTCTTTGGACGGCTCTCCCTGGGAGGGTGGAGTTGACTCCCCTCCGGAATTCTGGTTGACTTTCCCTGGAGGATTACCCGATGGCCCGACCGATCGATACGCTCTGACCCAGGTCTGCCCGACTCGCGCCCACCAGGTCTTCTTCGCGGCGGGCAGGCTCCTCTCGAAGTCCCCCAGAGCTTTTCTCAAAGGCTCCGGGCATGCCCGCAATCTCTTCAGATTCTCCAGCTCGCTTCTGCTGTCTTCCTCAAAGACCGGTGGCTCGTCCAGATACCACGGGCCGTAGATCTTGTCGATCTCGTACTGCATGATGTCCTTGAAGACCTGGACCAGCTGCTTTTCGTAGCCGAACTCTTCTTGAATCCAGCCCTTGAAGCTTGTCTCCGCGGCCACGAAGGCCGCCCGGGCCTCGTCGGTGATCGCGGTTTGCGACTTGAACCTCTTCTGGAACGAGGTGAAGCTGTCAATTCGTCCCCATTCGTCGAACATCTCGGAGATGTTCGGGTCTCCGAGCTTCGTTCCCATCCTGGCCAGGAGCTCCTTCCAGCAATTGGAGACGGCGGTCTCGCCCGGGATGTTGGTGAAGAAGATTCCTCCTCCTTTGCGGGAGCAGTTGTGCATGCCTTTTGCGATGGATAGCAGGTGGTAAAAGGTCTGCTGGAGTGCGGCGGCATCTTTTTTCTGTGCCTCAGGCAGGTAGCGGAGAAAGCGGTTGGCAGAGGATACGATGGGGAGAAGGAATCGCACGATGTTCTCGTGGGCGCGAGGGAGCATCGCGTGAAAGGTTTCCTCGTGGCTGGTTTTTTCCTGCTGCAGATGCTGGACCGCATAGGCCAGCAGGACGAGCACGATGGGAAGGGCGAGATCCTTGAAGAAAGAGAGGATGGTACGGCTGAGAATCAAGCCCAGGCTCTCTTCGGTCCGCACTTCGACGGGGCCAATGGCCAGCGTGGTGTTGGATCGGGCCTTGCCGACCCTCCAGTCGGCCCGGGCCGTGATGATGCCCGAGCTGGTCTCGCTCAAGGCCTTCAGGTCAACCGCCTGAGTGGTCGCCGCGCCGGGAGCAAAGACTCCGAGGTGGATCCAGCCGGCGGGCTTGAAGCCCTGTCCGGTGATAAACAGGTGGATGTCATCGACCCGTTTGTCCGAACGGTTCTCGATGGTGAAGTAGATGCGCACTGAGCCGGAGGTGGCAACCCTGCTCCGGGTCGCCCAGCCACGAAGCCTCAGCTCATTCGTCCGGTTCACCGATGCCGGAGTCGGCCCGGCAGCCCCGGCCTGATCTTCCGCGCGGGCTCGTTCGACATGAACGTCGAGGGTGAGCAACCCAAGGACGACCAGCCCGGCAATCCAGATCCAGGCACGTGGGACTTTTCCGATCTGCCGGCTTTTGACAGCCATATCGATCTCCCGGTGTTGTGAAGCCATATCTATGCGATGGGAAGACGTGCCGTCAATCCTGGACAGCAATTTTTGAGGATGTCCAGATTTCCAGGCCGCGCACACGAGCAGGACGGAATACCTCCAACCTGGACGTCAAGGAGTTGTCCTGATTTTTCGGGATTGACACCCCGATCCGCACATTCCTAGAATCCGAACATTCCGAGAGGGGGGGCGGCGCGTTTCTGCGCCGCCCGAGGTGGAGGAGGGTTCCATGCCGTACCGGTTGTTCCGGTCTGTCGGAGGGCGCTTCTCGACGCTCCTCCTCGCCGCCGTGCTCGCCGCCTGCGGCACGTCCACTTCCAGCAGCCCCGCTCCCACCACGGCCCAGGCCCCCACGGCGGCCACCTCCCAGTCCGCGATCAAGGTCGTACCCCAGGCGAGTTGGGCCGACGCCGTCCTCTACTTCGTCATCCTCGACCGCTTCGCCGACGGCGACACCCGCAACGACCGCGCGGTCAACATCCGGCAGAAGGGCACCTTCCATGGCGGCGACCTGGCGGGCCTGCGCCAGCAGCTCGACGAGATCGCCTCTCTCGGCGCCACGGCCATCTGGATCACCCCGGTGGTGGACCAGATCGACGGCTTCGTGACCGGCGCCGGCTTCCCGGACTGGGGTTATCACGGCTACTGGGCCGACGACTTCTCGAAGATCGACCCCCGCTTCGGCACCGAGGAGGAGCTGAAGGCGCTGGTGGACGAGGCCCACGCCCGCGGCATGAAGGTGCTGCTCGACGTGGTCTACAACCACGCCGGCTACGAATCGAAATACGTGACCGACCCGCGGACGTCGGGCTGGCTGCGGGTGGGCGGCTCCTGCGGCACGGACGACCTGACGCTCTGCGTGGCCGGCCTGCCGGACTTCAAGACCGAGCAGCCCGAGGTGGCCGACTTCGTGATGAAGAGCCAGATCGAGCGCGCGAAGCGGGTCGGCCTCGACGGTTTCCGGCTCGACACGGTCAAGCACGTCGACCACCCGTTCTGGCAGGAGCACCGCCGCCGCACCCGCGAGCAGATCGCGAAGGACTTCTTCCTGGTCGGCGAGGTCTGGGGCGGCGACGCCGGGTCGCTCGACCCCTGGTTCGCGGGCGACGAGATGGACGCGGGCTTCGACTTCTCGTTCCAGGGTAGTGTTCTGGGTTGGCTCCAGGGGCGCGGCCGGACCGTGGCGTTCGACCGGTACCTGAAGTCGAGGGAGAAGGTGCGGCAGGGATATCTCCTGTCGCAGTACCTCTCCTCGCACGACGTCAAGGGCGCGCTGTCCATTCTGGAGGGCGACAAGGAGCTGTTCCGGCTGGCCGCCCTGCTCCAGCTCACGACCCAGGGCATGCCCATGATCTTCTATGGCGAGGAAGTGGGCCGCCTGGGTGGCGACTGGCCGGACAACCGGAGCGACATGCCGTGGGGAGACCGCGCGATTCAGCCCGGCGCCGGCCAGCCGCGGGACGAGGCGCTGCGGGAGGACTACAGGCGGCTGATCGCCATCCGCCGCGCCCATCCGGCGCTGTCGCGGGCGCCGCACACGGCGGTCTCCAGCGAGGGCGACCTCCTGGTCTTCCTGCGCCGCGACGAGGCGAGTGGCGGTACCGGCGATGTGGTGGTGGTGGCGGTCAACCGTGGCTCGGCGCCGGCCACGGCCTCCTTCGATGCGCCGGCCGAGTGGAAGGACGGTCCGGTCCGGGATTTCTGGAAGGGCGAGGACGTTTCGCGGTCCGGCGATTCCGGGGGACGCATCGAGGTGACGGTCGGGCCCAGGGATGCGCGGATCCTCGGCGTCGCTCCCACCCCGCAGGGTGGTGCCTGAAATGCGGAAACACGCTATCTAGCGTTGGGAGACAACCGACCCATGGCCGAGGTGACCTTCGATCACGTCAAGAAGAGTTACGGTCCCGTGACCGTCATCGAGGACCTGAACCTGGAGATCCGGGACAAGGAGTTCATGGTCCTGGTGGGGCCATCCGGCTGCGGCAAGTCCACGGCGCTGCGCATGATCGCCGGCCTGGAGGAGATCTCGGCCGGCACCGTGTCGATCGGCGGCCGGGTGGTCAACGACGTGGCGCCCAAGGACCGCGACATCGCCATGGTCTTCCAGAGCTACGCCCTCTATCCGCACATGACCGTGCGCGAGAACCTGCAGTTCGGCCTCAAGATCCGCAAGACCCCCCGTGCGGAGATGGACCGTCTGGTGAACGAGGCCGCCGGCACCCTCGGTATCACCGAGTACCTGGACCGCAAACCCAAGCAGCTCTCCGGCGGCCAGCGCCAGCGCGTCGCCCTGGGCCGCGCCATCGTGCGCAAGCCGGCCGTGTTCCTCTTCGACGAGCCGCTCTCGAACCTCGACGCCAAGCTGCGCGTCCAGATGCGGGCCGAGATCACCAAGCTTCAGAAGGGTCTCCAGACCACCACGGTCTACGTCACCCACGACCAGATCGAAGCCATGACCATGGGCCACCGCATCGCCGTCATGAAAGCCGGCAAGCTGCAGCAGGTCGGCACCCCGCTGGAGGTCTACGAGAAGCCGGCCAACCTGTTCGTCGCCGGCTTCATCGGCACGCCGCCGATGAACTTCGTGCCGGCCGTGGTCTCCGACGGCGGTTCCTCTCTGACGGCTTCGGGTTTCAAGCTGCCGGTGCCCGAGCCCTTGCGTCCGGCCACGAACGGCAAGGACGGCCTCAAGGTCGTGATGGGCATCCGTCCGGAGAACGTGCGCGAGGCGGCCCGCGGCGAGATGGGTTCCACGGCCCGGGTGCATGGCCGCGTCGATTTCGTCGAGCCGCTCGGCCACGAGGTGATCGTTCACGCCAAGGTCGGAGACGAGCTGCTGGTCGCCAAGGCGGATCCCCACCGGGTGCCGGAGATGGGCTCGGAGATGGACCTCGAGATCGAATTGAACGCGCTCCACCTGTTCGACGCTGCTTCCGAGCAGCGCCTGTCGTCAAAGGAGAACCTGCAATGAGATCAGGAATCGTCCGCGCCCTGCTCGTCCTGCTTCTCGGCACCCCTGTCATGGCGGCGGCCCAGAAGGAGATCGTGGTCTGGCACGGCTATCGTGGCGGCGAGAAGACGGCCTTCGAAAAGGTTGTCAACCAGTTCAACCAGTCGCAGAAGGCGATCAAGGTCTCGACGCTGGCTGTCCCTTATGACGCGTTCGCCGACAAGATCACCGCCGCCGTGCCGCGCGGCAAGGGTCCGGACGTCTTCATCTTCGCCCAGGACCGCCTCGGCGGCTGGGTGGCGGCCGGCAACACCGTCGAGCCGCTCGACTTCTTCCTCACCCCGCAGATCAAGGGCCAGTTCCTCAAGACCACGATGGACGCGATGACCTATCAGGGCAACACCTACGGCCTGCCGCTGAACTTCAAGGTCATCACCCTGATCTACAACAAGAAGCTGGTGCCGGCGCCGCCCAAGACCACGGCCGAGCTGGTGGCGACCGCGAAGAAGCTCACCGACGCCAAAACCGGCAAGTTCGGTCTCGCCTACTGGCACTCCGATTTCTACTATCACGCGGCCCTGATGAACGGCTTCGGCGGCGGCGTGTTCGGACCGAACCGCAAACCCACGATCAACTCGCCGCAGAACATCGCGTCGCTCGACCAGCTCCTCAAGTGGATCGGCCAGGGCTTCATGCCCGAGGAGCCGTCCACGGCACTGCTCACCGCGCTCTTCAACCAGGGCAAGGCCGCCATGGTCTTTTCCGGCCCCTGGTTCCTGGGCGAGATCTCGAAGGACATCCAGTGGGGCCTCGCGCCGCTGCCCGCGATCAGCGAGGCCGGCGGCAAACCCATGCGGCCGTGGATCACGGTCGAGGGCGTGTACGTCGCGGCCCCGTCCAAGAACAAGGACGCGGCGTTCGAATTCGTCAAGTTTCTGACCGGCGCCCAGGCCGGCAAGGTCATGGCCCTCGAAGGCCGGCAGACCCCGGCCAACAAGGCCGTCTACGCTGACGCCCAGGTCGCCAAGGACCCCATCCTGGCGGCCTTCCGCAAGCAGGTGGACGTGGCCGTGCCCATGCCGAACTATCCCGAGATGACCATGGTCTGGTCGCCCGTGACCACGGCCATGAACACGATCGTCAAGAAGACCGCGACCCCGAAGCAGGCCATGGATATCGCGCAGAAGGAAGTGGTGGAGCGCATCGCCAGCCTGCGGAAATAAACCTTTATGGAAACCCCGCACCGCCGCCGGTTCCTGATCGGCCTGGCCGTCGCCGCCCTGCTCGGCGTCGGCCTCGGCGCGTTCTTTCTCGCCGCCGCCCGCGAGGCCCAGAGCCGCGATCGGGCCGAGCGCCGCTCGGTCGTCACCCTCCTCGCCCTGGCGCAGGTGCTCGACCGCACCGGCGGAGGAGAGGCGGCGGCCGAGGAGCCCTCCTACGGGCTTGGAGACGAGCTGGCCGCCCTTGACGCCGGCGCCGAGACCGAGGCGCCGGACCCCGGAGAGGCGGTGCGGAACGCGGCCGCGGCATTCGCCAGGACGCACCCCGAGGTGAAGGCGATCCGCGTCGTGGCCTTCGACGGCATCCTCCTCGAAGCCTCGACCGATCCGAAGGACGTCGGGGGCAAGGCCGCACCGCGCCGGCTGGAGCGCGAGGAGAAACCGCTCTACGACCTCGGCCAATTGCTGCGGGCAAACGTGGCCGGGAACCGCGAGGAAAACTCGGTCCGGCAGGAGGAGATCGCGGTCGAGCGCCTGCCGGACGGTCTGCTGCGCCTCTCGGCTCCGGTCGAGCGCGGCGGCGACGTGGTCGGCATGGTCCAGATGGATGCCGATCCGGAGCGGGCCGCGAGCGCCTTCCCGTGGCTGGCCGCGCTGCTCGCCTGGCTCGCGCCGGTCGCGCTCTTCGGCCTGCTGTCGATGGCCCTCGGCCAGCGCCGCGAGCTGCTCGCGGTGGGCGCGGCGGTCCTCCTCGTGGCCGCTCTCGTGGCGTTCGCCTCCTACTCCAGAAAGGTTTTGGCGGCGGACCGCCGGGCCACGGCCGAGTCGGTCACCGCGGCCGTCAGGCAGGAAGGCGAGCGGACCGGCGCGCTGATCTCCGAGCTGGGGCTCCCTACATCGGCGGACACTCCGCCGCTGGCGCCCGAGCTGTGGGACGTGAACCGCTACCGCGAGCCGCTCGGGATCGTCCAGGCCGGCGGCGGGATCGACGAGGGCCGGCTCGGAGAAGAGGCCGGCGTCGACGCGGGCCGCCTGACCCGCTCGGTCGTCACCCTGGCGCTCCTTTCGCTCGCCGTGCTGATCTTCGTGGGCTGGGGCTATGCGGCGCGCACCGGCGCCGCCCTGGTCGAGCATCGCTACGCCTATACCTACACCCTGCCGTCGCTCGCGGCCATGCTCTTCCTGGTGTTCCTGCCGTTCCTCTACAGCGCCGTGCTGTCGTTCACCAACGCCAACGTCTACAACACCAACAAATCGGTGTTCGACCTCTGGATCGGCCTCGACAACTACGTCGAGGTCCTGCGCGACGTGCGCGTGGCCCACCGCACGGCGGAAGGCCTGGTCTGGAACTATCAGAATTTCTACTGGACCCTGGGCTTCAACATCGTCTGGACGATCACCAACGTCACCATCGGGGTCACTCTCGGGCTTCTCCTCGCGCTCGCCCTCAACGTGAAGGGTCTCGCCTTCCGGGCGGGCTACCGGGTGCTGCTGATCCTGCCCTGGGCCGTGCCCACCTACATCACGGCGCTCATCTGGCGGGGCATGTTCCACAAGCAGTTCGGCGTGATCAATCAGATCGTCCAGATCTTCGGCTTCGCGCCGATATCCTGGTACGACAGGCCGTTCACCTCGTTCCTGGCGGTGCTCACCACGAACGGCTGGCTCTCGTTCTCGTTCATGATGGTGGTCTCCCTGGGCGCCCTGCAGTCCATTCCGGCCGACCTCTACGAAGCGGCGCGCGTGGACGGCGCCACGCGCTGGCAGCAGTTCAAGGCGATCACGTTGCCGTCGCTTCGCCCTGCGCTGGTTCCTGCGATCATCCTGTCGGTCATCTGGACCTTCAACCAGTTCGTGGTGATCTTCCTGGTCTCGGCCGGCGAGCCCGGCCATGCTACCGAGATCCTGATGACCCAGGCCTACCGCATCGCCTTCGAGCAGTACCGGTACGGCTACGCGGCCGCCTATTCGGTGGTCATCTTCTTCATCCTGCTGGCCTACGGCACCTGGCAGAACCGGGTGACGCGCGCCACGGAGGCGATCGGCGAATGAAACCGGACGAAGTCCGCCACTGGCCCCTGCACCTGTTCCTCATCGCGATGGTGATCGTCGCCCTCTACCCGCTCCTGTTCGTGATCACCATCGCGGTTTCGGGCGGGCAGACGCTGAGCCTCGCGGACCTGCCGCGGAACCCGGGCGTGGCGGACCGGCTGCGGGCCATCACCCCCTGGCCGCAGACGGTTTCGATGGAGAACTTCCGGTCGTTGTTCGCGGACCAGCCGTTCGCCCGCTGGCTGTTCAACAGCGTGGTCGTGGCCCTGCTCACGACCCTGGTCGGCGTGGCGCTCGCGAGCACCTCGGCCTACGCCTTCTCGCGCTTCCGCTTCCCGGGCCGGCGGTCCGGGCTGATGATGTTCCTGGTCGCGCAGATGTTCCCCGGCACCCTCATGATGATCCCGCTCTACATCATCATCGTGCAGTGGCTCGGCCTGGGATCGAGCTACACGGCGCTCGTGCTGATGTATTCTGTGACCGCGATTCCGCTCTGCGTCTGGATGATGAAAGGATATTTCGACACCATCCCGAAGGAGCTGGAGGAGTCGGCGCTGATCGACGGCGCGTCGCAGTCCACGATCTTCTTCCGCATCGTGCTGCCGCTCGCCAAGCCGGCGGTGGCGGTGACGGCGCTCTTTTCGTTCATGACCTCGTGGAACGAGTTCATCCAGGCCGCGACTTTCATGAACGACGAGGCGATGTACACGGTGCCGGTCGGACTGCGCTTCTTCGTCAGCGGATTCTCGGAAAAGTGGGGGTACTTCGCCGCGGGCTCGATCGTCGCCGCGGTGCCCGTCGCGATCCTGTTCCTGTTCCTGCAAAAGTATCTGGTGTCCGGCCTCACGGCCGGCGCCGTCAAGGGTTAGGCTCAAACAGCAAGGAGGTTTCACTCATGAGGCAGAAGCTCTGGAAGACCGGTGTGATGGCGGCCGCCGCTGGCCTGATGCTGGCGAGCATGGCAACCGCTCAGAAGGTCTCGTTCAAGGACCCGACCGGCGACGACAACGGCCCGGGCAGCTATACCTACCCGACCGATGCCGTCTACAAGCGCGGCTCGTTCGACCTGACCGGGTTCGACGTCGAGGCCAAGGGCAAGAAGGTCGACTTCGACGTCACCCTCAACTCGCCGCTCGAAGACCCGTGGCGCATGGGCGGCGGCTTCTCGGTGCAGATGATCTTCATCTTCATCGACACCAAGGAGGGCGGCTTCACCGAGGGCGTGCCCGGCACCAACGTCACCTTCGCGCCCGGCAATGAATGGGATTACCTGGTGATCCTGTCGCCGCAGCCCCCGGGCACGGTCAAAAACGAGGTGGAGGCCAAGATGCCCGGCGCCACCAAGAACAACGTGATCATTCCCAGCCGCACCAAGGCCGCCGGCCGCACGATCTCGGCCAGCGTCGACCTCGACGCTCTCGGCGGCGGCGACCCGTCGCAGTGGGGCTATCAGGTCCTCGTGCAGTCGAACGAGGGCTTCCCGGACAAGACCGACCTGCTCACCCGCAAGGTCAATGAATATGAAGGCCAGCACCGCTTCGGCGGCGGCACCGATTCCGACTGCGACCCGCACGTGATGGACCTGCTGGCGGGTGCGGGCGCCGGCGGCGCCGACGAGGCCGACGCCCAGCACACGATGCTCAAGTACGAGTGCAACCCGGACGGCAGCGCCAAGCAGGGCGCCGTTCTCACGATGGTGCGCAAGAAGTAGCCACCGCCGCCCGTTTTCATAAGAGGAGACTTCTGATATGCGATTCAACAGGGGGTTCGCGATCGCGCTCCTGGTTACATCGGCGATACTGGCGGCTCTGGCATCAGTGCCGGTCCACGCCGCCGACGGCCAGACGCTGCTGATCACCGGAGAGGACTACACCAAGTGGTTGTGGGGCACCCAGCGCACCGACGGCAGCCTCTACAACTTTACCTCCATCCCTGGCGAGGGCTACGGCGACAACGGCCAGGGAACGGAGATCAACTTCCTGCTGGCCTCGAAACCTTCCAAATACGTGGAGGTCACAGGCCGCATCCAGTCGCGCTTCAGCCAGAACCAGTGGACCAACTTCGGCGGCTTCGGCGGCAGGAACCCTGCCTTCGAAGATCCTCCGGGCGGTCCCTGCGTGGGCGGCGACTGCGGCGAGTTCGACCCGCGCTCGAACGAATACATCAAGCAGCGCGGCCTGACCGTGCGCATCACCCCGGGCTACCGCTTCGTGGACGCGGCGACCATCGGGTCGACCGACCTGGGCATGTTCGACGCCTTCACCATCGGCAAGGTCCGCTACATCGACCGCGACAACGCCAAGGCCGTTCTGCTCCAGGGCGCCGTGGCCGGCCGCAAGCTCGGCTACGACCTCATCCGCGTCTCCCTGCCGCGGCTCTGGGCCGGCCCGAGCTTCAACACCGGCGACTACACGGCCGCCGACGGCGCCTACGGTCTCCAACTCAGGCTCAACGCGAACCAGTACTTCGACGCGGTGGGCATCGTCGAGCGGGTGACCGATCAGGAATTGGATGTCACCGACCGCGATTTCGACGACGGCCGCGACGTGGACTTCCGCTTCAAGAACAACGTTTACGGCGTGAAGATCGGCGTGCATCCCACCAGCATCATCGACGTCCGCGGCTCGGCCTACTTCTCGGAGGCCGAGTCCAACCCGACCTTCGGCACGCCCACGGGCTTCGGCACCTCGGGCTTCTCGCCGGTGGTGGCCGGCAAGCACGACGACGAGGCCTACAAGGCCAATATCGACTTGAACGATCCGTTCGGCGTCGGCCTCAACTTCAACATCGAATATTTCAACATCGGCGAGGCCTACACCTCGATCCTGGCCGCCCGTCGCGAGGTGGACGTCCTTCTGACCGAGGGCAGCGACGGCGCCTTCGCCTGGCCCGGCCCGGACAACTCGTCCTTCGGCGTGTTCCCGGGCAACCCCACACGCATCGGCTACGGCGGCTGGCAGGGTCCGGCCCAGCAGGTCGCGACGCTCAACGTCGACAACGAGTTCACCGACTTCGAGGAGTCGATGGCCGAATCGGTCATCGGCTGGAAGGGCATCACCGTCGCGCCGACCTGGACGATCGGCGACCTCGACCTGTCGGCCGAATACACGATGATCGACTACAACACCAACTGGCAGGCCTGGGGCCAGCCGGACAAGCCGCTCGACCAGTCGCCGTTCCCGAACCATGAGTCGGACGCCGGCGTGAACTCCTACCGCAACGCCTACGCGCCGTTCCAGGACAAGGAGACCAAGATCGCCGTCCTGCGCGGCAAATACCTGCTCGACGTCGGCAAGGGCGTGGAGATCTTCGGCAAGATCAAGTTCATCGACGAGCAGGACGACCGCATGACCGATCCGCGGTTCCTGCCCTACAACGCCGACGGCAGCGTCCGCTTCTACTCGCCGGGCAACAGCTCGTCTTCGATCTACTTCGCGCCGCCGACCATCACCGTCAACGGCGTGACCGGCCCGCAGTGGAAGCCGTTCAACAGCCTGTCCGACGACGACCGCGACATGGATTACAAGCTGTACCAGCTCGGCGCGGGCTACCAGGTCACGGACAACGTCTACGGCTCGATCACCTACGAGAAATACGACGTGGACCTGCAGGACGGCAACACCGCCTTCCAGGCCTACCAGCTCCACAACATGGCGTCGGGCCAGCACGACAAGAACAAGCTGATGCTCTACGCGCGCTACGTGATCGGCGGCGCCGAGTTCGGCGCGAACTACGAGTACAACTGGGGCGAGTTCGATCCCGACTTCGGCGGCGGCTTCGTGACCCAGTTCGCGGACGCCGACACCGCGAAGAACTTCGGCGTGCCCGTGGGCTCGCCGGGCTTCCGCGGCCGGTTCGGAGGCTGGAACAGCCTGATCACCCGCGACTTCAAGCAGCAGCGGATGAAGGTGTTCATGAAGGTGCGGTTCTAGGCAGTCCCTTCGGAGCCCGCGCTTTCTGGTAACAGCGGGCCGGGCTCCTGTCTCATCAACCGGAGATGTTCATGCGCAAGGTTTTTCTGCTGATCCTGGTCCTTTTCATCGCTGTCCCTGCCTTCGCGGGCAAGACCCTGTTCAAGCTGACCGATCCGCGCGGTGACGATCACGGGGACGGCAATCTGATCTATCCCTTGAACGAGGAGCTGGATCCGGGCGATCTGGACCTGCTCTCTCTCACGGCCGAGGCGGACGGGGACGGGACTCTCTTCGAAGCCATCTTCGCGAGGCCGGTGCGAGTGCCGGGCCAGGAGGTGATCGACGATCTGGGCACCCGTCTCGACACGGTCGCGCGCTTCGGCTTCTATACGATCAACATCGATATCTACATCGACACCGACCGGACCCCCGGTTCGGGAGCGGTCTCGATGCTCCCCGGCCGCATGGCGACGATCGATCCGTCGAGCGCCTGGGAAAAAGCGATCATTCTCACACCGCGACCGAACGAAGCGAGGGGCGAGCTCAAGCGGATGATGGGCCGGGCGATCAAGGACGAGATGCGGAAAGACGACAGCACGCTCGAAGAGGACCAGGCCGCGGCCATGCGCGCCGAGATCCCGGCCAATGTGGACGAGCGAATCTTCTTCCCCAACAAGATCAAGGTCCGCGGCAATAAAATCAGCTTCTTCGTCCCCGGCTCTTTTCTGAACGGTCCCGCGAAAGACACCTGGAGCTACGTGGTAGCGGTCTCGGGAGCGAACGTCCTGCAGAGCTTCGACCTGGCCCGAGCCCTCGGCCGCGGCGACAAGGATGAAGCCTTGATGATCCTACCGATCTCGCCCGGAAGCTGGACCGACCGTTTCGGAGGAGGCCGCGAGAACGCCGCCATCCAGCCGCCCCTCGTGGACATCGTCGTCCCCGAAGGCCGCAAGCAGGAGACCCTCCTGACCGAATTCAACCAGCGCCGCAAGGAGCCGGTGGTCCTGCTCGGGGTGGTGCCGAAGGGCTGAATCCGTACCGCCGTCTGTCAGGAAGGGGCGCCTCCACGGCGCCCTTTCTTTTTCTCCAGATTCTTGCCGACCCTGAATTTCACAATCCTGCTGATCAGGTCGAATGGGATCGGCTCGTCGTAAGGAAACTGCACCGAGCCCTTTGCTCCCTTGTACGCGGACAGCTCTTCCTTGAACTCCTCGATCCCCTGCGGCGCCGGATAGAACCCGATGTGGTTCTTGAAGGCGGCGAAGTGGACGAGGTTCCCGTTCAGGACGAACGTCGGCATCCGGTACTTGATCGCTTCCTCCGCCTCCGGCGCCGCCTCTCGGATCGTCTTGCGGACCTTCTTGAGACGCTCCTGGATGTCCTTTGGAAAGCCCGCAATGTACTCGTCGATGTCCTTGGGCTCTGATTGATTCATGGTGCTACTCCACCATTTCCACCAGGAATCCGTGC
>DATANP010000041.1:0-2160 GCA_036266195.1 Thermoanaerobaculia bacterium | reverse complement strand
CTCCTCGTCGGACAGGGTCTCCCGGACGAGGTATTCGGTGACGGTGGAGGCCCCGACCAGGCTGTCCGGGCTGAGAGCTGCATCCTCGGCCGGCTCCTGCCGGACGTCCTCCGGCGCGTTCCCTCCCTTGCGCCCGTCCTTGCGATACAGGCCGGAGTCGAGCTGTACGTCCAGATAGCGGACCTTGCCCTCGGCGGTATCCACCAGGAGGTCGTTGACACTGCCGATCCTTCTCCCATCCCCGCCGACGACTTCCCAGCCGCGGACGTCCGGGTCACCGTCGGCGATCCGGTAACCACGCAGGTTCCGGAGCGGGCGCGCAGTATCCGCGGAATTGTTGTCGTTCGTCATGGATCCTCCTTCCGCCCGACCCCATTGCAAGGGACGGGCCGGAAGGAGGATCTCGAAGCGACGTCAGGGGGTGAGGATGTAGGGGACCACCACGAACGGATAGCGCTCCGGCGGGAAGTCCTTGGTGTTCCGGGTCACCAGGCTGAGCCCATGATAGTGGGCCAAGGCCGCCTGGAGGGCGTCGGGCATCTTCCAGCGATGCTCGCGCCGGAATCGGGCAGCCAGGTCGGCCACTTCCAGGTCGATGCCGAGAGTGGGGAAGCGATTCAGGAGGATGCTGGCGACCTCTGCCGATCCTTCCCCGAACCCGGCCAGCACCTCCGCCCGGGTGATGACCGACAGCGCCGAGTCAGCTCCCATCCAGACCAGGCAGTCGGTCGCCTCGGACCTGCCGTTGAAGTGGTCGATGAGGATCACCGAGTCCAGCAGATACCTCAGCGATCCTCCGCCTCCCACTCGTCGCGGAGACGGATCTGAGCCTCCAGACCGTCGCCGCCTTGCCAGAGACCGGATGTCCGCCGGAGCAGCTCCTCGAGAGACGGCGCCGTCGCCTCCCGCTCGCACTGCTCCCGATACCGGCTTACTGCGATTCGCACCAACTGCGCCATCGTCATACCGTCCTCCTTCGCTTTGCGGTCGAGCCATCGTTTGTCCTCTTCCTTCAAGCTGATCAGGGTTCGGATCATGCGAGGCCCTCCCGATATCAATCGACGTGGATGATATCAGAGGCCCCGCGGCCTGTCTACTTCGCCCCTAGAAGACGGAAAACGAGGTCCGAATGTCATCAAGGCAGGTTGGGGACGGCGTGGGAAGGCAACTGGGCGTCCTGCATCAGGAGAAGATAGGCGTCCTCCAGCGTGGCGGGGACCGGCTCGAAGCCGGCTGGCGCTTGCCCCTCGGGCTCGAAGATCCGCACCCGGTTCCTGCCCTCGACCAGCACGGCCTGGGTAACGCGCATCCTCTGGCGGATCTCCTCCAGCTCGTCGGCCGCGACCCGGCCCTCGAAGATACGGCCGGAGATCGACGTCCGCGCCTCGCTGGGCGAGGTCTGCGCCAGGAGGCGGCCCTTCCGGATCACCGCGAAGCGCGGGCAGAGCACGGCCACGTCCTCCACGATGTGGGTGGAGAGGAGCACGATGCGGTCGGCCGCCAGCTCGGCCAGCAGGCGGTAGAAGCGCAGGCGCTCCTCGGGATCGAGGCCGGCGGTGGGCTCGTCCACGATGATCAGCCGCGGATCGCCCGCGATCGCCTGGGCGATGCCGAGGCGCTGGCGCATGCCGCCCGAGTAGGTCTTCACCTTGCGCTTCGCCGCGTAGGAGAGGTTGACCCGGTCGAGCAGCTCGGCGCACAGGTTCTTCAGGCCGCCCGGCGCCTCGACCCCCTTGAGCTTGAGCAGGTAGGTGAGCATCTGCTCGCCGGTCAGGTGGGGGTAGAAGCCGAAGTCCTGGGGCAGGTAGCCGAGCCGCGCCCAGAGCCACTGAGGCTCGGCGAGCACGTCCTGGCCATCCAGGGAGATCTGTCCCGAGGTGGGCTCCAGGAGGCCGGAGAGGATGCGCATCAGCGTCGTCTTGCCGGCGCCGTTCGGGCCGATCAGGGCATGGCGCGCGCCGCGCGCGAGCTCGAGCGTGACGTCGTTGGTCGCCGCCAGGCCGCCGAAGCGCTTGACGAGCGAGCGCGTCGCGAGGACCGTCGTCATGGCGTGCGCCCCGCGCCGAACCAGGTCCACGGCCGGACGAAGCGCTCGCGCCCGACCAGCACCAGCACGACGAGGAACAGGCCGAGCCAGAAGTTCCAGTACTGCGGCGTCCA
>DATANP010000040.1:0-10207 GCA_036266195.1 Thermoanaerobaculia bacterium | reverse complement strand
GCCGGGAACGCCTGGCTGGTCTCCCGTGGCAGGTGGTTCGTGCAGTCGAACAGCACCTCCCTCGGCGGTAACCTTTCCCACGTCAACTCCGAGTTCCAGATCGCCTACGTGGCGGCCATGATCGGCTTCTTCATCTTCGGCGTTCCCCTGTTCGTGGCGATCGCGGCCGGCACGACGCTCATCCGCGACGACGAGCACAAGGTGGGAGAGGTCCTGCACGCCACGCCGCTTTCACCGGGCGAGTACGTCTGGGGAAAGTTCCTGGCCGCGGCCGGCACCTGCCTCGCGACGGTGGCGTTGTACGCGGTCCTCACCGCCGTCTTCGCCCATGCCATGCCGAACCAAGAGCGGCCCGAGGCCTACGGCCCGTTCTCCCTGCGGGTCTACGTCGTTCCGGTCCTCGTCTTCCTGGTGCCGTCGGTGCTGTTCCTGGCCGGGTTGACCTTCCTGCTGGGCCGGCTGTCCGGCCGGATGACCCTGGTCTTCCTCGTCCCGGTGGCCTTTTTCCTTTTCTACTGGTTCTTCTTCCTGCGCTGGAACCCGCCGGGGATGAGCCAGACGGCGCGGTTCTGGTTCCAGATGATCGACCCGTCGGGATTCCGCTGGCTACGTCAGAACTTCCTGACGGTGGACCGGGGGATCGCCTATTACAACACCCATCCGGTCGACTACTCTCCCGCGTTCCTCCTGAGCCGTCTCGGGATCGCGCTCGCGGGGCTCGGTTTCGTGGACCTCGCCCGCCGCCACTTCGCCGGACGGCTGCGCACGGTCAGGAAGACGAGGCGGCGCGCCCTGGCTGAGACGGCTCTCACTCCGCCGTCCGGGTCGAAGGCTCCGTCGACCGCGCCGCTCGCCGTGCTGCGCATGGCCTCCAACCCACGGGGCGTCCTGTCCGGCGCGCTGACCGTGGCCCGGTTCGAACTGGCCGAGCTGTTCTCGCATCCGGCGCTCTACGTCCTGGTGATCATCAGCGCGCTGCTGATCTCGCTCTTCTTCGTGAACCTGTTCGGGGCCGAGTTCCAGTCCCCCATCTACCTGACATCCGGAGTGGCGGCGGCGGGCTCCCTGACACTCCTCACCGACGCGCTCCTCCTGCTGCTGCTCTTCTATACGGTCGAGTCGCTGCGGCGCGAGGCCGCCACCGGCGCGGTGTCGGTGGTCTACACGACGTCCGTCCGCACCTCGTCGCTGCTCCTCGGCAAGGCTCTGGCCAACGGCGGCGTGGTGGCGATGACCCTGCTCGCGACCCTGGTGACGGCCGCCCTGGTCATGCTCTCCCAGGGCTGGGTCGTGGGATTCCACCTCGCGCCGTTCCTCCTGGTCTGGGGGCTCCTGCTGCTGCCGACCGTCGTCCTCTGGATCGGTTTCGTGATGGCGGCATGGGCGGTGACCCGCAGCCAGTACGGCACCTACGCGGCCGGCTTCACAGCCCTCGCCCTGACCCTCTGGGCCGGGGCGCAGAACCACCTGACATGGGTCGGCAACTGGCCGCTCCTCGACGCGCTGGTGTGGACCGACATGGGGATCTTTCCGATGGACCGCGCGGCGCTGGTCCTCAGCCGCCTGATGGCTTTGGGGCTCGCGGTCCTCCTCCTGTTTCTCGCCTTCCGTCTCTTCTCGCGCCGGGACCACGATCCCGTGCACCCCCGCTTCAGCCGCCAGCCCGGCCGCCGGCGCCAGACGGTCCAGATCGCCTCGGCCCTCGCGCTCGTCCCGCTCGGCCTGGGGTTCGCGCTGGCCTCCCAAGTGAACCAGGGCTTCCAGGGTGGCGCGGTGGAGAAGTGGCGCAGGGACTACTGGTACTTCAACCATGCCACGTGGCTGGACGCGCCAGTGCCGTACATCGCGAACGTGGATCTGGACCTGGACCTGGATCCGGCGACGCGGAGCTTCCGGGTGAACGGCTTCTACGACCTGCGCAACGACCAGACGCAGGAGCTGACCTGGTTTCCGGTGACCGTCGGGGCCGCCTGGACGGACCTCCAGTGGACGGTGAACGGCCGGTCGTATCATCCCGAGGACAGCCATGGCCTCCGGGTCTTCCGGCTGGCGCGCGCGCTGCCTCCCGGCGGCACGCTGCGGCTGGGCTTCCGCTACCAGGGAGCGCTCCTGCCCGGCATCTCGCGCAACGGCGGACCGATCGATCTCGGAGAGTTCATCACGCCGGCCGGCGGCGTAGTGACTGGCCGCAATCCGAATTTCGTACCGATCGTCAAGTACGACCCCATGATCGGCGCCAACCCCGGGAATCCGCGGGAGGCGGAGAAGAGAGCCTACCAGCCGAAGACCTTCCCGCCGGGCTGGAACCGCGGCGTCACCGAGGCCGAGGTCGATCCCTCGTCCTTCACGCACCGGCTGCGAATCACGATCCCGGCCGAGTACGAGGTCACCTCGACGGGCTTCCGCGCCTCGGACGAGGTGAAGGCCGGCCGGCGCACCGCGGTCTGGGTGTCGGACTACCCGGTGCGGGTCTTCAACATTGCCTTCGGACGCTGGGCCGAGCGGCGCGGGAAGAACGGCACTGTCATCAACTACCACCCGGGGCACACCGCGAACCTCGACAGCATGCTGGAGGCGCTCGACGGCGCGCGCCGGTACTACTCGGAGTGGTTCTACCCCTACCCCTGGAAGGAGCTGCGGCTCAACGAGTTCCCCGCGCTCGCCCAGTACGGCCGGGGCAACGCGACGAACATCTTCTTCTCCGAGGGGATCGGCTTCCTGACCCGCCGGATGCCGGACGACGACGCGGCCTTCCTGGTCGCCGCGCACGAGGCGGCCCACTCCTGGTGGGGGCACGTGGTGTCGAACGGCGAGGGGCCCGGCGGAGTCGTGATGTCCGAGGGCGCCGCCAACTTCGCCACGCTGATGCTGACGGGCAAGCTCCGGGGGCCGCAGCAGCGCATGGGGATGTGTACCCGCATGGAGACCACCTACGGCGAGTTCCGGCAGCCGAGCGACGAAAAGCCGCTGTCCGGCACGTATCGCTTCCGGCTCGGGGACGGCACGGTGATCTACGACAAGGGCGGCTGGGTGATGTGGATGCTCCTCAACAGGATGGGTTGGCAGCCGTTCTTCGACGGCGTGCACGACTACTTCCGGACCTACCACAACAACCCCGACCACCCGGTGGTCGAGGACTTCGTGGCCGTGATGCGCCGCCACGCGACCGACCAAGCCGCGTTCGACGACTTCGCCCGCCAGTGGTTCTTCGGCATCGTCATCCCCGAGTACCACCTGGCCGACGCGAAAAAGCGGCAGGCCGGCGGCGAATGGGAGGTAACCGTGACGGTGAAGAACGCCGGCAGCGGCCGCATGCCGGTCGAGGTTGCCGCCATGGCAGGTCCCAGGTTCGAACCTGGCTATCGGGATTCCCGGGCGACCGTGGTGCTCGGAGCCGGAGAGGAGCGGCAGGTACGCATCCGCTGCCCGTTCGAGCCCGAGTCGGTCGTCGTGGACCCGGACGTGAAGGTGATGCAGCTCGAGCGCAACGCCGCCGCCGTGCGGTTGTAAAGACTAACTAAGCGGGGAGAGGACCGGCGAGCATCTCGTAGATGGCCTGCGGGTCGACCGGCTTGGTCAGGTGATGATCGAACCCGGCTTCCTGGGCGCGGGCCCTGTCCTCTTCCCGGCCGTAGCCGGTCAAGGCGACGAGCAACGAGCCCGCGGTCCGGCGCCTCCGGCGCAGCCGGGCGGCGACCTGGTAGCCGTCCAGCCCGGGCAGGCCGATGTCCAGCAGGACGGCATCGGGATGGAACGCCCGGGCCGTTCTGAGCGCCGCCAGTCCGTCATAGGCCACCTGGACGTCGTGACCCTTCATGCGCAGGAGCATGGCCAGGCTCTCGGCCGTATCCACGTTGTCGTCGACGACGAGGACACGGCGCGAATGGGCCTCGACGGGCGGGAACGGGGCTGCCGCAGCGGCGCCGGCATCCGGGCGCCGCTCCGATTCCCGGTTGACCGGCGCAAGGACGGGCAGGCGCACCACGAGCTCGGTGCCTTGCCCCAGACCCGCGCTGCGGGCTTCGGCGCTGCCGCCGTGGAGCTCGGCCAGGCGGCGCACCAGCGTCAGGCCGATCCCCAGCCCTCCTCCGGCGCGGTCGTAGGAGCGGTCCGCCTGCATGAACAGGTCGAAGACGCGCGGCAACGTCTCCGGCGCGATGCCGCCGCCGTCGTCGCGGACCCGCACCACGACCTCGCCGGGAGCCTCGGGAGGCCCTTCACCGGCCAGCTCGGCCGCCACCCAGCAATGGCCGCCGTCGGGGGTGAACTTGGCCGCGTTGTTCAGCAGATTGCCGAAGATCTGGTCCAGCCGCGTCGAATCCGCGTTGAGATAGACCGGCTCGGGCGGCAGCGACAGCGTCAGCGTCTGACCTTTGGCCGCCCGGAGGGACTGGGTCTGCTCCGCGGCCTGCCTGAGGACCAGTCCCAGCTCGATCCGCTCGTTGCGCAGGCGGACCTCGCCGCGGGTGATGCGGGAGACGTCGAGCAGGTCCTCGATCAGCCGAGACATGTTCTGGATCTGCCGCTTCATGATGCCCTGCGCCTGCCGGACGGCATCCCCGGCGTCCTCGTCGATCCCGTCGATCTCGCCGGCTCCGTCGGCACCGGCAGCTTCGAGCACGTGCGCGGCGTTGCGCAGGGGGGCCAGGGGATTGCGCAGCTCGTGGGCCAGCAGGGCCAGGAACTCGTTCTTGCTGCGGTCGGCCGCGGCCAGATCCTCCAGGCGCAGGTGCAGCGCCGTCTCCATGCTCTTGGCATACTCGCGGGCGCGCCTCAGCGTGTCGATGTCGACGAGCAGGATCACCGCGCCGTCGATCTTCCCCTCCAGGGTCCGGTACGGCCGGATGCGCAGCGAGTACCACATCCCCTGCGCGTCCTGGACCTCGTCCTCCCGGGGACTGCCGGTCTCGATCACCGCCGCCAGCATCGCCTCCAGGTCGGGGACGCTGAAGTTGAGCTTGAACCCGCCGATCGGCCGGCCGACGTCGCTGGGGATCAGGTTGAAGGCCCGTTCCGCCGCCGGCGTGAAGCGCCGGACGCGCAGGTCCTTGCCGATGATGACGATGGCCATCTCGACGCTGCTGAGGAGGTTGAACAGGTCGTTGTTGAGCAGGTTCAGCTCCGTGTTGCGGTTCTGCAGCTCGTCGTTGACCGTGGCCAGCTCTTCGTTGCTCGACTGGATCTCCTCCTTCGAGGTCTCCAGCTCCTCGTTGATGCTCTGCAGCTCCTCGTTGGCCGACTGGGCCTCCTCGTTACCGGACTGCAGCTCCTCGTTGGCCGCCTCCTGCTGCTCGATCACCGACTGGAGGTGGAGGCGGGTCGCGGCCAGCTCGTGCGCCAGGCGATCCGTCTCGTCCTGCGGGGGGCCCATGTCCGCGGCAGCGCCGGTCCGCGGCTTTTTCCTCCGCGGGCCGGAGGCCGGGGTCTCTTCGAACAGGATCAGGAAGCCGCCTCCCGCGGCCGGGCCTGCCCTGAGAGGGATCACCTTCAGGCCGGCGCTGGCCACGCCGCCGGGTGGAACGTAGTTCCCCTGGAGGATGCGGTTGGCCTCCGCCTGAACGTCGCCGGCCGCGGCCTGCGGCGGACGGCCCGGGGCCTGCCGCCTGGGCCTGCTCCGATGCTCTTCGGTACCGGCCGGCTGGCCGAAGCTCACCCGGTGGGTGGAGGGCTTCCTGGTATAGATCTTGTGCTTGGCGTCCGCCGCCTCGAACAGCCCGCTGTAGGAGCCGATCGACTCCGAATTGCCCAGCAGGAGGGCGCCGGCCGGCTTCAAGGCGTAGTGGAGGAGCGGCACGACCTTCTGCTGCAGCGCCGGCTCCAGGTAGATGAGCACGTTGCGGCAACTGACGAGGTCGAGCTGGGAGAAGGGCGGGTCGGTCAGCAGGTTGTGCCGGGCGAACACGCACATCTCCCGGATCGTCTTGCTGATCCGGTAGCAGCCATCCACCTCCACGAAGAAGCGGCGGAGGCGCTCCGGCGAGACGTCCTGCGCGATGCTCTTCGGGTACACGCCCGCGCGGGCCTTCTGGATCACGGCTCCGTTCAGGTCGGTGGCGAAGACCTGGACCGGGAGCTTGCCGCCTTTCGCGAAGGCGAGCTCGGCGAACAGGATCGCGAGGGAGTAGGCCTCCTCGCCGGTCGAGCACCCCACAACCCAGACGCGTAGCGGCTCCGACCGGGAGCGGTTCGCGATCAGGCCGGGCAGGACCGTGCTCTTGAGCGCCTCGAAGGTTTCGGGGTCGCGGAAGAACCTCGTCACGTGGATGAGGATGTCCTGGTAGAGGGCCTCGGCCTCGCCGGGGTTCTTGCGGAGGAAGCGCAGGTAGTCCCGCAACGCCTCCATCTTGTGCAGGACCATGCGGCGGGTGATGCGGCGGTAGACGCTGCTCGCCTTGTACTGGCTGAAGTCGACGCCCGTGACCTTGCGCACGGCCTCCAGGACCTGGTTGTGGGCCGGATCGGCCTTGCGCCGTGCCGGCGCCTCGTGGAAGACGTGAGGGTGGCGGGCGATGCGTGCGATCTCGTTGGCGATCTCGGCCGGGGGGAGAACGAAGTCCACGCAGCCGCTGTCGATGGCGCTGTGCGGCATGCCGCTCTGCCGCGCCGTGTCGTCCTGGGCGAAGGTGATTCCGCCCTCGGCCTTGATGTCCTCCAGCCCCAGGGTGCCGTCGTTGGCCGTGCCCGACAGGATCACGCCGATCGCCTGGTCGCCCTGGTCCTCGGCCAGGGAACGGAAGAAGAAATCGATGGGCCGGTACTGGCCAGGCCCCTTCTCCCGGGGCAGGAGGCGCAGCGTTCCCTGCGAGAGGATCAGGTTGCGGTTGGGAGGGATGACGTAGACGCGGTTCGGCTCCACCTGCTGCTCGTCGCCGACCTCCGTGACCTGCATCGCCGTGGCGCGGGACAGGATCTCCGCCATCTGGCTGGCATACCTGGGGGCCAGGTGTGGCACGAGCACGAAGGCGAGGCCCGTATCGACCGGCAGGGCGCCAAGCAACTCGGTAAAGGCCTCGAGACCGCCGGCCGAGGCGCCGATGCCCACGATCGGGAATCCGGGGCCTTGCTCCTCGAGCTCCGGCAAAGGAGCTGGGCGGGTCCGCGTCCTGTCTGTCATACCTGAGACCAGCTTACACCCGTTTCTAAAAAACGGGGGGGCAGATCAGGCGGCCTGGACCGGAGTCAGCGGCGGGCCGGGCAGGACGACCTCGAAGGTGGCACCCGGTCCGCCGGTCTCGACCAGGCGGACCGAGCCGCCGTGGCTCTCCGCCACCCAGCGGACCAGCGAGAGCCCGAGGCCGCCCGCCGCCGAGCCGGCGTTGCGCACCCCCTGGCCGCGGAAGAAGCGGTCGAAGACGTAGGGCCGGTCCTGCGAGGGCACACCCGGTCCTTCGTCCTTGACCTCCAGCCGCGTCCCCTCGCCGTTGGACTCGACCGCCACGCTCACGCGGTGGCCCTCGGGGGTGAACTTGAGCGCGTTGTCGAGCAGGTTCATGGCCATCAGGCGGAGGAGGTCGGCGTCGCCCTGCACGGTCGCGCCCGGGGCGAGCCTGGTCTCGATCGCCACCCGGCGTTCCTCGGCGAGCGGCCGGATCGCTTCGACCGCGCCGGAGACCACGTTCGACAGGTCCACCGGGCCACGGGTCGCCTGCCGCGCCTCGCCGTCGGGCGAGCGGGCGAGGGTGAGCAGCGCCTCGACGATGCGTTGGATGCGCTGGATCTCGGCCAGGTTCTCGCGCAGCAAATCCCGGTACTCCTCGCCCGAGCGCTCCTTGCGCAGCGCGACCTCCAGGCCGGTGCGAAGGATGCTGATCGGCGTGCGCAGCTCATGGGAGGCGTCGGCCGTGAAGCGGCGCATGCCGTCCACGCTCTGCTCCAGGCGGTCGAGGAGGCGGTTGAATTCGTCGGCGAGCTGCGCGATCTCCAGGACCGCGCCCGGGGCTTCCAGGCGCTGCTCCAGGCGTTCGGAGTGCAGCTCCCGGATGGAGACCACGAGCCGGTCCAGGGGCCGCAGGCTCTGGGCCGCGACCAGCCGGCCTCCGAAAGCGATGAGTGGAAAGAGGAGCAGCCCGGAGAGCACGAAGGCGAAGAGGAGGTCGCGCCTGCGGTGCTCCAGGGCGGCCTGCGAGGCGATGGCCTCGGCGGTCGTGCCGGGCTCGTTCCAGACCTCGTGCGGCATCACGGCCATCCTCTCGCCGCCGCCGTTGACCAGGATCTGGATCTTCCCCATTTCGCTTCCCGGCCGCTCCACGATCGGCAGGTGTGGGGTCCCCGGCGTCTCGGCCACGACCCGGCCGGCGCGCACGATCCGCACCCAGATCGGCACCGGGTTGGCCTCCATTTCCAGCAGCTCGGGGAAGTCGAGGCGGTGGGTCGAGGCGTAGTAGCTGGCCAGCGACTCGGCCTCGGAGTAGAGCATGATCTCCATCTGGCTGCGGTGGTTGCGGTTGTCGATGGCGAGCACGAGGGCGCCGGCCGCCGCGTAGAAGGCCATGAAGAGGACGGCCGACCAGAGGGCGATCCGGCCCTGGAGCGAGCGCGGTATCCTCATCCGCCCTCCGGGCTCGCTCATTCGCCCTTCGGGCTCGCTCATTCTTCCTCCGGAGCGGTGTCGCGCATTACATAGCCGACCCCCTTGATCGTGTGCAGGAGGTGGGGCGAGCCGTCGCGCTCCAGCTTGCGCCGCAAGCGCCCGACGATCACATCGATGACGTTGCTGCGGGCATCGTAGGCTTCGTCCCAGACATGCTCGGCCAGGGTGGTGCGGTCGAGGGGCGTGCCGGCGTGGAGCATCAGATACTCCAGCAGAGCGAACTCCTTGGGGGTGAGGGCGATCGGCTGGCCGGCGCGACTCACCTGCCGGTGGGTGCGGTCCACCTCCAGGTCATCCAGCCGGAGCAGCTCGGCCGGCGGCGCGGTGCGGCGCTTCAGCAGGCTGCGCACCCGGGCGAGGAGCTCCTCGAACGCGAACGGCTTGGTCAGGTAGTCGTCGCCGCCCGCCTCGAAGCCGCGCAGCTTGTCGTTCAGACTGTCGCGGGCGGTCAGCACCAGCACCGGCGCCACGAACCCGTCGGAGCGCCAGCGGGCGAGGAGGTCGGTGCCCAGGCCGTCCGGGAGCATCACGTCCAGGATGACCAGGTCGTACTCGGTCCTCTCGACCCGCTCCTGCGCCTCGCGGGCGGTGGCAGCCACGTCGATCGCATAGGCCTCTTCCTGGAGCCCGCGCTGAAGATGGCGCGCCAGCATGGGCTCGTCTTCGACCAGGAGGAGTCTCACGGGAGCATTCTATCGCTGCCGGTGCTCCCTCTCCCCCGGAACGGGGGAAAGGGCTGGGGAGAGGGGGAACGGGATCAGAAGCTTGCCTTGGTCGTCACCAGCCACTGGGTGCTCTTGATGGAGGGGTCCCCGTCCAACGGAAACGCCAGGTCGAAGTGGATGACGTTGCCCAGCCCCGAGCGGCTGGAGGAGAGGCGCAGCCCCACGCCCACGTCGCGCAGCAGGCCGAGCTGGCTCGCGCCGCCGCCCCAGGTGCGACCGGCGTCGAAGAACACCGCGCCGCCCACGTGCACCAGGTGGAACGGGTAGTAATCGGTGAAGAAGCGTTGCTCCACCGTGAACAGAAGCCGGCCATCGCCGTCCTGGTAGCGTAGGGGATAGCCGCGCAGGCCGGTATCGCCACCCAGGAGGAGCTGCTTTTCGGGGTCGAGGTTGCGGGCCAGGGCTCCGTCCAGGGTGAAGAAGAGGAGATGCTCGCCCCAGTTCCGCCAGTAGTAGCGGGCATCGGCGCCGAGAAGGAGGTTCTCGACGCCACCCGTGCTCCAGCGGCCGCCGAGATCCGAGGACAGGAGCACCGTCTGGTCCGCAGCCGGTTTCCAGCCGGTGCGCGCCGTGGCGTCGAAGACCGCCGCATTCTCGGTGGAGCCGAACGCGCTCGCGGCAAAACCGAGCCGGGCGTGGAGCTGGGTGCCGAGTTGGAGGTCCTCGGTCCGCTTGAGCTGATCCAGATCGCGCGCCTCCAGGAAGTTGTCCGGCACGCGATCCCAGGCGATCCAGGGATAGGAGAGCACCCGCTCCTCCGGCAGGGAATCGGTCAACACGTACCTGTCGGTCCTGGAGAAGCGGTCGCGCAGGTAGGTGAAACCGGAGGTCCAGCGGTCGGCGCGGCCGTTGAGGAGCCCGCTGGAAAGGCCGCCCATCATCTCGAAGCGGC
>DATANP010000039.1:0-7417 GCA_036266195.1 Thermoanaerobaculia bacterium | reverse complement strand
CGGGAGAGGGCCCCACCTTTTTCCCCCCGGCGGTTACCCTCCGGCCGCCTCCACCTCCGCAGCCACGGCCGAGGGCGGCTCCGGCATCTCGGCGGGGAAGCCCTTGCGGCCGGCGCGCTCGACGCGGGCGGCCTCGCAGTGGGCGTCGAGGAGGACCTGGGAGAATTCGACCGCCCGCTTCACTAGGGCCCGGGCACCGTCGTGGAGGTTGGCGCTGGTCCGCACGTAGGCCACGTTGCGCTCCATGTCCTCGGCCGTCCAGCCGCGGGAGTGGGCGATGTAGGGAAACTGCGGGAACATGCAGCCGATCTCGGCGAAGAAGCCGAGGAGCTGGCCGGCTACAGCTTGAATGTTGTCCTGGCCGCCGGTGATGATGAAGGAGGCCACCTTGTTGCGCAGGAGGACGCGGTTGCCGATGGTCACCTGGTTCTGCACGCAATTCAGCCGCTCGGCCATCTTGTAGTAGAGCGAGCTGGCCGAGCCCCAGCGGATCGGGGTGGCGATCAGGATTACGTCCGCCCAGTGGACGATCCCTTCGTAGACCGCGTCGAGCTGGTCGGTGGGGTCCATCTGGGTAATTGAGCACGGCCAGGTGCAGGCGTGGGCGCTCTTCGAGTAATAGCCTTCGCAGGCCCGGAACTTGAGATCGCTCAGCCGGATCATGCGGGTTTCGGACTTGAGCTCCTCGGCCGCGGAGCGCAGGGCGGTCTCGAGGAGAGCGTCCGAGGTGGAGTAGCGCGGGTATTCGGGGTCCATGGAGGTGGTGGAGATGCCCAGCACCCGGATCGGCCCCGCGGCCCTCTCGACCGACCGGGTCAACGGGTGGGGCGCGTGCGGCAGCTTGTTGCGTTTCGTGGCGGCCTTGAGGTTTACGAAGAGGTGGCCGTCCTCCTCGCGCAGCTCGTAGCGTGGCACGCAATCGGCCTCGAAGCCGGGCTCGCCCTCGCCGGTGGCGCGGTGGAACTTCCAGTGGTGCCAGGGGCAGACCACATAGTCGCCGTCCAGGTGGCCGTCGCCGAGCGGTCCGCCCACGTGGTTGCAGGTGCCCGAGACCGCGCCGAAGCGGCCATCGGCATAGCTCAGGGCGATGCGGGTGCGGCCGATCGAGACCTGCCGGAGCGGGGTCCGCTTCAGCTCCTCGACCGGACCGAGGTCGTGCCAGCGCTCGTCTGCCATGATTTTCTCCTCACCGTTCCAGAAGGCGGAGGCAGGCGGCCACCGCCGAATCCACGAACCGTCGAGCCCGGGCCGCCCGCTCGCCGGCCGGGCCGTCGAGGAGGCGTGAAGCCTCCAGGTACGCGCCGGTCCACCCTTCCGTGTTCCAGGTCCCGCCGTCGGGAGGCGGCAGGGTGCGGTCCTTGGAAGGATAGGGCCAGGGGGTGATATAGATGTACGGCTCTCCCTTGAAGCTGTCTCCGAGAGCGAGCCCGGCGCCGATCGATCGAGCGGTCTCCGGTTCACCTTCGGGGTCCAGGGAGATCAGGGTGGCGATGTCGAAGTGGTGAGGCCAGAGGCGGACGGCCGAGGCGCCGGAGTGGCGCGCGGCCACGCCGGACAGGAGCTGGTGGGCGGCGTCGAGCCAGGCGGCCAGCTCCTCGAAGGCCTCGCGGTCGTGAGCGGAGATCGGAGAGCCGGAGCCCACGGCGTGGGACGGCATCTCGCCGGGCTGGTCCAGGGGGCGTTCCAGGGGCCGGCCGAGCAGGGGCGGGATCTCCGACTCCAGCCAGGCGTAGGCCTCCTCCACGGTGCGGCCGTCCAAGGGCAGCTCTTTGGAGGCGCCGAGGAGGAGCAGGGCAGGAGGCGAGGAGCGGAGGGCGGAGCGGAAGCCGGCGGCGGTCTGGCCCTGGACGAGGAGCCGGTTGGCCGGGTCCCACTGGAAGCTCTGCTCGCCGTAGTCGGGCCGGTGGTCGACGAGCTGCTTTCCCACAGCGGAGGCGGCCTGGGTCGCCCAGTGGAGCTGAAGGCGAGCGTCCGCCAGACGTTCGGCGCCGACCCGGCCGAGAGTGTCCCACGAAGTCATCGCAACCTCCCATTCGCTTGTGCGTATGGCTCCGGGGGAGTGGAAATCGCCGGAGTCTTGTTTCAGGATCAGAGGCCTCTTCTGCAAGGATACGGGAGACGGCCGGGAGGAGGTTCACTTGAAGATCGATTGGATGCGTGCCGTTCTGCTCGCCGCCGGCCTGACCTTGGCGCTGGCCGGCTGCAGCGAGCGCGGGGAGAGCCGCGAGGCGATGGCCGCGCCTCCGAACCTGGCCAAGGTCGAGCGGCAGGATCTGGAGATCCGCGCCGAGGCCTCGGGCCAGATCGAGCCCATCCGTATGGTGGAGGTGAAGTCCAAGGTCTCCGGCGAGCTCACCCGGATCAACGTCGAGACCGGGGACGAGGTCCGGCAGGGAACTCTGCTCGCGACCGTCGATCCGCGCGACGTCCGCAATGCCCTGGCCCAGATGGAGGCCGACCAGGAGCTGGCGCGCGCCCGGGTGGAGACGTCCAGGGCCCAGCGCCGCCGCGCCGAGGAGCTGGCCAAGGCCGGCGTGCTGAGCACGCAGGACCTGGAGAACGCCCGCCTGGAAGAGACCAACGCCAATGCCCAGCTCGTCAAGGCGCGCACGAATCTTCAGCTCGCCCAGGAGAAGATGGGCGACGTGACCATCCGCGCGCCCATCACCGGCACGATCATCGAAAAGGGCGTGGAGCAGGGGCAGATCATCGCCTCGGCGAGCGCGAACGTCTCGGGTGGCACCACCCTGGTCAAGATGGCCGACCTCGCGACCGTGCAGGCCCGCGCCCTGGTGGACGAGGTGGACATCGGCCGCCTCAAGGCCGGCCAGGAAGCCTCGGTCGAGGTGGAGGCCTACCCCGGCCGCACCTTCCGCGGCTCGGTGACCAAGATCGAGCCCCAGGCCGTGGTGGAGCAGAACGTCACGATGTTCCCGGTGCTCATCAACCTGCCGAACCCCGAGCGGCTGCTCAAGCCCGGCATGAACGCCGAGGTGAGCGTCCGGGTGGCCGACCGCACCGGGGTGGTGGCGGTGCCGAACGGCGCCGTGGTCACGATGCGGGATGCCCCCTCAGCCGGCGCGGTGCTCGGCCTGGAGGAGCAGGAGGTCCGGTCCAGCCTCGCCAAGCTCCGGCAGGAGCGCGAGGCGCGGCAGGGGGCCCGTCCCGGCGGTGAGCGGGGCGAGCGGGCTTCGGGTGGTGAGCGTGGCGGCCGGGGCGATGTCCGGCCGGGCGTGGTCTTCGTCAAGGGAGCCAAGGGTCCGGAGCCGAAGACGGTCCTCCTGGGCCTCTCGGATTGGGACAATACCGAGGTGGTGCGCGGTCTCGATCCCGGCACCGAGGTCTACCTGATCTCCGTGGCGCGGCTCCAGCAGCAGCAGGAGCAGTACTCGAACCGCATGCGCGAGCGGGCCGGCGGCGGCATGTTCGGCGCTCCGGGCGGCGGCGGGCAGCGTGGGGGCTCGGGTGGAGGCGGTCAGGGCGGCTCACGCGGCGGCGGCAACTGACGAAGGGAGGCGCGGATGCTCATCACCGAGATCTTCCGGGTGGCCCTGGAGTCGATCCGGGCCAACAAGCTGCGGTCGTTCCTGACGGCGCTCGGCATCATCATCGGCATCGCCGCGGTGATCACCATGGTGGCGCTCGGCGAGGGGGCGCAGAGGGCGGTGCAGGCGCGGCTCGAGGGGCTCGGGGTGAACGTGCTCACAGTGCGGCCCGGCCAGGAGTTCTTCGGCGGGGTGGACCGCGGCGACAACCGTCTCACGCCCAAGGACGCGCGGGCGCTTCTGGAATCTCCGCAGGCGATCGACGAGGTCAGCCCCGAGATGCAGCGCCGGCTCCAGGTGGAGAGCGGCGAGGCCAACGCCAACCTGCAGATCTCGGGCATCTGGCCGAGCTACTTCGACATCCAGAACCACCACGTCGTGGAGGGCCGGCTGTTCACCGACGCCGAGGAGCGGGGGAGGCGCCGGGTGGCGGTGCTGGGCTCGGCCGTGGGCGATTCGCTCAAGGTGCCCACGAGCTCGCTGCTCAACAAGAAGATCCGCATCCGCGGCATCCAGTTCCAGGTGATCGGCATCCTGGAGAGCAAGGGCACGGCGGGCTGGGGCAATCCCGACGAGAATCTCTACATCCCGCTCTCCACGGCGCAGGTCCGGATCTTCGGCGACGACCGGGTGGGCTCGATCTACGTCCAGGCCACGAGCGACCGCCAGATGGAGGCCGCGATCAACGAGATCGACGCCCGCCTGCGCCGCGAGCACCGGCTGCGGCCCGCGCAGCCGAGCAACTTCACGATCCGCAACCAGACCACGCTGCTGGAGACGTTCCGGTCCACGACCCGGACGTTCTCTTTCCTGCTGGCGGGCATCGCGCTGGTGTCGCTGCTGGTGGGCGGCATCGGCATCATGAACATCATGCTGGTCTCGGTGACGGAGCGCACGCGGGAGATCGGGGTGCGCAAGGCGCTGGGCGCGCGCAGGAGGGACATCCTCCTCCAGTTCCTGATCGAGGCGCTGGCCCTCTGCCTGGTGGGCGGTCTGCTGGGGGTGTTCCTGGGCCTGGGAAGCGCGATGACGCTCCAGAAGCTGGCCGGCTGGAACATGGCCGTCTCGCCCGAGTCGATCGTGATCGCCTTCGCCTTCTCGGCGGCCGTCGGGATCTTCTTCGGCCTCTGGCCCGCCCGCCGCGCGGCAAGGCTGGACCCGATCGAGTCGCTGCGCTACGAATGAAGTCGGCTGAGCGCTGCCTCCAACTGAGGGTCTTTCCCCTCGGCGAAAGGCAGCGCGGCCGGGACCTCGACGTCGGGTTTCACGCCGACGGCTTCGAGGCGTTCGCCATCCACCAGGATGTCCTGGACGGCCAGGAAGAGCAGCGAGTCGTCCGAGAGCGGGATGATCCGGCCCGCCACCACAGCCCCCGCTGTGCGCTCGCCGACCAGGATCGCCCGCCGGCTCTTCTGAAGAGCGCGCGAGACCACCTCCTTGCCGCTGCGAGTGCCGCCGTCGATCAGCACGGCCAGCGGCTTGCGCCAGCCCCCCGCGTAGGTGGTCCGGGCACCGTCGCGGTCGATCCGTGTCAGATCCGGAGCCGCCGGGTCGAAGATCTGGACGAACTTCGTATCGCACCCGCCCCAGCCGCCGCGGAAGTCGATCACCAGCGCGTCCGCGCCCGCGAGGTCGCCCTGGAGCGCCTCTTCGTGGTGCTCAGAGCCGGCGCAGGACCAGAGCGGCGCGTAGGCGATCCGACGGCCGTTGTGCTCGATGATCTTCGAGGACCGGCGCTGGTCCTCCAGCCACTCCTCCTTGGGACTGATCAGCCGAGGCGTGATGCGGACGATGCGAGGAGCCTCGCCGGCCCGGCTCCGAACCTGAAGCTCGACCGGTCTACCCACCTTTCCCCGGAACGAGAGGATAGGATGGAAGGGCTCGCCGTCGGCCGAAACCAACTGGTCGCCCCGCCTCAGCCCCGCGGCCTCGGCCGGTCCGCCGCCGAAGACGCGGACCACGAACCAGGAGCCGTCGCGCTCGACGGCGGCCAGCCCGATGCTCTCGGTCCGCGGGTCGCGCTTGAGGAACGACTCGAAGATGGCCAACAGATCGAAGTAGCCCGGGTCGTCCGGCGTGTAGTACTGGGTGTGGGACGTCTTCAGGCCGGCCAGGATGCTGCGGGTCGCCTCCCGGAAGGCGGCCCGGTCCCGGATCGAGTCCGCGTACCCCGCGTGCTCCTCGGCCCATTGGGCGCCTCGCTGGGCATCCAGGAAGTGGTCGCGGACGGTCGTGAGGATCTCCTGGCCGAGAGCGGGGAAGCCGGGCGCCAGGCTGGCCGCGACGGAAAAGACCCAAAGGACTGCAAGGACAGCAAGGACGTCAAGTCCTTTGGTCCCTGAAGCCCCTGCAGTCCCTTTGGTCCTTGGGTCCTTCAGCCCACCGCCTCCACCTCTGGCCGCTTCGGCGCCCAGGCGTGGAAGAAGCTGACGATCTCGTGGACCGAGAGAAGCGCGTTGGCGTTGCGGAACTCGCCGTCGGTCTGGGCTTTGACGAGGCTGCCGTCCGGCTCCAGGATGGCGATCGCGGGAATGCCCCGAACCACGTCCATGCCGAAGTCGGACATGATATCGAGATTCTGGTTGCGGTTGCCGACCGAGACCTTCACCACCACATAGTTCGGCTCCAGGATGGGGGTCACGAGCCGGTGGGTGAGTGCCCTGTTCAGGGCGTAACAGTCCGGGCACCAGTCGGCGCCGAACACGACCGCAACCCGCTTGCCTTCCAGGGCGGCCTGTTTCCGCGCCGCCTCGATGGCGGCGTGGGGATCAGTCACGTAAGCGTTGCTGCTGTCCATGGGTCCATCCTCCCTCATTCATAAGATCGCAGAACGGCCAGGGCCAGGCGCCCCGACCAGTCGATGGACTCCGGTGTAATTTTCTCCACCGTGTCCTTCGGCGAATGATAAGCCGATTCGACGCCGGTCCAAAGCCATCCGGTCTCGATCCCATGGCTGGCGAACGGTACGGAGTCCGACATCTGGGGCGTAAAGTACTCCCGCGCCGGCACTCCCAGCTCGTTCGCCAGCCTCAGCAGGCGCTGGTGCATCCCCTTCTTCATGTTGATCCGCAGGGTGCAAAGCACCGCGTCGCCATGCCCGATCATGTCCAGGTTCAGCATGGCGACGAGATTGCGGTGCTCGGCCTCGGGCAGGGCCTCGGTGTAGTGCAGGGAGCCAGCCAGCGACAGGTGCTTCGGGCCCGGCCGGCCCTCCTCGCCGCCGAACACGACGAAGACCACCGGCAGCTTCGCCGGCCGCGCGGCCAGGATCCGGGCTACCTCCAGGAGGACCGCCACACCCGAGGCGTTGTCGTTCGCGCCGGGGCTGGTCGGGACCGTATCGTAGTGGGCTCCGACCAGGAGGTGGCGCTCCGCGGCCGGGTCGAGCCCGGGCGGCAGGGCCACGACGTTGGCCGAAGCGCCGCCGTCCGGCAGCGGGACCGGCTGGAGTTGGACCCGGTAGCCCCAGGAGGCCAGTTGCCGCTCCAGGTAGCCGGCGGCCCGGGCCTCGGCCTCGGTCCCGGTCGGCCGCGGGCCGATCCCGATCGAGAGGTTCCGGATGTGGGCCATGGCCTTGCCCACGTCGATGGCCTCGCCGTGGAGGGGGACGACGCGCCTGGGCGGAGGAGGAGGCTCCGGCTCGGCTCCGCAGGAGACGAGGAGGAGGGCCAGGACGAGAACGGCGGTCCGGGACATTGCGGGCAGTGTAACTCGGCGCGCGAAGGAAGTCCGGGCCTGAAACCCGGCCACCTCCCGGCCGTAATGCCGAGGGGGGGAATCTCATGATCCGTAGCGCGGCCCGACGCCTCTGGCTCGTCACACAGCTCGACCTGCGAAGCTCGCTGGGAAGCCCGTTCTTTGTCTTCTGGGTG
>DATANP010000038.1:0-1836 GCA_036266195.1 Thermoanaerobaculia bacterium | reverse complement strand
TGCTCGGGTTCAAGGACCAGGGCCTCGTGATCCGCTCGCGCCGCGGCGCCGTGCTCTGGAAGGCCTCGAGCCACCACCTGAAGATGGACGAGATCCGGGAGCAGATCAAGGGCCTGATCGCCTACCAGCAGGCGTCGATGTAGCCGGCCGCTTCGCGTTCCGAAGCTCAATATCCCCGGCGGGCCTGACCCAGGAGGTGGCCTGTTTCGGGGAGGATCAGCTTTTCCATGGCCAGGGCGACGGCCTTGGTGGAACCGGGCAGGAGGAACACGGCACGGCCGCCGACCAGGCCGGCGGCGGCACGGCTGAGCATGGCCGCGGAGCCCACCTGCTGCCAGGAGAGCATCCGGAACAACTCGCCGAAGCCGTCGATCCGAGTCTCGAACAGCGGCTCCACGGCGTCCAGGGTCACGTCCCTGGACGAAAAGCCGGTGCCACCCGTAAGAACCACGACGTCCACGGCGTCTGATCTCAGGGATTCCCGGGTTGCTTGGCGGATCGCCGCCACGTCGTCCGGAACGATCGTCGTGGATTCGACCCGGTGGCCGGCGCCCCGGGCAAGGTCGGCGATGGTCCGGCCGCTCACATCATCTTCGGGGGTCCGGGTGTCGCTGACGGTGACGATGGCGAATCCGAGGACGGTGGGGGCGGCTTGGCGGTGCTGCTCGACGCTCATGGATCGGAGGCTAGCACCAACTGTCCGATTCTGGGACGCGGGCGTTCCGCAAGCGGACACTTCAAGACGGGGCCGGAGTATTCGTGCTGGAGTGAAGACATTCAGGAGAAATAACTTAGCCGAGCTTGCAACCTGTGGCATGCCGGCTGCGTAGTAGGGGCGTCATGGACAAGCCGAGAACTGGATACGCCGAGAAGCGCCGTTTGCGCCGAACCCTCATGATGGTGGCCGCCGTGGTGGTCATCGCCTTGGTGACGATAGGCATTCGCAAGATCGAGCCGGCGGCTCCGCCGGTCGAGAAGGAAACCCTCTGGATCGAGACCGTCCAGCGCGGCGAGATGCTGCGCGAGGTGCGTGGCCCGGGCAACCTGGTGCCGGTGGACGTGCGGGTGATCTCCGCGCCGGTCGAGGGCCGCGTCGAGCGGATCCCCGCCCTGCCGGGCGCCCAGGTCCAGGCCGACACCGTGCTGCTGGAGCTGAGCGACCCCCAGGTCGAGCAGGCCGCCCTCGAGGCGGAATCGCAGCTCCGGGCGGCCGAGGCCGACTATCTGGACCTGAAGGCCCAGCTCGAGAGCCAGGCTCTGAGCCAGCAGGCCCAGGTCAGCGCCGCCCGCTCCGCGGCCGAGGAGGCGAAGCTTCAGGCCGACGCCGACTCGGCCCTCGGCAAGGATGGCCTCATCTCCGCCATCAACCTGAAGAAGTCCCAGTTGCGCGCCACGCAGTCGGAGAAGCAGAGCCGCATCGAGTCCGAGCGCTACACCCAGGGCCAGCAGTCGATGAAGGCCCAGCTCGCCGCCCAGCGCGCCCGGGTCGACCAGGCGCGGGCCATGTATGAGCTGCGCAGCCGCCAGGTGGAGTCGCTCAAGGTGCGGGCCACCATCCCCGGCGTGCTCCAGGAGCTGCCGATGCAGGTGGGCCAGCGGGTCACCCCCGGCACCACGCTCGCCAAGGTGGCGCGGCCCGAGAACCTGAAGGCCGAGCTGCGCATCCCCGAGGCGCAGGCGCGCGACGTGGCGCGGGGCCTGCCGGCCACCGTCGACACCCGCAACGGCATCGTCAAGGGCCACGTGGACCGCGTGGCGCCCTCCGCCCAGGAAGGCGCGGTCATCGTGGACGTGTTCTTCGACGAGCCGCTGCCGCGCGGCGCCCGCCCGAACCAG
>DATANP010000037.1:0-5970 GCA_036266195.1 Thermoanaerobaculia bacterium | reverse complement strand
CTCCCAGTGGTCCTTGCCCGTGGCGAGCGTGAAGGCGGCGGGGACCATCAGCACCTGGGCGCCCCGGTCGGTCATCGCCCGGTAGAGCTCCGGGAAGCGCAGGTCGTAGCAGATCGACAGGCCGAAGCGGGCGAGCGGGGTCTCGACCACCGTCACGGCGTCGCCGGGCTTGCAGGTGTCCGACTCCGCGAAGCGGGGGCCGCCGGGCACGTCCACGTCGAACAGGTGCATCTTGCGGTAGGTGGCCAGGATGCCGCCGTCCGGTCCGAACAGGACGCTCGTGTTGAAGCAGCGCCGCTCCTCGTCGCTCTTCTCGTTGAACGAGCCGAGCAGGAGGTGGATGCCCAGGCGGCGGGCCAGGTCCGCGAAGCGCGTGCAGGTGGGGCCGTCGAGCGGCTCGGCGCGGCGCACCTTCTCGTCGTGCGGGCCGAGGTAGTTGGTGTTTTCCGGGGTGGCGACGAACGTTGCGCCGTGTCCGGCGGCGCGCTCGATCAGGCTGCGGGCGCTCTCCCAGTTGGCCTCTTCGTTCGAGGTGCAGTTGAGCTGGACGGCGGCGGCAAGAAACATGGGCGTACGTTCTAGCACATTCTCGCCATCCTGTGACCAGGGCGCCATGGGGCTGTCACGGGCACCAGCGATCCTGCGAACATGTGGAAGCGCATGATGATGATGGATCAGGCTCTGCTCCTCGGCGTCCGGCGTTGGGAGTCGGCCTTCCTGACCCGGCTGATGAAGGGCTTCACCCGGCTGGGCGATCCCGCGACCTGGGTGACGGTGGGTCTGGCGCTCGGGCTCTCCGGCGGGAGCGGGCCGCGCTACGCCTGGCTCCTCGGGCTGGGTGCCACGCTCGCGGTCGCGTCCTCTCAGATCCTCAAGCGGCTCTGCTGCCGGGCTCGTCCGGACTGCAGTATCGGCGGCATTGGAGGCTTCGCCGCGCTGGCCGAGAACCCGGACTCCTTCTCGTTCCCGTCCGGCCACACGGCGGCGGCCTTCGCGATCGCCGTGGCCCTGTCCGGCGAGGGGATCGGCCTCGGCGCCCTGACGCTGATGCTCGCCCTGGGCATCGCGCTCTCGCGGGTCTACCTCGGAGCCCACTATCCGCTCGACGTGGCGGCCGGAGTCGTGGTGGGCGCGCTGTCGGGACTGGCCGCGGAGATCCTGGTGGACCGCGCGCACCTGCTGGTCCTGGGTTACGGTATCCTGCGCCTCGCGGCCTGACCCGGGCCGCGATTTGCATGACCGAACCGCCCTCCCCGATCACCCCGCTGATTGCCGCAGTGGAAATGGGCTACGGCCACCTCCGGGCGGCCCAGGCCCTGGCCGACCGTGTCGGCACGCGGGTGGTCCACGTGGATCGTCCGCCCGTGGCCGAGGAGGACGAGCAGCGCCTCTGGAAGGCGTCGCGGCGGTTCTACGAGATCACCTCCCGCACCTCGCAGCTCCCGGTCGTAGGCCGGCCCATGCAGTCGATCCTCGACTCGCTGACCGCGATCCCGCACCTCTATCCGTACAGAGACCTCTCGGCGCCGACCTTCCAGGTCCGCTCGCTCGACCGGCTGATCCGCCAGGGTCTGGGACGCGGCCTCGCCGGGAGGCTCCGGGAGACGGGAGCGCCGCTGCTGACGACTTTCTTCTCGTCCGCCATCTCGTCCGACCACCACGGCTGCGGCCGGGTCTACTGCGTGGTGACCGACGTGGACATCAACCGCGCCTGGGTGCCGCTCGATCCGAAGCGGAGCCGCATCGTGTATCTGGCCCCGAGCCATCGGGCGGTCCAGCGGCTGCGCGCCTATGGCGTGGACCGCGACCGGATCGAGATGACCGGCTTTCCGCTCCCGCACGAGCTGCTCGGCGGCCTGGACGTGCCCGAGGCGCGGCGCAACCTGGCGGCCCGGCTGGTGCGGCTGGACCCGGAGCGGGCCTTCCGCTCCCAGGCCCGCGACGAGATCCAAACCTTCCTCGGAGTCGATCTGCCCAAGGAGGAAGAAGGCCGGCCGCCGCTTGCGACCTTCACGGTCGGCGGCGCCGGAGCCCAGGCCGAGCTGGCGCGCTCGCTCCTCCGAAGCCTCCGGCCTCTCCTGGGAGAAGACCGGCTGAGGCTCTGCCTGTCGGCCGGAGTCCGGCAGGAGGTCGCGGACCGCTTCACCGCCTGGATCCGGGAGGCCGGCTTGGACGGCCACCCGGCCGTGAGCATCCTCTGCGAGAAGGACTTCGAGAGCTACTACGTGGCCTTCAACCGCCTGCTCGCCGAGACCGACATCCTCTGGACCAAGCCGAGCGAGATGACCTTCTACGCCGCGCTCGGCCTGCCGCTCGTGCTGTCGGCGCCGGTCGGGGTTCACGAGGGCTACAACCGGCGCTGGGCGATCGAGAACGGCGCCGGCCTGAAGCAGCGGCACCCGGACTACGCCGGCTACTGGCTGCGCGAATGGCTGGCCGAAGGCACCCTGGCGGCGGCGGCGTGGTCAGGGTTCCTGCGGCTGCCGAAGTTCGGGGTGTACCACATCCTGGAGCGGGTGGGGCAGAATACGTATCCATGAAACGTCGCATCTATACGGATACCTCCGTGATCGGAGGTTGTCTGGACGAAGAATTCAGTACGCACTCTGCCGAGCTTTTCAACCGCTTCCGGAAAGGGTTGGACGTGCTCGTTCTATCGGACCTCACCCTGGCCGAGCTCGAAGGAGCGCCTCCCCAGGTCCGGGAGGTCGTTCAATGGGTGCCGCTAGAGGCATTGGAGTCCGTAGCGTTCGATTCCGAAGCCTCGGATCTGGCTGAGGCGTATCTCTCAACCGGAGTGATCGGCGCGGCTCATCTGGAGGATGCCCGGCATATCGCGACGGCCACGGTTCAGAAGGTGGACGTCCTGGTGAGTTGGAACTTCAAGCACATCGTCAACCTGGATCGGATCCGCGGCTACAATTCGGTGAACCTCCGACTTGGTTACACTTTGCTGGAGATCCGGAGTCCGCTGGAGGTTCTACGGTATGGAGACTAAGAAATTCGACGCCGTCCAGTTCATGAGACAGGTGCGCGACAAGATGGGCGCGGACATGCGCGATATGAGCTTTGAGGAGCAACGGGCTTATATCGAGCAGCATGCCTCGAAGGTCCGCAGAGAGCTCGAGACCAACCCATTGAAGCCTGGGGGCGGGGGCGCCCTCTCCTGCGAAGCAGGGGAGGGTCGGGGAGGGGTCTTCCCCGGAAACCGGCCCCGCTGACAACCTTCCCGAGTCTCCCGAGAGACTTCCGGACTCGTTGGGAGCCACGAGCCGTGGCGTTGCGCCACGAGCTGCGGCGTCGCGCCACGAGCCGTGGCGTTGCGCCACAAGCTGCGGCATCGCGCCACGAGCCGTGGCGTTGCGCCACGAGCTGTGGCATCGCGCCACGAGTTGTGGCGTCGACTTGAAGCGCTACGCCACCGGAGCCCCGACCATCCCATCCTCCTCCAGCCCCACCAGCTCCACCTCGCTGAAGCGATTCCAGAAGGCGGCGCCTTCCGGCGCGATCACGCGGAGGTAGTTGTCGGTGTGGCCCTGGCCCATGCCGTCCCGGGGCTTCTCCCAGAGGACGGTCTCGCGCCGGCCGAGATGGGCGAGGCGGAAGGTGCGCTCGGCCCGGTCCGCCAGGGCGAGCAGGCGCTCCATCCTCTCCTTCTTCTCCCCGGGCGGCACGTGGCCGGGCAGGTCCGCGGCCTCGGTGCCGGGACGGGCGGAGTAGGGGAAGGCGTGGATCTTGGCGAAGGCGGCGGCCTCCACCGTCGCCAGACTCTGCTCAAACTCCTCCTCGGTCTCTCCGGGGAATCCGACGATGACGTCCGTGGTCACGGCCACTCCCGGGATCGCCCTCACCTGCTCCAGGACGCCGAGGTAGCTCTCGGCCGTGTAGGGACGGCGCATGCGGCGGAGGGTCTCCGTCGAGCCGCTCTGGAGAGATAGGTGGAGATGCCGGCAGAGGCGGGGGTCGGACCACAGCTCCAGGAGCCGCTCGTCCAGGTCCCAGGGCGCGATGGAGGTCAGCCGCAGCCGTGGCACGTCCGTCTCGCGCAGGATCGCCCGGACCAGCTCGTAGAGGCGGTCGTCTCCGGAGCGGTAGGCCGAGATCTGGACGCCGGTGACCACGATCTCCTGGTAGCCCGACTCGACCAGGGCCTGGACCTCGCTCACGATCTCCGTCAAAGGCCGGCTCCGCTGCCGGCCGCGGGTCGAGGGGATGATGCAGAAGGCGCAGCGCATGTTGCAGCCGTCCTCGACCTTGACCAGGGCGCGGGTGTTGCCGAAGGGCAGGCGGACCCAGGGGACCGGCACGTCGTCGGGCGCCAGATCCGGAAAGGCCTCGTGGATCCGATCCAGAAGCCGGTCCTTGTCCGCGTTCAGGACGACGAGGTCCGCCCCTTCCGCCTCCGGCGCCCAGCAGCCGGTGACCACGGTGCGGACCTGCCTTCCGGATCGGTTGGCCGCCTTCCTGGAGGTCCGGGCGGCGGTGTGGGTCACCGTGCAGGTGTTGAGGACGTGGAGGTCGGCCTCCTCGGGCGAGCCCACGACGCGGTGGCCGGCGGCGAGGAAATCCCGGGCCAGGCGCTCGATCTCCGCCTGGTTGAGCTTGCAGCCGAGATGGGTGAAGCAGACCCGCATGGCGTCCGAATTTACCGGAAATTTACCCCTCCCGGCCGCGGATTCGCTTAATCTTTGCCTGTGCGTGGGTCCGTCTGGCTTCTCCTGCTTCTCGCCGCTCCCCGGATTGCCTGGAGCGCCGCCAGCCCCTGGTCCGCGAACGAGCAGTCCCGCGTCCGCCTGATCACGCCCTGGCAGGTGGCCCCGAAGAGCGGCGAGCTCCAGATGGGGCTCCACTTCACGCTGGCGCCCGGCTGGCACGTCTACTGGAAGAACAGCGGCGACGCGGGGTTCCCGCCGGTCGTCGTCTTCCGCAAGACGGTCGGCCTCGGCAATCCCGAGATGCTCTGGCCCGCACCGCACCGCTTCGAGCTGCCCGGCGGCCTAGTCGCCTTCGGCTATGAGAACGAGGTCGTCTATCCCTTCCGGGCCAACCTGGACGCGGGCGACCACCTCCGCCTGGAGGCCGACGTGGACTATCTGGTGTGCGAGGTGGACTGCATCCCCTACCGCTATACGGTGGCGCTGGACCAGCCGCTGGGCTCCCCGGTCCCGGACCCGGAGACCGCGCCGCTGATCGACCGCTGGTGGAGCCGGCTGCCCGAGCGGCAGGTCGCCGGGGTCTCGACCGACGCGGTCCTGGACGGCAACACCCTGGAGGTCCGGGTCCGCGGCGCCCGGCCCGGAGACGGTTCGAACGTCTTCCTGGAGAGCTATGACGCGTTCGATCCCGGCAAGCCCGTAGTCCGGACCACGGACGATGGCTTGATCTTCCGAGTCCCGCTCAAGCCCCGCGAGGCCGGAAAGATGCCGGCCACCACGAACATCGCCTGGACGGTCACCGACCTGGTCCAGGACAGCAAGACCTTCAGCCTGGAGGCCAGCCGGCTGGTCGGCCCCAAACCCAAGGAAGCCGAGGCACCGCCAAGCCTGCTGGAGCGCCCGGCAGTCCTGACGATCCTCGCCGCGGCCATGACGCTCCTGGCCCTGGCGCTCTGGGGCCTGCTCGGCCCTGCGTTCCCCTCACCCTACCTCCAGGCGCTCGGCTTCGCGGCCGGCGCGGCGACCGTGGGGGTGCTCTATGCCCTTTCCCGACAGATCCGGCCCGAGCAACTGGCGGCCGTGGAGCTGGCCCTGCTGGCTCTTGGGCTCCTCGCCTGGCTCCGGCACCGCAACCATGTGACAAGGAGGACCTGATGATCCGCAGACTTCTTTCGACGTCAACCCTGCTCCTGGCCCTCGCCGGCCCGGCCTTCGCCGCGGCCGTCGGCGACACCGCTCCGGCCTTCCAGCTCAAGGACCTGAACGGCAAGACCGTCTCCCTCGCCGGCCTCAAGGGCAAGGTCGTGGTGCTCGA